>NZ_CP146232.1:3350000-3375000 GCF_037040815.1 Pararoseomonas sp. SCSIO 73927
GCCGCGGGGAGATGCGAGCGATCGTTGATCCGCGGATGTCCGAATGGGGAAACCCCTCCTGTATGGAGATCCTGCGCTGAATACATAGGCGTGGGAGGCGAACCCGGGGAACTGAAACATCTCAGTACCTGGAGGAAAAGACATCAACAGAGATTCCGCGAGTAGTGGCGAGCGAAAGCGGAGTAGGCCAGTGGTTTATGTGCGTTAAGCCGAAGGAGCTGGAAAGCTCTGCCGCAGTGGGTGATAGCCCCGTAGGCGTATGGCGCGCATGGATCCTTGAGTAAGGCGGGGCACGTGAAACCCTGTCTGAACGTGGGGGGACCACCCTCCAAGCCTAAATACTCCTTGGCGACCGATAGTGCACAAGTACCGTGAGGGAAAGGTGAAAAGCACCCCGACGAGGGGAGTGAAAGAGACCTGAAACCGAGCGCCTACAAGCAGTCGGAGCCCTCATTGTGGGGTGACGGCGTACCTTTTGTATAATGGGTCCGCGAGTTCGTGTTGGCAGCAAGCTTAAGCCGTGAGGTGTAGGCGCAGCGAAAGCGAGTCTGACAAGGGCGCTTGAGTTGCCGGCATGAGACCCGAAACCGAGTGATCTAGCCATGGCCAGGCTGAAGGTGGGGTAACACCCACTGGAGGGCCGAACCCACGCCTGTTGAAAAAGTCGGGGATGAGCTGTGGCTAGGGGTGAAAGGCCAATCAAACTCGGAAATAGCTGGTTCTCCGCGAAATCTATTGAGGTAGATCGTCATGCGTTTACCGCCGGAGGTAGAGCACCGGAAGGGCTAGGGGGGCCCAAAGCCCTACCAAACCCTACCGAACTCCGAATGCCGGTGAGTATAGCGTGGCAGACAGACAGTGGGTGCTAAGGTCCATTGTCGAGAGGGAAACAGCCCAGACCACCAGCTAAGGCCCCTAATTCGTGGCTAAGTGGGAAAGCATGTGGGACGGCCAAAACAACCAGGAGGTTGGCTTAGAAGCAGCCATCCTTTAAAGAAAGCGTAATAGCTCACTGGTCTAATAGCTGTTCTGCGGCGAAAATGTAACGGGGCTCAAGCCACGAGCCGAAGCTGTGGGTGTGCAGCAATGCACGCGGTAGCGGAGCGTTCCGTAGGCCTGTGAAGGGATACCGGTGACGGGTCCTGGAGGTATCGGAAGTGCGAATGCGGACATGAGTAGCGACAAAGAGGGTGAGAACCCCTCTCGCCGAAAGTCCAAGGGTTCCTGCGCAAGGCCAATCCGCGCAGGGTGAGCCGGCCCCTAAGGCGAGGGCGACAGCCGTAGCCGATGGAAACAGGGTGAATATTCCCTGGCCCCCCAGATGTGACGACCTTGAAGTTCTGTTCCCCCTTATCGGATTGGGGGGGCGGTTGGAGAGGTCCGGGAAATAGCACTGGGATTATGGACCGTACCCGAAACCGACACAGGTGGACTGGTTGAGTATACCAAGGCGCTTGAGAGAACCATGCTGAAGGAACTAGGCAAATTGCTCGCGTAACTTCGGGATAAGCGAGACCCCTGCTCACGCAAGTGGGTTGGGGTGGCACAGACCAGGGGGTGGCGACTGTTTAGTAAAAACACAGGGCTCTGCGAAGTCGAGAGACGACGTATAGGGTCTGACGCCTGCCCGGTGCCGGAAGGTTAAAAGGAGAGGTGAGAGCCTTGAATTGAAGCCCCGGTAAACGGCGGCCGTAACTATAACGGTCCTAAGGTAGCGAAATTCCTTGTCGGGTAAGTTCCGACCTGCACGAATGGCGTAACGACCTCCCCACTGTCTCCAGCATGGGCTCAGCGAAATTGAATTCCCCGTGAAGATGCGGGGTACCCGTGGTCAGACGGAAAGACCCTATGAACCTTTACTGCAGCTTGGCAGTGGCGCCAGGAAGGGGCTGTGTAGGATAGGTGGGAGCCGATGAAACAGGGGCGCTAGCCTCTGCGGAGGCAACCTTGAAATACCACCCTGCGCCTTTCTGGCGTCTAACCGAGCCCCGTTAGCCGGGGCCGGGACCCTGCCTGGTGGGCAGTTTGACTGGGGCGGTCGCCTCCCAAAGTGTAACGGAGGCGCGCGATGGTGGGCTCAGGCCGGTCGGACATCGGCTGTTGAGTGCAAAGGCACAAGCCCGCCTGACTGCGAGCGCGACAGCGCGAGCAGAGACGAAAGTCGGCCTTAGTGATCCGGTGGTCCCGCGTGGAAGGGCCATCGCTCAACGGATAAAAGGTACTCTAGGGATAACAGGCTGATCTCCCCCAAGAGTCCACATCGACGGGGAGGTTTGGCACCTCGATGTCGGCTCATCGCATCCCGGGGCTGGAGCAGGTCCCAAGGGTTCGGCTGTTCGCCGATTAAAGCGGTACGTGAGCTGGGTTTAGAACGTCGTGAGACAGTTCGGTCCCTATCTGCCATGGGTGTTGGAGACTTGAGAGGATCTGTCCCTAGTACGAGAGGACCGGGATGGACGCACCTCTGGTGCACCGGTTGTGGCGCCAGCCGCATCGCCGGGTAGCCAAGTGCGGAACGGATAACCGCTGAAGGCATCTAAGCGGGAAACCAGCCTCAAAACCAGGTCTCCCCAAGGGCCGTGCCAGACCAGCACGTCGATAGGCCGCAGGTGGAAGTCGGGTAACCGACGCAGCCGAGCGGTCCTAATCGCCCGATCGAACTCCACTCCCCCACCGCTGAGGGCTAACCCCCTCGCCGCACGCAGCACCAACACGCAAACACACCACCCACACACCACCTTCCATCCCGGGCAGAACGCTCCGCGTCCGCCCACCCATCATGTCCTCCGGCCCGGTGGCCTGGTGCCTATAGCGAGGCTGCCACACCCGATCCCATCCCGAACTCGGCCGTGAAACGCCCCTGCGCCCATGGTACTGCGTCTTAAGACGCGGGAGAGTCGGTCAGCGCCAGGCCACCCGACCGGAGAACATGATCACTACACCACCGCGGGGTGGAGCAGCCCGGTAGCTCGTCAGGCTCATAACCTGAAGGTCACAGGTTCAAATCCTGTCCCCGCATCCATATCCCATACAACACCATGACAACCCCCTCGCCCCAACAAGGACGAGGGGGTTTTGGGCTTGGGCCGTCCTAATCAGGGCGGCGCCGGGTAGCAGATTGCTGTAATCTCGACGGAGCTCGGGCCGGTCGGCGTTCGCACCGTTACCTCATCCCCCACTCGCGCTTTCAACATGGCCAGCGCCATTGGCGATCCGATGCTGATCTTGCCCATGGCCAGATCGGCCTCGTCCACGCCAACGATGGTTACGGTTCTCTGCTCGTCCTGCTCGGTCAGGTAGGTCACCGTTGCACCGAAGAAGACGCGGTCCCGCTGCGGTTGGGTGGCGGGATCGACCACGTCCGCCTGATCCAATCGCTGCCCGAGGTAGCGCAGCCGCCGGTCGATCTCGCGCAGGCGGCGCTTGCCCTCCTTGTAGTCGGCGTTCTCGCTCCGATCGCCGTTGCCAGCGGCCCAGGACACGATCTCGACGACGCGATGCCGCTCCGCCTTTCTCGCCTCGAACTCGGCCCGCAGTGCCGCCTCGCCTTGTGGCGTCATGTAGAATCGCCCGGGCGGCAGCCGTGCCGCGACCGGCTCGTCATCGCTGTCCATCATGTGAGTTCAAACCCTGCCTTCAGCGAAGGGCTAGAATGCTTCGCCGTCCCATCTCGCCCGGCGCAGCATGGATCATGAACTGACCGGCATCTCCACCGGCCGCCGGCACTAGCGCGTACCACAGCGTGTCCTGCGCGCCGGAGCTGAAGCGCGCCTCGCCGCGGCAGAGGATCAGGCCGGGCATGGCGCCCTCGGGCGTCTCCACCCGCTGGGGCGCGGTCAGCTCCTCCACGCGCCGCCCGCCTCGTGCCATCGGTCCCGCCTCGAAGGCTTGGCGAGCAGAGGAGGCTGCCTCGACACAACGGTCGGTCGGGTCGGCCAGCCGTTGCGAGCGGAAAAACTCGGTCAGGACGAAGCCGCCAGCGCCGATCAGGAGTGCCATGGCGACGATGCCGAGAGATCTCACGGCGCGACCGCTCCCGCGAGGATCGCCGCGATCAGCCGTTGCGCGGGCAGTGCGGTTCGGGCGGCGTGCGGGGGCGGGCGGCCCGAGTCCAGGGAGTCCAGCATCGCAGTGATCATGCCACGATGCGGGCCGTGATCGAAGGCCATGGGATCGGCCCCGCCACCGCCTGCCTCATCGCCGCCGATGATCTCCGGAGGACCGCCATCGGCCGCGTGCAGTTCCAGCCTGTTGGCGGTGAGGACGGCGCTGCCGCGCGTGCCGGCGATCTCGATCCGCTCGGGAAAGCCGGGGCGGGCAACGGTCGTAGCGTCCAGGACTCCGACCGCCCCGTTCTCGAACCGGAGGGCGGCCGCGACGACGTCCTCGGTATCGATCCGGCGCAGCGGAGAGGTGACGGCGAAGGCCTTAACATCCCGCACCTGCCCGGCGAGGTGCAGCAGCAGGTCGATCGTGTGGATGGCCTGGGTGAGCAGCACGCCGCCCCCGTCGCGCTCGATCGTGCCGCGCCCCGGCTGCGCGAAGTAGGCCTCGTCCCGCCACCAGCGAATGCTGGCTGAGGCGGAGAGCGGAGAGCCGAGGGCGCCCGCCTCCAGCGCCGCCTTCAGCCGCTGGGCCGAAGGGCGGAAGCGGTGCTGCAGGCAGACCGCGCAGAGCCGGCCGGCTGCATCGGCCGCCGCGGCCAAGGCGGATGCCCGTTCCGGCGTCGCCTCCAGCGGCTTCTCGACGATCAGGTGCTTGCCCGCTGCCAGTACGGCCTCGGCCACTGGCAGGTGGGTCCAGGGCGGGGTGAGGACGAGGACGAGGTCCAGCCCTGGCACCGCCAGCAGCGTCGCCAGATCGGCAAAGACCGGCACGCCCCAGCGGGACGAGAAAGCCTCCCGCCGGGTAGGGGAGGGGGCATGGCCGCCAAGGACCCGCACCCGTCCGGCCGCCTCCAGCTCCTTCAGGGCCATCATGTGGGGCGTGGACGCCATCCCCAGGCCGATCACCCCGATGCCGAAGGTCACCCTATCAGCCCTGCAACTCGCGGCGCACGATCGCGGCGCCGTCCGCCATAGCTTTCAGCTTAGCGAAGGCGCGTGGGCGGGGCAGGTACTTCATGCCGCAATCCGGCGCGACGACCAGGCGCTCGGCCGGCAGGTGCTTCAGCCCCGCGCGGATGCGGTCCGCCACGATCTCAGGTGTCTCCACCTCCGGCGTGCCGAGATCGATCACGCCGAGCATGATGGTCTTGCCCGGCAGGCCGTCGAGCACGGCCAGGTCCAACTTCGGCTGCGCGGCCTCGATGGAGATCTGCGCCGCGGTGCAGTCGGCCAGCTGCGGGAGGAAGGAGTAGCCGGAAGGCTTCTCCTTCACCACGGCGGCGTAGCCGAAGCAGAGGTGGACGACCGTGTCGCCCTCCAGGCCTTCCAGCGCGCGGTTCAGCGCCTTTACGCCGAAGCGGGCGGCGGCCTCCGGGCGGGCCTGCATCCACGGCTCATCGAACTGGATGATGTCCACACCGGCCTTCCTGAGGTCGCGCGCTTCCTCATTCACGGCGGCGGCGTAGTCCATCGCCATGGCTTCCTCGTCCCCGTAGAACTCGTCCGAGGCCTGCTGCGACAGGGTGAAGGGGCCGGGCAGGGTAATCTTCGTCTTCCGGTCCGTGTTGGCGACCAGGAACTCCACGTCCCGCACCTCCACCGGCCGGTTGCGGCGGATCCGTCCGATCACGCGCGGCACCAGCGTCTCCTTCCCCGCGCGGCCCATGGTACGGGCGGGGTTGTCCACGTCCACGCCGTCCAGCGCCAGGGCGAAGCGGTTGGAATAGCTCTCCCGCCGGATCTCGCCATCGGTCACGATGTCGATGCCCGCGCGCTCCATGTCGCGGATCGCCACCAGCGTCGCGTCGTCCTGCGCGCCCTCCAGCGCGTCCTCGGCCACGCGCCACATCTGCTTCATGCGCACGCGCGGCACGAGGTTCTGCGCCAGCACGCTGCGATCCACCAGCCAGTCCGGCTGCGGATAGCTGCCGACGACGGTGGTCGGAAGAAGCGAGTTCACCATGTCTAACCCTTCGGAATGGCGGTCGGCTGGTAGGAGAGGAGACGCCATTCGCCGCTCTCCCGGTTCCACACCGCGCAGGTCATGCCGCCGATCTCGCGCTCCCCGCCGTAGCGGAAGACGCGGGCACCCATCCTGCCCAGGGCGACGGCGGCGTCGGCGCCTGCCTCCAGCACCTGGTGCGTCTCGAACTCCACGTGAAGGTAGCGCAGGCTGCCGTCCCGCAGCGTGTCGAGATAGCTCGCCTTCGTGTCCGTGTTGGCGTTGGAGTGCGCGTAGATCAGGCGCTCGGAGAGCAGCCGGTCCAGCGCCTCCAGGTCGCCGTCGCGCATGGCGGCGTAGCGGCGCGCTTCCAGCGCCCTGATCTCGTCCTGCATGGGGGGCCTATCGAGGGTTGGGCGCGAGCAGCCGCTCGGGCCAGGTGGCAACGCGGAAGAAGTCCAGCCCTCCCTCGCCGGAGGCCTGGTAGGCGGCGGCGAATTGCCGGGCGAGGGCGGAGAGAGGCATGGGCGCACCCTCGCGCCCGCCCACGGCCAGGGCAAGGTCCAGGTCCTTGGCAACGAGGTCGACATCGGCGGCCGGCGTCCAGTCCCGCGCCTTCAGCATCTCCGTCTTGTAGGCGAGCAGGGGGGAGCCGACGACGCTGCGGGACAGCGCGTCGATCATCCCGTCCCAATCCAGGCCGAGCCGCCCGCCGAAGGCTAGCGCCTCCCCGATCACGGCAGGGGTGAGGGCGACGACCATGTTCACCATCAGCTTCACCGCGCGGGCCTCCTCGGCCTCCCCGCAGCGCAGCGTCTCCTTGCCCAGCACGGCCAGCAGCGGCGCGCAGCGCTCGATCGCGGCATCGGGGCCGGAAACGAAGAGGGTGAGGGCGCCGGCGGCCGCCGTGCTCGTGCTGCCTGAGACGGGGCAGCGGATGTAGTCCGCCCCGCGCGCCGCCATCGCTTCCGCCACGCGGGCTGAGGCGGCGGGGGAGACGGTGCTGAGGTCGATGAAGACCTGCCCGGGCCGGATCGCCTCGCACACCCCGCCCTGGCCGGTGGCTACCGCCAGCAGCGCGGCGTCGTTCGGCACCATGGAGAGGAGGATGTCGCAATCCCCCGCCATGGCGGCGGCGGTCGCGGCAGGGCTGATGCCCGCCTCCGCCAGGGGCGCCAACTGGGCGGGGTTGGTGTCCGTGGCGCAGAGCGTGGCGCCCGCATCGAGCAGCCGGCGGCAGAGCGGCGCGCCCATGCGGCCCACCCCGATCCAGCCCAGGCGCCATCCCTGCAAGGCGGTCATGCTCAGAGTCCCAGGTAGAACTTGCGGACCAGATCGCTGTCGCCCAGCGCGGCCGGGGAGTCGCCCTGGAACTCCACCCGCCCGTGCACCAGCACGTAGCCGCGGTCCGCGATGCGGACGGCCTGGTGGAAGTTCTGCTCCGCCATGAGCACGGTGAGGCCGAGCTTCTCCTTCAGCTCCGCGATCTTCTCGATGGTGCGGGCGACGAGGATGGGAGCGAGTCCGACCGAGGGCTCGTCCACCAGCAGGATCTTCGGCGCGCACATCACCGCGCGGCCGAGCGCGACCATCTGCTGCTCCCCGCCGCTCATGCTGCCCACGGCCTGGGAACGGCGCTCCTTCAGCCGGGGGAAGGCGTCGTAGCAGAACTCCAGGTGGCGCGGGATCGCGGCACGGGCGGCGCGGCGGTAGGCGCCGAGGAGCAGGTTCTCCTCCACGGAGAGGCGCGGGAAGAGCCGCCTCCCCTCCGGCACGATGGCAATGCCGAGATCGACGATCTCTTCCGGCGTGCGGCCCACCAGCTCGATCGTCCGCCCGTCGATGGTGGCCGCGATCCGCCCGCGCGAGGGCTTCAGCAGGCCGAGGATGCAGCGCATCAGCGTCGTCTTGCCGTTGCCGTTGGTGCCGAGCAGGGCCACCGTCTCGCCCGGTGCGACCGTCAGCGAGACGCCGTCCAGCGCGCGCACGGCGCCGTAGGATGCGTCCACATCCTCGATGAGCAGGCTAGCGGCCAAGATAGGCCTCCTCGACCTCGGGCATGGAGAGGACGGTCTTCGGGTCTCCGTCCGCGACCTTCTTCCCGGCGACCAGCACCGCCAGGCGCTGGGAGAACTCCGTCACGGCGCGCATGACGTGCTCGATCATGATGATCGTCGTGCCGCCGGCGTTCAGGCGGAACAGGAGAGCCAGGATCTGGTCCACTTCCGCGTGGGAAAGCCCGGCCATCGCCTCGTCCGCGATCAGCAGTTCCGGCTTCAGTGCCGTGGCGCGGGCCAGCTCCAGCCGGCGCAGCTCCACCTGCGTCAGCTCCTTCGGCATGCGCTGCGCCTTGCCCGCCAGCTCCACGGACTCCAGGCATTCCATGGCCCGCTCCTCCGTCGCCTCATGCCGGCCGGCATAGGCGAGGGGAACGCGGATGTTCTCGATCACCGAGAGGCCGCGGAAGGGGCGGGGGAGCTGGAAGGTGCGGGCCAGCCCGCGCCGCGCCCGCTCATGCGATTTCAGCCCGGCCAGCTTCTGCCCCTTGAAGGTGAAGCCGCCATCATGGCTGGGGAAGGCGCCGGCGAGGCAGTTGGTAAAGGTGCTCTTGCCCGAGCCGTTGGGGCCGATCAGCCCGAGACGCTCTCCGGCCCGTACCTCCAGATTGACGCCGGAGAGGGCAGTGAAGCCGCCGAAGCGCTTCCCCACGCCATCGGCGCGCAGGACGACCTCGCTCATCGCGCGCCCTTCTTGAACAAGCCGAGGATGCCGTGGGGGGCGGCGCAGACGAACACTACCAGCACCACGCCCACGATCAGCAGGTTGGCGGCCGAGGAGATGGTCACCGTCGCCGCCTGCTGGAGCGAGGCGAGGACCACCGCGCCGATCAGCGGCCCCGCCCAGCTCGCCGTGCCGCCGATCAGCGGCATGGCGATGGCGTTCACGGCATAGGCCAGCCCGAAGGCCGAGTTCGGCTCCACGTAGGACCCGAGCAAGGGCAGGGGCGCGCCCGCCACGGCCATCATGGCGCCGGAGATGGTGGTGGCGATCAGCTTCAGCCGCAGCGTGGGCACGCCCGCCGCCTCCGCCGCTTGCTCGTCGTCCCGCAGCGCGGCGAGGCCGAGGCCGAGGCCGAGGCGGGACTTCTCGATCGTGCGGGCGATGGCGATGGCGGCCGCGGCCAGCACCACCACCACGGCGCAGAGATAGCCGCCATAGGTGTCGAAGGGCCAGGGCACGTCCCGGGGGCGGATGACGTAGGCGCCGCGCGAGCCGCCGACATAGCTCCAGTTCACCACCAGCGTCTGCAGCACCACGGAGAGGCAGAGCGTGGCGATGGCGAAGTAGGCCCCGCGCAGCCGCAGGGTGAGGAGGCCCGTGCCGAGGCCCAGCGCGCCGCCCACCAGCGCGGCAAAGGCGATGCAGGGCAGCAGGGAGAGGCCCAGCGCCTTGCCGATCGCGACCGTGGTGTAGGCCCCGGCCGCGAAGAAGGCTGCCGCGCCGAAGTTCACGTAGCCCGCATAGCCGCCCAGGATGTTCCAGGCCGTGGCGAGCACGACGTACTGCAGCACGAAGGTGGCGGCGAAGTAGGCGTACTCGCTGCCGATGCCGCGCAGCACCGCGATGACGGCCAGCGCGGCGACGGCGCAGGCCAGCCAGAAGGCGGCGTGCCCCATCCGGCGGGGCGCCGGAAGCACCGGCATGGCGGGAAGGGTCGCGTCGCTCATGCCGCGCGCCCGAAGAAGCCCTGCGGGCGGACCGCCAGCACCAGCAGCAGCGCGCCGAAGGCCACGGCCGGGGACCAGGAGGGGCCGTAGAAGCTCGCCGTCACGTTCTCCACCACGCCGAAGGCCAGCGCCGCCAGCACGCAGCCCCACAGCGAGGAGAGGCCGCCCATGATGACCACGGCGAAGACCCGCCCGATGAAGATGTGGCCGGAGGAAGCCTCCACCGGCTGCACCACCACCAGCGCGCCGCCCGCCAGCGCCGCCATGGCGATGGAGATGCCGAAGGCCAGCCGCTTGATGCGCACGGGGTCGATGGCCAGCAGCCGCAGCGCCTCCCGGTCCTGCGCCACCGCCGCGATGGCGCGGCCGGTGAAGGTGCGGCGCAGGAACAGGGCGAGGCCGCCAATGGCGAGCAGCGCGACGAGGGCCGGCACCAGCATCCGCAGCGGCAGGTCGATCTCGCCCAGCCGCCAGGTGACGTTGGCGTAGGAGGCGTCGGCGAAGTGCTGCTCCGGCCCGATGGCGAGGACCAGCCCGATCTCGATGATGAACATCACGCCGAAGAAGAAGGCGAGGCCCTGGATGGCCTCGTCCCCGCGCCGCTCGAAGAAGTGGTGGTAGGCGACGTAGATCGCCGCCCCCAGCGCCCAGAAGGCGGGGGTGAGGAGGACCGAGAGCACCAGCGGGTCGATCCCCGTCGCCCCCCAGAGGAGGGCGACGAGCATGGCGCCCAGCACCATGAAGGCGGGATGGGCGATGTTGACCACGTCCAGCATCCCGAAGGAGACGGAGAGGCCGGCTGCCGCCGCGGCGTAGAGACCGCCGAGCAGCAGGCCCGAGACGATCCCGTTCAGGAGAAGGGCGAGGTCCGGGTCCATGTCAGGCGCCGGCCGTGTAGGGCTTGCGGAGCTCGCCGGACTTGTACTGCGCGGGGTAGAGGATGACCTGCGTGCCTGCCTTCTTGAACTGGTCCACGCCGTTGCCCTGCACCCCCTGGTACTGAGTGTAGATGTCGCGCGGTTCCGGCCATTCCCCCTGGGCGTCGAAGCGCACGGGGCCGATCACCGTGTCGAAGACCGTCTCGTGCATCGCCTTGGCCAGCGCGGCCTGGTCCAGGCTGCCGACCTTCTTCACGGCCTGCTCCAGCACCTGCATCTGGGTATAGGCCATGGGCGGCACGTAGTAGCCCAGCGCGTCCGTGCCCTCCCTCGCCGCGACCGGCTGGTAGCGCTCGATCAGGGAGGCGGTGCCGGGGAACTGCAGCGTCGGCTCCGGCGCGTAGACGTCCCAGACGACAAGGTTGTTCAGGATGGGGCCGAGCTGAAGCTTCTGGGCGGTGATGTGCGGGCCGATCATCGGGCCGCCAAAGAGCTGGAAGTTCACCCGCAGCTCGCTGGCCGCTCGTAGCAGCCCGGCGGTGTCCGGCGGGTAGGAGCCGACGAAGACCACGTCCGGCCGCGCGGCCTGCACGGCGCGGATGATGGGGGAGAAGTCCACGGTGGTGGGCGGGTAGGCACGATCATAGACCACGCGCAGCCCGGCGCTGCGGGCCAGGGCGCGGGCGCTCTCCGCCGCGCGCTGGTGGAAGTCGCTGTCCAGGTTGACGATGGCGATGCTGCGGGGCTTCGGGTCCATCGCCAGGGCGAGCTCGATGAAGCCCTTGGCGAAGGTCTGGTTGGGGTTGGAGCCCGAGGGGTTGATGGAGAAGTAGCGGTCGTACTTGAACTCGCTGTTCACGCCGGTGCCGAAGAGGGAGACGAAGGCCCGGTTCCGCTGCATCACCACGGGCATGGCGGGCGCGATGATGGCGGTGGCGTAGCCGGAGACGACAAGATCGACCTTATCCACGTCGATCAGCTTCGTGTAGATGCCCGGCACCTGCGCGCCGCTGCTCTGGTCGTCGTAGGTGACGATCTGCACGGGCCGGCCGAGCAGCCCGCCGCGCGCGTTCACCTCATCCGCCCAGAGCTTGTGGGTCAGCCCCGCCGGGCGCCCGTTGCCCGCCAGCCCGCCCGAGAGCGACATGGAGCCGCCGATCCGGATCGGCTCCCCCGACGGCGTTGACTGCGCGCGCGCGGTGGCCGGCACGGTGATCGCCGCCGCCACCGCGGCCCGGCCGAGCCCGCGCCTGCTGAGACCCCTCATGAACCTTCTCCTCCTGCGGCCCGGCCTTCTCTGCGCCGTGGCCCCTCACGCGTTCTTCTCTGGCGCGGCTACTCCGCCGCGATCTTCGACGGATCCGCGCCCACGCGGCCGGAGGTGTCATGGGCGGCGCGGCGCGCGATCTGGAAATCGTAGTGCACGGCGGGGATGGAGGGGGCGGGCGAGCCCTCCATCCCGACCTTCGGGTGCACGACGAGGGATTCCGAGACGCCGAACACCGTGTCGGACCCGATATTGGCGTCGTCGCCGAGGTAGAGGGCCGTCACCAGCTCCCGATAGCCCTCCGCGCCGATCAGCATGTGGATGTGGCCGGGCCGCATGCCGTGGCGATGCTGGGCCCGGATCATCTCGCCCACCGGCCCGTCCATCGGGATGGAGTAGCCGAGCGGAACGAGGGTGCGGATGGCGTAGCGGCCCTCCGCGTCGGTGCGGAACTGGCCGCGCATGTCCATCACATCGGGCGAGGTCGCCTGCAGGTCGTAGGTGCCGTCTGCATCGGTGGACCAGATCTCCACGATCGCGTCCGGCACGCCCTCGCCCGCCTCGTTCACCACGCGGCCGAAGAGCATCATCTCCGGGCCCTTTGCGTGCACGGCGATGCTCTCGCCGTAGCCGAACTTCGGCGAGGCCTCGCGGTAGAAGGGGCCGAGCAGGCTCGTCTCCGTCGCCTCGCCCACGCGGTTCGCCGTGTCGTCCATCAGGTTCACCAGGCGGGAGAGGCCCAGCGTGTCCGACAGCAGGATGAATTCCTGGCGGTAGGGCGTGCAGGTCTGGCCCACCTTGGTCAGGAACCCGATCGCGGCCAGCCATTCCGTCGGCGTCAGCCGCACGTCCCGCGCGAAGGCGTGCAGGTGCCGCACGAGGCTGTCCATCACCTCCCGCATTCGCGGGTCGGGGGTGGAGGCCATCTGTTCGATAACCGCATCGGTGAGGGTCTGCTCGTTCAGGTCGGCCATCTCTGCTCTCCTCCGTCCGGGGCGGGTCCTTCCGGCCCGCCCTCGTTGCCCTGATCGGGCCCCTTGTTCCGGAGCGATGTTCACGCCCCGCGGCTGCTCAGTCGGGCCTGATGTTGGCAGCGGCGATGATCGGGCGCCACTTCGCGATCTCGTCCCGGGTCATCGCCGCCAGCTTTTCCGGCGTGCCCCCGGTCGGCTCCACGCCCTGGGCGCGCAGGTTGGCGAGGGCAGCCGGATCGACGAGCAGGGCGTTGGCGGCCCGGTTCAGCCGTGCGACCACCTCCGGCGGGAGGCCGGCGGGGCCGTAGAGGCTCCACAGCCCCTCCACCACAAAGTCGGGAATGCCCGCCTCCACGATCGTCGGGATGTCCGGCAGGATCGTCGCCCGCCCCGGGGAGGTGACGGCCAGCGCCCGCAGCGTGCCGGCATCGATGTGCGGCTTCAGCCCCAGCGGGTGGTAGAACATCGCGTCCACCCGCCCGGCCACGAGGTCCGTCACGCCCTGGCCCGCGTTGCGATAGGGCACGTGCTGCGTCTCCAGCCCCGTGCGCAGGTTGAACAGCGCCTGGGAGAGGTGGCCCGTGGTGCCGTTGCCGGCGGATGCGAAGGTGAGGGGCTTGCGCCTCGCCAGCGCCACCAGCTCCGCCACGCTCGATACGCCGAGAGAGACGGGCACCCCCAGCACCGCCGGCGTGGTGACGAAGGGCACCACCGGGGTGAAGTCCCGCACGGGATCGAAGCCCTGGTCGGCGAAGAGGCTGGCATTGATGCCGTGGGTGCCGTTGGTGCCCAGCAGCAGCGTGTAGCCATCCCCCGCTGCGCGGGCGACGGCCTGGGCGCCCACGTTGCCGCCGGCACCCGCGCGGTTGTCCACCACCACGGGCTGGCCCGCCTCCTTCGCCAGCGCCTCCGCCAGGATGCGGCCGAGGATGTCCGTGGTGGTGCCGGCGGCGAAGGGCACGATCAGCCGGATCGGGCGGTTGGGCCAGGCGCCCTGGGACAGGGCCGGGATGGCGGGAAGGGCGGCGGCGAGACCGAGCAGGGGGGCGCCCAGCAGGGCACGGCGTGTGGCGCGGCTCATGCGGCGGCTCCGGTGGAGTGGGTGACGTAGCGTGCCACGCCGCCCGCATCCGCGCCGCGGCGCAGGGGGAGGCAGGAATCCGGGAAATCCTGGGCGAAGCCCGCGCCCGCATCGGCCAGCCGGCCGAGAAAGCGGTCCAGGTGGCGCATGGCGCCGTTGGGCAGGTCGTGCAGCACCAGGGCGACAGAGTCGGGTGCGACAGGGTTGGGGCCGCGGCACATGGACAGGGCGCGGTCCACCCAGCCCTCCGGGTCCCGGAAGTCGCCGGGCACGGCGTTCCACAGCGCCACCGTGAAGCGGTGGCGGACCAGGTGGTCCAGCGCGGCCCCGTTCAGCAGGTGCTGGCCCAACACGCCGCCGCCGCCCTGCGGGCGGAACAGGCGGTCGGGGTGGGAGAGATCCCCGATCAGATCCTGCGTGCGCGCGATCTCCGCCACGGCGTCGTCATCCGGCATCCCGCCCAGCGGACCGGCATGGTGCCAGGTGTGGTTGCCGATCCAGTGGCCCTCGGCATGGGCGCGCTCCGCGACGGCGCGGTGCGCGGCCAGCTTGTGGCCCAGCACGAAGAAGGTGGCGCGCAGCCCCCGCGCCCGCAGCACGTCGAGAACGGCCGGTGTCACCTCCGGCTCCGGGCCGTTGTCGAAGGACAGGGTGATGCGGGGGGCGCCGGTCATGGCCGGGAAGGCACGTAGCCGATCGCCTCTACCTCCAGCGCGCAATCCATCGGCGTGCGGCCCGCCTGCATGCGGGTGCGCGCCGGCAGTGCCTCCTGGGAGGAGAAGTAGCGGCGGTAGATGCGGTCGAAAGCCTCCTGCTGCGTCTGGTCCTTCAACCAGACGATTACCTTCAGCAGGCAATCCATGTTGGACCCCGCGGCCTCCACCAGCCGCTTCATGTGGTCCATCACGATCTCCACCTGCCGCTCGAAGGGGATGTCCGGCATGGGCGGCACGGGCCGCCCCTCCGCGCGCGCGGCGCGAAGCCTCGCGCAGTACTCCTCCTCGAAGGGCGGCAGGCCGGAGATGAAGATCAGGTCCCCGCGCTTGACGCAGAGGTTGAAGGGGCCGCCCGTCTCCGGAACGTCGGCGTGGACGACCTCCTTCTCCATCAGCCCTCGTCCTCGACGGTGTTGGAGAGAGTGCCGATGCCCTCGATCTCGATCTCGATCGTGTCGCCGGGCTTCATGAACACCGGCGGCTTGCGGGGATAGCCCACGCCGCTCGGCGTGCCGGTGGCGATGATGTCGCCCGGCTCCAGCGTCATCACCTCCGACAGGATCGCCAGGATGCGCGGCACGGAGAAGATCATGTCGGAGGTGTTGGAATCCTGCATCGTCTGCCCGTTGACGCGGGAGGTGATGCGGAGCGCGTTCGGCCCCTGCGGGATCTCGTCCGGCGTTACGATCTCCGGGCCGACGGAACCCGTACGGTCGAAGTTCTTGCCCACCGTCCACTGCGCGCCCTTGCGCTGGTAGTCGCGGAGCGAGCCCTCGTTCATGCAGGTGTAGCCCGCGACGACCGAGAGGGCATTCTCCTCCGTCAGGTGCTTCGCCGTCTTGCCGATCACGATGACCAGCTCCGCCTCGTAGTCGAACTTGTCGGACACCTTCGGGCGCAGCAGCGGCTCGTTATGGGCCGCCAGCGAGGTGTGGCCGCGGAAGAAGACGGCGGGGTAGTCGGGGATCGGGTTGTTCCCTTCCTTCGCGTGCTCCACGTAGTTCAGGCCGATGCAGATGATCTTCCCCGGGCGCGGCACGACGGGGAGGAGCTTCAGCCCGGCGAGCGGCTTCCGGGCGGCGTCCTGCAGCTTCGCGGCCAGGGCGGCCGCGCCCTCCGGCAGGTTCAACGCGGCGATGGCCGCCGGAATTTCCTCCGGCAGGCCCGGCACGACCTCGGTCAGGGCCACCACATCATTGCCCAGCCGGGCCCCGAGGACCGCGCGGCCCTCCTGCTCGAACGCGATCAGACGCACGCGGACGTTTCCTTCCGATGTCGGGTGAAGGTTTTGTCGAAATTCCGGGTCCGTCAAGCATTATGTTCGCAAGTGCTTGCGGCAGGGCGGCTTTGCCGAATATGTAAACCCATGCCCCCCACGCTTCTGCCCGAGGCGCGCGACCCCACCCTGGCGACCGCCGTGCACCTGCGCCTGCGGGAGGACATCCTCTCCGGCCGCCTTCCGCCGGGGCTGAAGCTGAAGCTGCGGGACCTTGCGGAGAGCTACGGCGCCGGCGCCTCTCCCATGCGCGAGGCCCTGTCCCAGCTCGCGGCGGAGGGGCTGGCGGAGCGGCTGGAGCACCGAGGCTTCCGCGTGGCCGCCGCCGCGCCGAACGGGCTGGACGGGTTGATCCGCAGCCGGATCCTGGCGGAGTGCGCCGCCCTGCGGGAGTCCGTCGCCCACGGGGACGCGGCCTGGGAGGAGTCGGTGGTGTTGGCGGAGCACCGGCTGAACCGGCTGGCCGTCTCGCTCGATCCCCACCGCTACGCCGCGAACCCGGAATGGGAGGCCTGCCACGGCGCCTTCCACAAGGCCCTGCTGGAGGGCTGCGGCGCCCCGCCCCTGATCGCCTTCTGCGACCGGCTGCGGGAGGAGGCGCGGCGCTACCGCTCCGCCGCCAAGACCCTGGCCTATCCCGGCCGCGACGTGGCGGCGGAGCACCGGGCCATCACAGAGGCCGCCCTGGCGCGGGATGCGGATCGGGCGGTCGCCCACCTGGCCGCGCATTACGAGCGGACGGGGGCCATCGTCCTGGCCGACCTCGGGCGCTAGCCGGGCAACCGCGCCCGGCTCCCTTCGTTTCCCGCCTACGGAACGGAGGCTCCGACACGGGGTGCGCCCCGCGCGCTTGTCCGGCCCGGCTGCTGCCGGACCGCCTCCGGTGCCCAAGCCCTGAAGCAGGACACCGCAATGGCCGACCTCGAACTCAAGACACGCCAGGGCTTCGCGCCCGATGCCGGCCATGAATCCGGCCCCGCGGCCCTGCCGGACGAGATCGGGATCACCCTGACCATCAACGGCAAGCGGCAGGAGCTACACGTCCGCCCCTGGACCACGCTGCTGGACCTGTTGCGGGAGGACCTCTCCCTCTACGGCACGAAGAAGGGCTGCGACCACGGCCAGTGCGGCGCCTGCACCGTGCTGATCGACGGGGAGCGAATGAACTCCTGTCTGGCGCTCGCCGTGACGAAGGACGGATGCGAGGTCACCACCATCGAGGGCCTGGCCTCCCCGGACGGCACCCTGCACCCGCTGCAGGAGGCCTTCATCGAGCACGACGCCTTCCAGTGCGGCTACTGCACGCCCGGCCAGATCTGCTCCGGCGTGGCCCTGCTGCGGGAGGGCCACGCGAAGACGCCCGAGGAGATCCGGGAGCATATGAGCGGCAATCTCTGCCGCTGCGGCGCCTACACGAACATCGTGGACGCCATTGAGAGCGTCATCGCGAAGGAGAATGCGAAGTGAACCGCTTCTCCTACGCCCGCCCGGGCAGCGTGGCCGATGCCGTGCGCGAGCTGGCCGGCCACCCCGCGGCCAAGGTGATCGCCGGGGGCACGAACCTCGTCGATCTCATGAAGTACAACGTGGAGCGCCCGACCCACCTGGTGGATGTCGGCCGCCTGCCCGGCCTGAAGGAGATCGAGGAGGCAGGGGAGGGGCTCCGCATCGGCGCGCTGGTGAGCAACACCGCCGCCGCCTATGACGAGCGGGTGAAGGAGCGCTACCCGCTTCTCTCCTCCGCCATCCTCGCCGGCGCTTCGCCGCAGCTGCGGAACGCGGCGACCACGGGCGGCAACCTGCTGCAGCGCACGCGCTGCTACTACTTCTACGACCCCGCCACGCCCTGCAACAAGCGCGAGCCCGGCTCGGGCTGCCCGGCGAAGGAAGGGCAGAACCGTATCCTCGCGATCCTCGGCACCAGCGAGCACTGCATCGCCACCCACCCCTCCGACATGTGCGTGGCGCTCGCCGCGCTGGAGGCGGTGGTAAAGGTGGCCGGGCCGAACGGGGAGCGGAGCATTCCCATGGCGGACTTCCACCGCCTGCCCGGCAACATGCCGGAGAAGGACACGAACCTGCACGCGGATGAGATCATCCTCGGCGTGGAGCTGCCGGAGCCGCGCTTCGCGAAGCACTACACCTACCTGAAGCTGCGCGACCGCCTCTCCTACGCCTTCGCCCTCGTCTCCGTGGCGGCCGCGCTGGAGATGGATGGTGACACGATCGGGGAGGCGCGCATCGCCCTCGGCGGCGTGGCCCACAAGCCCTGGCGGGTGGAGGAGGCGGAGGCCATGCTGCGCGGCAAGACCGCCGACCGCACCGTCTTCGCCGCGGTGGCGGAGCGCATCCTCGATGGCGCGCAGGGCTTCGGCCACAACGACTTCAAGATCGACCTGGCGCGCCGCGCCGTGATCCGCGCCCTGTCCCAGGCCGCGCGGGGCACGCCGCAGTCCCAGACCGACAAGCGCATCCAGTAGAAGGGGGCCGCACCATGTACGAGACCCATGTCGGATCGCCCCGCAACCGCGTGGATGGCCGCAAGAAGGTGACGGGCGCCGCGCCCTACGCCGCCGAGTTCACCGCACCCGACCTCGCGCAGGGCTACGTCGTCAACTCCGCCATCGCGAAGGGGCGGATCACCGCCATCGACGTCAAGGACGCGCTGGCGGTGCCGGGCGTGATCCAGGTCTTCACCCACAAGAACCGCCCGCGCACGGCCTGGCGCAGCACGGCGTACCAGGACGAGGTGGCGCCGCCCGGCAAGCCCTTCCGCCCGCTCTATGATGAGAAGGTCCATTACAGCGGCCAGCCCATCGCGCTGGTGGTGGCGGAGGACTTCGAGATCGCCCGCTACGCTGCCTCCCTCGTGCGGGTGAGCTACGAGGCGGAGAAGCACCAGACCGACCTGACGAAGGTGGTGGGCGAGGCCTACGTGCCGAAGTACCGCACCAGCATGGGCCCGCCGAGCCCGCGCGGCGATGCCGAGGCCGCCTTCGGCCGCGCGCCGGTGAAGGTGGAGGGCAGCTACCGGATCGCGGTGGAGCACCACAACCCGATGGAGCCGCACGCCTCCACCGTGGTGTGGGAGGGCGATGGCCGGATCACCGTCTACGACAAGATCCAGGGCGTCCAGAACACCCAGCGCTACATCACCCAGATCTTCGGTCTGTCGACCAAGGACGTGCAGGTGATCTCGCCCTATGTCGGCGGCGCCTTCGGTTCCGGGCTGCGGCCGCAGTACCAGTTGTTTCTCGCCGTCATGGCCTCGCTGGAGCTGAAGCGCTCCGTCCGCGTGGTGCTGACGCGCGACCAGATGTTCACCTTCACCTACCGCCCGGACGGGCTTCAGGAGGTGGCGATGGCCGCGAACGAGGACGGCACGCTGCAGGCCATCCGCCACGACCTGGTCGCCGGCACTTCCCAGTTCGAGGACTTCACGGAGCAGACGGTGGGCTGGTCCGGGATGACCTACCACTGCGAGAACTACAAGGGCAGCTACAAGCTGTCGAAGCTCGACACCTACACGCCGGGCGACATGCGTGCCCCGGGCGCGCCCACCGGCCTCTTCCCCTCGGAGAGCGCAGTGGACGAGCTGTGCGACAAGCTCGGCATGGACCCGCTGAAGTTCCGGCTGAAGAACTACAATCAGATCGACGAGGCGACCGGTAAGCCCTTCACCAGCAAGGAGCTGCGCGCCGCGCTGCAGCTGGGCGCGGAGCGCTTCGGCTGGTCGAAGCGGAACCACAAGCCCCGCTCCATGAAGGAGGGGAACGAGCTGATCGGCTGGGGCATGGCCGTCGGCATGTGGGAGGCGGCGATGCAGAAGACCGCCGCCCGCGCCACGCTGACGATCGACGGCAAGCTGGAGGTGGCCAGCGCCAGCGCCGATATCGGCACCGGCACCTACACAATCATGGCACAGATCGCGGCCGACGCGCTGGGCCTCCCGATTGAGAAGGTGACGCCTCTGCTGGGCGATTCCTCGCTGCCCAACGCCCCGGTTGAGGGCGGCTCCTGGGGCGCGGCCTCCACCGGCACGGCGGTGGAGCTGGCCTGCCACGCGGTGCGGGAGAAGCTGTTCGGCTACGCCCGCGGCATCAACGACTCTCCCCTCGGGGACGCGAAGGTCAACGAAGTGCAGTTCCGGGAGGGCCGGATCGCGCTCATCTCCGATCCCTCCCGTTTCGTCACCATCCAGGACGCCATGGTGGCCGGCGGCGTGGACCGGATCGTGGCGGAGGAAACCGCCGCCCCGAGCAAGACGACGATGCTCAAATACTCCTCCTACGCCCATTCCGCCGCTTTCGTGGAGGTGCGGGTGGACGAGGAGCTGGGCGTGGTGCGCGTCACGCGCGTGGTCCAGGCCATCGCGGCGGGCAGGATTCTGAACCCGAAGACCGCGCGCTCCCAGATCCTCGGCGCCACCGTTTTCGGCATCGGCATGGCGCTGCACGAGGAGAGCATGGCGGACCACAATCTCGGCCGCTTCATGAACCACAACATCGCCGAGTACCACATCCCCGTGAACGCGGACGTCCACGACATCGACGTGATCTTCGTGGACGAGCACGACGACCTGACGAGCCCCATCGGCGTGAAGGGGCTGGGCGAGATTGGCATCTGCGCCTCCCCCGCGGCCATCGCCAACGCGGTGTTCCACGCGACGGGCAAGCGCATCCGGGAGCTGCCGATCACGATCGACAAGATCCTCGGCACGCAGGAAGCCGCCTGAGGCTTCGGGCGGGCTTACGATAGCGGCCTCCAGGGGAAGCCCCGGAGGCCGTTGTCATGAGGAGGGATGGATGAGTTCCGGAGAAGGGCTGATCGAGGGGTTCGAGCGCCGGCGGCTGCCGGGGCACGGGGTGGAGATCGACGCGCTGGTCGGCGGCAGCGGCCCGCCGGTGCTCCTCCTGCACGGCTACCCGCAGACGCGGATGATCTGGAAGCGCGTGGCGCCTGCCCTGGCCCGCCGCTTCACCGTGGTGGCGCCGGACCTGCGGGGCTACGGCCGTTCCGACAAGCCGGAGGGCGACGAGGCACACGACACCTACTCCAAGCGCACCATGGCGCTGGACCAGATCGAGACCATGCGCGCCCTGGGCCATGACCGCTTCTCGGTGGCGGGGCACGATCGCGGCGGGCGCGTGGCCTACCGCCTGGCGCTGGACCACCCGGCGGCGGTGGAACGCATCGCCGTGCTGGACATCCTGCCCACCGCGGAGATGTGGGCGAAGGCGAACGCAAGATCCGCCATGGGCGCCTACCACTGGTACATGCTCGCCCAGCCCAGGCCCCTGCCGGAGCGGCTGGTGGGCGCGGACCCGGAGTTCTACCTGCGCTGGACGCTGAGGTCCTGGGCCGCGGAGGGTTTCGCCTTCGATCCCGAGTGCCTGGAGGACTACATCCGCTGCGGTTCCGCCCCCGCCGCCGTGCATGCCGCCTGCGAGGACTACCGCGCCGGCTGGACGCGCGACCAGGAGGCCGACGAGGCGGATCGGGGCCGGAGGCGGATCGGGGCGCCGCTTCTGGTGCTCTGGGGCAGGGATTACAGCGTGGCGAAGGCCGACCCGGTGAAGGTCTGGTCGGAATGGGCGGGGGAGGTGCGCGGCCAGCCCGTCCCCGGTGGCCACTTCCAGCCCGACGAGGCGCCGGAGGAGACGGCGCGCGCCCTGCTGGCCTTCCTCAGCGGTTAGGCCTCCACCCTTCCTTAACCGGAGCAGGGGAGCATGGCGCCCGGACAAAACGTCCTGGGAGTTCAGCCAATGGTCCTTCTCTCCCTCTCTGCGGCGTCAGTGCTCCTCACCGGCCTGGCCGTGTGGGTCGTTCGGGACTCAATCCGGCAGGAGAACGCGTATTTCGACTTGCTGGACGAGGCGTAGCTACAGCGCCCGCCTGGATGGGCGGCCGCGGCGCGGGACATCCTCCTCTCGCATCTCATCGTCCATCATCAGCGCCTCCATCCCGGCGCGCCAGGTGACGTGCCAGGTCTGCGGCCGGCCGGCGCGGCAGCGCAGCAGCTCCAGCGTCCATTGCGGGTCGCCCAGGTCGTGCATCGCTCCGCCGGCGCGGCCGGTGACGCGCCAGCGCGTGGTGGCGAGGGCGGGGCCCTCGTCCTCCTCCGACTCCCGGAGCAGAAGCCCGATCCCGCCCCCTGTCTCGGCCGCCAGTTGTAGCCGGCGCATGGCAGTGGCATCCGGCCGCTCCGACATCAGCAGCACGGCGGAGACGGCGGGGCAGCGCAGCGCCTCCTCCGTGGCCCAGAGCGCGTCCGCGCCGTTCCCGGGCTGCGCGACGATGAGGCGGGAGGGCGGCAGGCCGAAGCGCGCCAGCCCGGGCGGCCAGGGATCGGGGTCCCGCGCGATCCAGAACACCGTGCCGCCGGAGCGCGCCATTAGCAGCGCGGCGAAGCCCACCGCCGCCCCGGCCCCGTCCGAGAGGATCTCGTGCAGTGCCGCGCGGGGCAGGCCGCCGCCGGGCAGGGCATGATCCATCTCCGCGCAGAGCGGGATGGCCGGCGGCTCCTCCCGCGCCGCCAGCCCGGCGCGCTCCAACCGAGCGACGCGGGCGCGCAGGGCCGACATGACGGCGCGGCGGTCCATCGATTCGCCTCCCTCGGGCAACAACCCGCCGTCTTTCGCGGAGCCGTGAGGTGTCCCGTCCAGCGCCCCGGGAAAGGGCTCGGGGGCAGGGCCGGAACGCGGGTGATGGGTCGAATCAGGGGGCATGCCTGTTCATACTATGTTCTGTTTTGGGCCGCATCATGGAAGCGTTCGGCGCGCCGCTCCGTCACGGGCCGGGGGTGGAACAAGCCCGTGAAGCGGATGGTTCCCCGCGGCGTTGTGCCGGCGAAGCTGACAAGGGGCAGGAATGATCCCGCGCCGCGGCCTGGTGGCCCTTCTGCCGCTCTCGGCCTGCGCCGGCCTTCCGGCGGAGGAGGCGGCCGGCACGCCCATCGCGCCGCTGGTGGGAACCGGCTTCGCCGCCCTGCACGCGGATGCCGGGGGCAGGCCGGGGGCGCTGCTCGGCTCCGCGGTGGCGGTGGCGCCGGGGCGTGTGGCCTGCACCACCCATGCCCTGCCGCGCGGCGCCGCCGCCGTCTGGCTGCGCCGCGGAGACGGCGCGCCCGCCCGCCGCGCGCCGGTGCTGGCCCGCAGCCGCCGCATGGATCTCTCGATCCTCGCCGATGAGGGTGGGCTGCTATCCCCGGCCCCTCTCGCCGAAGGGACCGTGGAGGCCGGTGATCCGGTCTGGGCGGCCGGCATGCCCAGCATCGGTGCCGGCGTCGCCTCGGGCGTGGTGGAGATCCCGGACGCCATCCTGCCCCGCTTCGGCCGCGGCTTCACGGCCCGCATGGCGGCGCTGATGGGCTATTCCGGCGGACCGGTGGTGGGGCGGGACGGGCGGCTGCGCGGCCTCGTCTCGGCCCTGCCGGATGGCGAGGGCGCGAACGCCCTCGCCTGGCTCAGCGGGATGGATCTCGGCGGCCTCGCCGGTGGGCGGGGGCGCCGGATCTTCATCCTCTCCATCCAGGAGGTGGCGGAGGAGGCGGAGAGGCTCTCCGCCTGACCCGCTCAGACCCGCGGCTGGATGTCCCAGGGCGCGCGGGCGGCCTCCCGCTCGGCATCCAGGCGATTGAGGCCGACATCGGCCAGCATCCGGTCATCGAGCGTGGCGAGGATGCGGCGCTCCTCGATCGCTCGGACCATGCGCGCGACGAACGCCAGCCAGCCTGCGGCCGGGACGCGGCGGGCGGAGGTGCCCCCGCGCAGGAGGGAGCCGGGGTGAAGGGCGTGGTCGGACATGTCTGCGATTCCTCTCGGGTGCTGTCGCGTCACGGAAGATCGGTCCGTTCCCGGCATAAGGGAAACGAGTTGTTTTGAAGTCCGGCATCAGCGATGCTGATGGGGTCATGCTCAACATCCCCCCGGGGCTGGACCCCGACCTGCTGCGCTCCTTCGTACTGGTGGCGGAGGGAGGCAGCGTCACGCGGGCGGCGCTGCGCGTCGGGCGAACGCAGTCGGCCGTCTCCATGCAGATGCGGCGGCTGGAGGAGACGCTGGGCCAGCCCCTGCTGCTGCGCGGCCCGCGAGGGCTGAGCCCGACGCCGCACGGTCTGTGGCTGCTGGACCGGGCGCGGCGCCTGCTGGCCATGCACGACGAGATCGTGGCGAACTTCCGGGCGCCTGACATCACCGGGCACATCCGGCTGGGCTCGCCGGACGACTACGCCCTGCTCTGGCTGCCCGACATCCTCGCCGGCTTCGCCGAGGCGCATCCCGCCGCCGAGGTGGAAGTGGTGTGCCTGCCGACGGAGGAGCTGCTGCCCCGCTTCGAGCGCGGCGACCTCGACATCACCCTCTTCTCCGTCGGCAATGTCAGCCACCATGCCGGGGTGGAGGGCGAGCGCGTCTGGCGCGGCCCGCTGCGCTGGGTGGGCTCGTCCACGCGGCCCTCCCACCTCATGCAGCCGGTTCCCCTCGTCATCTCCCATGGCGGCTGCTCCTGGCGGCAGGCCGCGACGGAGGCGCTGGAGAAGGCGGGGATGCCTTGGCGCATGGCCTATTCCTCCGCCTCCCAGACCGGCACCCACGCGGTGGTGCTGGCCGGGCTGGGTGTGACGGTGGGACTTTCCGTAGCGCTGCCGCCGGGGCTGCGCATGCTGGGGCCGGAGGACGGGATGCCTGCCCTGCCGGAGCTGGAGATCGCGCTCGTCACCCATCCCGGCGCCGCGGCGGCGGCCTTGGCGGAGCACATTCGCACGGGCTTCCGCAGCCCGCCCACGGCCGCCCGCGCCGCGTGAGGGGATCAGGCGTGGTGGGCGGCGCGGCTGTCCTCCGGCGCCTCCTCCCGCTTCTCCATGCCGTAGTCCCGCAGCACCGCGGCCACCCGCAGCCGGTAATCCGCGAAGACCCCCGCGCGCCCCTCCGCCTGGGTGGCGCGATGGGCTTGCGTGTTGCGCCAGGCCTGAACGGCCGCCTCGTCCCGCCAGAAGGAGAGGGAGAGGATCTTCCCAGGGTCCGTCAGACTCT
>NZ_CP146232.1:5220000-5465726 GCF_037040815.1 Pararoseomonas sp. SCSIO 73927
CGCGCGGAGCTGATGGCGGCGCTGGACGCCGCCGGCGTGCCCTGCGCGCCGATCAACACGATCCCCGAGCTCTTCGAGGACCCGCAGATCGGCCACCGCGAGATGCTGCGCCACCTGCCGCACCCCGTGGCCGGCACCGTGCCGCAGGTGGTGAGCCCGCTGCGCTTCGCCGAGAGCCCCCTGCGCTTCGACCGCGCCCCGCCCACGCTGGGCCAGCACACCGAGGAGGTGCTGGCGGAGCTGGGGCTGGGCGCGGACGAGATCGCCGGCCTCGCCGCGCGCGGCGTTACCTGAGAGGAGCCGAGCATGGCCCGTATCCCGCTCCCCGGCCCTGAGGAGCTGACCCCGGAGCAGCGCAAGGTCTATGATTCCGTCCTCGCCGGCCCGCGCGGCCAGGTGATCGGCCCGCTGCGCGCGGTGATCCACAGCCCGGACCTTGCCGCGCGCTGGTCGGCGCTGGGTGAGTTCCTGCGCTTCGGCACGTGCCTGCCGAAGCGGCTGAACGAGCTGGCGATCGTCGTCACGGGGCGGCGCTGGTCCAGCCAGGTGGAGTGGTGGGTGCATGCGCGCGCGGCGGCGGAGGCCGGGATCGCGCAGCACGCCATCGACGCGATCCATCGCGGCGAGCCGCCCGCCTTCGAGGACGCGGACGAGGCGCTGGTCTATGAGTTCGCCCGCGCCCTGCAACTGGACGGCCAGGTCCCGACCGCGACTTACGATGCGGCGCGGGAGCGCTGGGGTGCGCGCGGCGTGGTCGAGCTGACGGCGGTGGTCGGCTACTACACGATGGTCTCGATGACGCTGAACGCGCACGAGATCCCCCTGCCGGACGGCGTCGCGCCCGTGCTTTCCCCACCGGAGACCGGGCTGGCGCCGCTCGCCCCCGCGGGGCAGCCCGCGCGCGCCGCGGAGTAGAGGAGATGGCGATGATTCCGGGCCTCGAAGGGCTGGAGCGCTTCCGCGTGGAGCTGGAGGAGCACGTGGCGACCGTTACCATCGCCGCGCCGCCGGTGAACGCGCAGGACCGGCGCTTTCGCGAGGAGATCGTGCGCGTCTTCGACGTGATCCACGACACGGCGGATGTGCGCGCGGTGGTGCTGACGGGTGAGGGCCGCGCCTTCTCCGCGGGGGCCGACCTGCGGGAGCGGCCGAACCTGGCGGAGGAGCCGGGCGGCTATCCCCGGCACAACCGGATGGTGCGCGCCTCCTTCGACGCGGTGATGGAGTGCGGCAAGCCGATCGTGGCGGCCGTGAACGGCGCGGCGATCGGGGCGGGCTGCGTGCTGGCGCTGTGCTGCGACATCCTGGTCGTGGCGGAGGAGGCCTTCCTCTCCATGACGGAGGTGGATGTGGGGCTGGCGGGCGGCGTGCGGCACGTGCTGCGCTTCTTCGGCCAGTCCGACGCGCGGCTGATGATCTACACGGCGAAGCGCATGACGGGGCCGGAGCTGTACCGGATGAACGCTGCCTCGCTCTGCGTGCCGAAGGAGCGGCTGGTGGAGGAGGCGACGGCGATCGCGCGGCAGATCGCCTCCAAGGCGCCGCTTGCCGTGCAGGCCGCCAAGCGCTCCTTCAACCTGACGGAGGAGATGCCGCTGCGGGACGGCTACCGCTACGAGCAGAGCCAGACCGTGGCGCTGGCCCGCACGGAGGACACGCGGGAGGCGCAGCGCGCCTTCGCGGAGAAGCGCAGGCCCGTCTTCCAGGGGCGGTGAACAAGGGCGGGCCGGAGCCCGCAGGAGGAGGCGCCATGCCCACACGTCGCCAGGCTCTCGGCCTGTTCGCGGCCGCGCCAGCGCTGCGCGGCGCGCCCGCCCTCGCCCAGGGAGGGTTTCCTGATCAACCGGTGCGGGTGATCGTGCCCTTCGCGGCGGGCGGGCCGGCGGACATCATCGCCCGGATCATCGGCCCGGCCATGACCCGGGCGCTGCGGCAGCCCGTGGTGGTGGACAGCCGTTCCGGCGCCGGCGGCATGGTGGGGGTGGAGGCGGCGGCGCGGAGCAGGCCGGACGGGCTGACGACCGTGCTCGCCTCCACCGGTGCGATCGTCGTGTTGCCGCAGATTATGCCGCGCATGGCCTATGACGTGGCGAAGGACCTGGCGCCCGTCATCCACGTCCTCTCCGTTCCGCAGATCCTCGTCGTAAGCCCGAAGCTCGGCCTGAAATCGGTGGAGGAGCTGGTGGCGCTGGCGAAGCGGCGGCCGGGGCGTCTCACCTACGGGTCGGCGGGCAATGGCAGCTCCCTCCACCTCGCCGGGGAACTGTTCCGATTGAGGATGGGGATCGACATCGTGCACGCGCCCTACCGGGGCGCGGCGCCCGCCATCACGGATCTCCTGGGCGGCACGATCGACATGGTGCTGGCCGATGTGCCGGTGGTGCTCTCGCATGTCCGTGGCGGCGCGCTGCCGGGACTGGCCGTCACAGCGGAGCGGCGGCTGCCCGCCCTGCCCGACCTGCCCACCATGGCGGAGGCGGGCGCGAGGGACGTGATTTCGGAGACCTGGTACGCCCTTTTCGCGCCGTCGGGGACGCCGGCGGAACGCGTCGCCGTCCTGCACGGCGCCGTCGCGGCGGCGCTGCGGGACGAGGACACGCGGCGCAGCCTGGCGGAGCAGGGCGGGCTCGTTGTCGGCGGCACGCCGGAGGAGCTGGGCGCCTTCGTCCGTGCCGAGACCGCGAAGTGGGGCGAGATCATCCGGCTGGCCGGCATCAGGGTCGATTGACGGCCATCGCCCGGGTGGAAGCGGCGGAGCGCGCGGGCTAGAGGGGCCCGGGCGGCGCCGTTGCCGGCCGGACGGAATCCCAGGCGCGAGATGACATCCCCGCTCGAGAAGGCCCTGACCTACCGGCTGCACCGGCTGCACAAGCTGACGGATCGCGAGAGCGAAGCGGCGTATCTGGGTAGGCTGGGCATACCGCTGGGCGAAGGGCGTTGCCTCGCGGCCATCGGGGCCTTCGCGCCCCTCTCCGTGCAGGACCTCGCCCGGCGGGCCAACCTGAACAAGGCGCAGGCGAGCCGGGCGGCGCAGTCGCTGGTGGAACGGGGGCTGGTGGACAAGCGGGCCTCGGCCGAGGACGGCCGGAGCGTGGTGCTGACGCTGACGCCGGGCGGGACCGACCTCTGGGCCAGGACCATGGCGACCATCGGCGCGCTGAACGACCGCTTCTTCGGGGGGCTGAGCGACGGGGAGCGGGAGGTGTTCGGGCGCCTGCTGGACCGCGCCATCGCGCGGGCCGAGGCCCGGCTGGGCGGCGCCGAGGAGGGCTGATCCGGGCCGGCCGGCTAGTTCGGCACCAGACCTGCCCCGATGTTGTCGGCGGCGCCCTGGATGATTGTCAGCACCTCCTCCGCCGAGCCCTGCCGGGCGATCAGCGCGAGGCTGACCATGGCGAGAAGCAGCTGGGCGTTCCCCTCCCCCACCCGCTCCAGGGCCTTGCAGAGGGCGGTGTAGCTGCGATCCAGGTCTTCGGCGTGCATTACGTCGCCTCTCAGGCCGGCTCGTGGAGGCGGCGCGGGGCGTGGCGCTCCAGCGCGGTCGCGATCGCGGCGGGGTCGGGTTCCGCCCATCGGGCGAGGACGTAGCCATCCGGGCGGATGAGCCAGGCCGCGCCCTCGGCGGCGCCGTAGCGCGCCCGCGCCAGCCCTTCGGCGTCCACCGGGCATCCCGGGCGCGGCGACGCGCCGGGGGGGAGCAGCGTCATCGGCGTGACGTCCTCGGGCAGGGGTGAGAGCGGGGCCGCGTCCCCGGTGGCGAAGCGCAGCAGCACAAAGCCCTGACCGAAGGCCTGGCTGAGGTGTCGCGGGCCTTCGCTGGAAAGGATCGGCGCGTCGGGCGCGGGCAGGCCGGGCGCGGCGGCGGCGCCGAGGAGCGCACCGTCCCCGTGCTGGCCGAGCGGGGCGGTCGGGTAGCGGACGGGGGCGGACTGGCGGGGGTTAATGAGGGAGCGCACCGCCTCGTCCTCCAGGGAGAGCCGCAGCGCGGCGTCGCGCATCAGGCGGAAGGCGAAGCTCGGCGGCGCCATGAACTCGGTGCTCTTCGCGCCGTAGGCGATGTTCTCGCGCGCCGCGGCCAGCCTCTCCTCCGAGTAGCCGTCCAGCAGGCCGTCCCCGCCATGGCCGTGCAGCACGCGGGCGAGCTTCCAGGCGAGGTTGCCGGCATCGTCGAGGCCGGAGTTGAGGCCCCGCACGCCGAAGATGGGGACGAGGTGCGCCGCATCCCCGGCGAAGAGCACGCGGCCGTGCCGGTAGGCGCCGAGCGTCAGGCACTTGGCGTTGTAAATGGAGATCCAGAGCGGCTTCCAGGGCGCCGTCTCGCCGATCATCTCGAGGTGGCTGCGCACGCGGGGAAGGACGTTCTCCGGCCTCACCGCCTCCTCCGGGTCCTCGTCGTCGCGCAGCTGGTAGTCGATGCGCCAGACCTTGTCGGGCTGGCGGTGCATGAGGATGGTGGAGCCGGGGTTGGACGGGGGATCGAACCAGGCGAGGCGCTCCACCGGGCGCTCCGTCTCCTGCTCGATGTCCACGATGACGTAGCGGCCCTCGTACTGCACGCCCTCGAGCCGGAGGCCGAGCAGGTCGCGCACGGTGCTGCGGCCGCCGTCGCAGGCGACGACCCAGGCGGCGCGGAGCCGGCGCCCCTCGCCGTCCGCGCCCCGCAGTTCCAGCTCGACGTGATCCTCCCGCCGGTGCAGGCCGGTGAGGCGGGTGGACCACTCCACCGTCGCGCCGACGCGCAGGGCCGCCTCGTGGGCGTGCCTCTCCACGTAGTACTGCTGGATGTTGACCATGGGCGGGAAGCGGTCGCCGGGTTCGGACGGCATGCGGAAGCGCAGCACCTCCCGCGTGCCGTAGAAACTGCGCCCCTCGGTCCAGCCCAGGCCCTTCTCGAGAACGGGGCGGTCGATCCCGGCCCAGCCGAGGATCTCCAGCGAGCGGCGGGAGATGCAGATGGCGCGGCTGCCGGTGCAGTAGCCCTCATCGGCCTCGATGACCGTGGCGGGCACGCCCTGCCGGCCCAGCAGCGCGGCGAGGGTCAGGCCGACGGGACCGCCGCCGATGATGGCGACGGGCAAGGGGGGTCGCGCTGCCGGGTCCATGGCCTGCCTCGCTCCCCTCGGTCTCGCCATCGGCCAGGATCATCCGGGCCAACTGGTTGCGTGCGCAACCTTCTAGTCCGTTCCCGTCTCCCGGCGCAAGAGGTTGCCCTGTGCCCGGCCATCGAGAGGCGCCCGGGGATCAGGCGCCGAGGAGTTCGTCCATCGTCCCGAGGAGGATGTCGGCCTGCTCCCGCGTCAGGCAGAGGGGCGGGCGGATCTTCAGGATGTTGGCGCCGGGGCCGGAGGCGCTGATGAGGATGCGGCGCTCGCGCAGCGCGTTCACGAGGCGGGTCGTCTCGGTGGTGGCGGGCTCCTTCGTCGCGCGGTCCCGCACCAGCTCGCAGCCGATGGAGAGGCCGGCGCCGCGCACGTCGCCGATGAGGGCGTGGCGCGCGGCGAGCGCGCGCAGGCCGTCCACCAGGTAGGCGCCCACGGCGGCGGCGTTCTCCGCCAGCCCTTCGTCGCGCAGCACCTGGAGCACGGCGAGCCCGGCGGCGGCGGAGACGGGGTTGCCGCCGAAGGTGTTGAAGTAGCGCACCTGCCCCCCGAAGCGCTTCAGCAGCTCCGGCCGGATGACGAGGCCGGCCAGCGGGTGGCCGTTCCCCATGGGCTTGCCCATGGTCACGATGTCCGGCTCCACCCCGTGGCGCGCGAAGCCCCACATGGTGCCGGTGCGCCCGAAGCCCGGCTGCACCTCGTCCGCGATGAGGAGGGCGCCGGCGGCGCGCGCGGCCCCTGCGGCGCCGGCCAGGAAGCCGGCGGGATCGGGGAAGACGCCGTCGGAAGTGAACATCGTGTCCACCAGCAGGGCGCAGGGGCGGATGCCGTGGCGCGCGAGGCCGGCGAAAGCGGCCGCAATGTCGGCGGCGAAGCGCGCGGGCATGTCGGGGCCGCCGCGATAGGCGTCGGGCGGCGGCACCGTGGCGACATGGCGGCCGAGCGGCGCGCCCTCACCGAGCGAGGGGGAGAGCTCCGCGAGGGAGGCGGTGACGCCGTGATAGGCGAGCGAGGTGACGACGATCCCCTCGCCGCCCGTGTGGGCGCGGGCGATGCGGAGGGCGAGGTCGTTCGCCTCGGATCCCGTGCAGGTGAACATCGCGTGGCCGAGGGAGGCGGGAAAGGTCACCAGCAGGGCTTCCGCGAGGTCCAGCACCGTCTCGTGCAGGTAGCGCGTGTGGGTGTTCAGCAGCGCGGCCTGACGCGCGATCGCCTCCACCACGCGGGGATGCGCGTGGCCCATGGAGGCGACGTTGTTGTAGCAGTCCAGGTAGCGGTTCCCGTCCGCGTCGAAGAGCCAGGCTCCCTCCCCGCGCACGAGGTGCACGGGGTGCTCGTAAAAGAGGCGGTAGGCGGGGCCGAGGAGGCGCTGTCGGCGCTCCACCATCGCCCGCTCCCGCTCCGACAGGCCTGCGGCGCGGGAGGGGTCGAAGGCGTTGATCATGCTCGTGCTGCGCGGGCTGTCGTCGGGCATCGCCTAACCTCCGGAGTGCCGCGCCAGGCTTTCCAGCCCTGCCCGCGCGCCGGGCATGTTGCGCAGGATGTAGGGCGCGTTCTCCGGCTGCCGCCGCGCGCGCCAGTGGGTGATGAGCACGGTCATCGCCATGCGGGTCGCGATCAGGGCCGGCAGCAGGGCGGCCTGCTCCTCCGGCAGGGGCAGCACGGCGCGATAGCCGGAGAGGAAGGCGGCCGGGCCCGCCAGGGGCGCATCGCCCGGCCGCACGAGGTAGGCGCAGGCCGTCGCCACCTCCTGCAGCCTCGGGGCTCGGACCATGTCGCCGAAGTCGATGATACCGGCCAGGCGTCCGTGCTCGTCCGCCAGCACGTTGTGTGGGTTCAGGTCGTTGTGGATCACCTGTGTCGGCAGCGCGACGAGAGCGGCGGAGGGGCCGCTCTCGAAGCGGTTCAGCGCGGCCTCGGCCAGGGCGCGCAGGCCGGGATCGGACACGTCCGGCAGGAACTCGCGCAACGAGGGCGCCTCGCGGATGTCCCAGAGCAGCCGGCGCCCATCGGCGGGATGGGCGAAGCCGGAGAGGGCCGCGTCCAGGCGGGCCGTTAGATGCCCCAGTGCCTCCGCGGGCGCTTCCGGCGGCGCCATGGGCCGGCCCGGCAGATAGGTGAGGACGCGCAGCAGGCAGGGCCGGGCATCCGCAGCCGGGTGGGCGCGCTCCGTCGCGCCGTCCCGCGCGCGCAGCATCCGTGGCAGGGGCAGGTCGGGCGCCGTTCCCTCCAAGTGCAGCAGGGCTGCGGTCTGGAAGCCGGTGACCGCTGGATCCTCGTCGGGGTGGGCGAGCTTCACCAGGAGCGGCGGGGAACCGTGCCGTTCCAGGCGGAAATTCCGGTCCCGCTCGCCGCCCAGCGGGTGCAGCGCGCCCTCCAGCCCCCAGTCCCGGCGCAGCGCCTCCGCCAGGGGCGCCGCCTCGATCACCGGCGGCGCGGCCAGCATCAGCGGGTCGTGAATCGGGTGCGGCGGCATCCCCGGCAGTCTAGCGGCGGGCCCGCTGCCGGACGAGCCCGCGCCGATGGGCCAGGGAGGAGTTGCCCGAACGGATAAGGGGCGGGGTGCGGGGCCACGCGCCCCCTCCCCGCCCCTCCTCCGATCCAGGCAGCCCGCCGGGCCTATGCCGCAGCGGTTGCCTTCGTCTCCTCCTGGGCCGCTTCATGCGCCCTCTCCTTTCGCGCCATGGCGCGCGCCACGACGTAGAAGACGGGCGTGAAGACGAGCCCGAAGAGGGTGACGCCGAGCATGCCCGCGAAGACGGCGGTGCCGAGGCTCTGCCGCATCTCCGCACCGGCGCCGGTGGCAATGGCGAGCGGGAGGACACCGAGGATGAAGGCCAGCGACGTCATCAGGATGGGGCGGAGCCGCGTGCGGGCCGCGGCCTCGGCGGCCTGCCAGCGGGTCATCCCCTCCGTCTCGGCCTGGCGGGCGAACTCCACGATCAGGATCGCGTTCTTCGCGGCCAGCCCGATCAGCACCACCAGCCCGACCTGGACGAGGACGTTGTTGTCCAGCCCGCGCCAGACCACGCCGGCAAGCGCCGCCAGCACGGACATGGGCGCGATGAGCACCACGGCGAGCGGCAGCAGCCAGCTCTCGTAGAGAGCGGCGAGCAGGAGGATGACGAAGACGACGGCCAGGCCGAAGGCGATCGGCGCGGTGTTGCCCTGCGTGGTCTCCTGCAGCGCGATCTCCGTCCACTCGAAGCCGAAGCCCGGGGGCAGCTCCTGGCGCAGCAGCTCCTCCATGGCCGCGATTGCCTGGCCGGTGGAGATGCCGGGCTTCGGCGCGCCCTGGACCTCGGCCGCGGGGTAGAGGTTGTAGCGCGGCACGCGGTAGGCAGCGGTGTCCGGCTCCAGCGTGGCGAGGGAGCCGATGGGGACCATGGCGCCGTCCGCGTTGCGCGTGCGCAGCAGGGCCACGTCGCGCGGCGTCAGGCGTTGCGTCTCCTCCGCCTGGGCGGTGACGCGGTAGGTGCGGCCGAGGATGTTGAAGTCGTTCACGAAGGCGGAGCCGAGATAGATCGAGAGCGCCTCCGAGACGCGGGAGAGCGGGACGCCGAGCATCTCGGCCTTGCTGCGGTCCACCTCCGCCCGCAGCGTCGGGGTTTTGGTGTTGAACAGGGTGAAGGCCATGGCGATCTCGGGGCGCCCGTTGGCGGCGGCGACGACGCGGTTCGTCACCTCCTCCAGCGCCCGCGCGCCGCGGTCGCCGCGGTCCTGGATGTAGAACTTGAAGCCGCCGCCGGTGCCGATGCCCGGCACGGAGGGGGGCGGGATCACCAGGGCGAGGGCGTCGCGCTGCTGCATCAGCCGCGCCTGCACCGCGCCGGTGATCCCGGCGAAGGTGAGGTGCTGCGCCGCGCGCTCCTCGAAGGACTTCAGGTTGACGAAGATCACGCCGGAGTTCGGGGCGTTGGTGAAGGTGGCGCCGTCGAAGCCGGTGAAGGCGATGGAGTTGGCGACGCCGGGCACCTCCAGCACGTCGCGCGTGGCTTGGCGGATCACCGCGTCCGTGCGCGCCTGGGAGGCGCCGGGCGGGAGCTGGAAGGCGGCGATGAGGTAGCCGCGGTCCAGCGGCGGGATCAGGCCGGTGGGCGTGCTCATCACCATTTGCCCCGTGAGGGCCAGCAGCCCGGCGAAGAGGATCAGCAGCACGGCGGTGAGCCGCACCAGCCGCCGGGTGAGCGCGCCGTAGCCGATGGAGAGGCGGTCAAACATCCAGTTGAAGCCGCGGAAGAACAGGCCGAAGGGCGCGGCGATCCAGGCGCGCCAGCCCGTGGCGTGCCCGTGCCCGTGCGGGCGGAGCAGCAGGGCCGCCAGCGCGGGGGAGAGGGTGAGGGAGACGAGGGCCGAGAGAAGGGTGGCCACCGCGATGGTCACGGCGAACTGGCGGTAGAAGGCGCCGGACAGCCCCTCGATGAAGGCGGTGGGCACGAAGACGGCGCAGAGGACGAGGGCGATGGCGAGGAGCGCGAAGCCCACCTCGTCCATCGTGCGGCGGGTGGCGGCGACGGGGTCCATCCCCTCCGCCATGTGCCGCTCCACGTTCTCCACCACCACGATGGCGTCGTCCACCACGATGCCGATGGCGAGGATGAGGCCGAACATGGAGAGGTTGTTCAGCGAGATGCCGAGCGCCGCCATGAAGGCGAGCGTGCCGATGATGGAGACGGGGATGGCGGCCAGCGGGATGATGGAGGCGCGCCAGGACTGCAGGAAGAGGATCACCACGAGCACGACGAGGATGATGGCCTCGACGAAGGTCATCACCACCGCCTCCATCGACTGCTCGATGAAGCGGGTTGTGTCGTAGACCGTGTGGTAGGCGAGGCCGGGCGGAAAGTTCCCCTTCAGCTCCTCCAGCGTCGCGCGCAGGGCGGCGGCGGTGGCCAGGGCGTTGGAGCCCGGGCGCTGGAAGACGGGCATCGCCACGGCGCGGTCGGCATCGAGATAGGCGCTGAGGGTATAGTCCTGGGCGCCCAGCTCCACGCGGGCCACGTCGCGCAGGCGCAGCGGGGCGCCAGCCTCGTTCGTGGCCACGACGATGTCGGAGAACTCCTCCACGTCGCGCAGGCGGCCGAGGGCCTGGATATTGAGCTGAAAGGCGCCGTTGGAGGCGCCGGTGGGCGGGTGGTTCAGGCCGCCGGCGGCCACCTGCACGTTGGCGCGGCGCAGCGCTTCCAGCACCTCGCCGGGGGTCAGGCCGCGGGCGGCGACCTTGGCGGGATCCAGCCAGATCCGCATGGCGTAGTCGCGCGCACCGAAGACCTGCACGTCGCCGATGCCGTCCAGCCGCGCCACGCGGTCGCGCACGTTCAGCATGACGTAGTTGGAGATGTAGCCCTCGTCCCGCGAGCCGTCCGGCGAGGTGAAGTGGACCACCATCATGATGTCCGGCGAGGCCTTGCGGACAGTGATGCCGAGGCGGCGCACCTCCTCCGGCAGCCGGGCCTCGGCCACCGCCATGCGGTTCTGGACGAGCACCTGAGCCTGGTCCACGTCCACGCCCTGGCGGAAGACGACGTTGACGGCGAGGCGGCCGTCGCCGGTGGCCTGGGAGGTGACGTAGAGCATCCCCTCCACGCCGTTGATCTCCTGCTCGATGGGGGAGGCCACCGTCTCCGCGATCACGGAGGCGGAGGCGCCGGGGTAGGTGGCGGCGATGGTGACGGTGGGGGGCGCGATCTCCGGGTACTCGCTGATCGGCAGGCGGAGGCCGGCGATGGCGCCGATCAGGACGATGGCGATGGAGATGACGGAGGCGAAGACCGGCCGGGATATGAAGAACTGGGCGAAGCGCATGGCGGCGGTTCCCTCAGCGCGCCTGGGCCAGGCGGGCGGGGGCGAGGGGCTTCACCTCCGCCGTCACCCGCCCGCCGGGGCGCGCCAGGTGCAGCCCGGCGGTGATCACCTGGTCGGAGGGCGAGAGGCCGGCGCGCACCACGCGCAGCCCGTCGATCACCGGGCCCAGCGTGACGGGCTTGGCCACCACGGTGCCGTCCGCGGCCACGGTCATCACCACCCGCGCGGCTTGGTCGGCCGCGATGGCGGCGTCCGGCACCATCAGCACCTCCCCTTCCCCGGCGCGGAGGCGCAGGCGGGCGAAGGTGCCGGGGGTGAGGAAGAGGTCGGGGTTGGGGAGGGTGGCGCGCGCCCTGATGGTGCCGGAGCGGTCGTTCAGCGCGGAATCCAGGAAGTCCATCCGCCCCTGGCGGGCGAACTCCGTCTCGTCCGCGAGGCGCAGCTGCACCGGGGTTTCCTGCGCCCCGCCGCGGCGGGAGACGCGGAGGAGGTCGGCCTCGCTGAGGTCGAAGGTGGCGTAGACCGGGTCCAGCGCGACGATGGTGGTCAGCAGGGTGGTGCCGGCCTGGACGAGGTTGCCGGCATCCACGCGGCGGTCCGAGACGCGGCCGGATTGCGGGGCGCGCACCTCGGTCCAGCTGCGCTCCAGCTCGGCCTGGCGCAGGCGGGCGCGGGCATCGGCGATGCCGGCCTCGGCGTCGCGCTGGGCGGCGCGGCGGGTGTCGAGCTGGGCCTGGGGGGCGAAGCGCTCCCGCACGAGGGAGGAGGTGCGGTCGTTCTCCTGGCGCGCCAGTTCCAGCCGGGCCTCGGCGCGGGCGAGCTCGGCCCGGGCGCTCTCGATCGCGATCTCGAAGGGGCGGGCATCCACGGAGAAGAGAAGGTCGCCGGCGCGGACGACCTGCCCGTCGCGGAAGTGGACCCGCTCTACCTGGCCGGAGACGCGGGGGCGCAGCTCGACGCGGGCGGAGGGCTCAAGGCGCGCGATGTGCTCCTCCCACTCCGTCACGTTCCGGCGGACGGGCTCGGAGACGGTGACGGTGGGGGGTGCGGGCTGCGACTGGGCGGGAAGAGGGATCAGGGGAAGGGCAAGGGCGAGGGCCAGCGGGGCCAGGCCGCTGAGAAGGGTGCCCTTGCGGTGAGGGGTCGGCATGGCCAATCTCCGGGGGTCGGATGATACCGACCGGTTCGTCCCTATTGATACGAACCGGTCGGTATCATTACAACCCCCTGGTGGGAGACGGTGTCGGGACGCCTTGCGCCCGATGGAATGAAATTGGCGGAATGGAGAGGTGACCGTGAGCGAAGTGTCCGCGACCCCGCCGCGCCGATCGGCGGCGCAGCGCCTGAGGGAGGTGGCCCGGGAGCTGTTCTACCGGCAGGGCATCCGCGCCACGGGGGTCGAGGAGCTGTGCCGCGTGGCGGGCACGACGAAGATCAGCCTCTACCGGGCCTTTCCGTCGAAGGACGAACTGGTGGCCTGCATCCTGCGCGATGACTGCGAGCAGGAAGCGGCGTGGTACCACGAGGCGCTCGGCCCCGGGCTTCCGCCGCGGGAGCGCCCGGCGGCCTTCGTGACGGCGGCGGCGGCGGAGCTGCGGCAGCCCGGTTTCCGGGGCTGCTCGCTGGGCCTTGCCATCGCCGAGTTCCCGGATCCCGAGCACCCCGCCCGGAAGGTCGCGGACACCTACAAGCGCGAGATGCTGGAGAGGCTGCGCCGGGTCTGTGCCGAGGCGGGGGCGGCCGATCCGGAGATGCTGGGCGATTCCCTGATGATGCTGACGGAGGGCGCCTTCTCCTCCGCCGCCTATCTCGGGGCGGAGGAGGCTGCCGCCTCGCTGGAGCGGGCGGGGCAGCGACTCCTGGCCTCGGCGCTGCCGCTGGCCGGCTCTTAGCGGCGAGGCTCTCCTCTCAGGGCACGAGGGTGGCCCCGTCCGGCCCGCGCGTGGCGCCGCGCAGCACGTTCAGCGGGATGAGCCGTTCCACTTCCTCCTGAACGGCCCTGATCGCGGCGCGTACCAGGGGCGTGACCGGCCGGTTGGCGGGCGTGGCGATCACCAGCAGCGCCCGCATGGCGGAGGAGCGGAAGGGCCGGGCACGCAGCCGGCCCTCGCGCACCTCGCGGTGGACGGCACCGAAGGGGAGCACGGTGGAGCCGACGCCGCGCTCCACCAGCTGCTTCAGGGCGGGCACGCAGTCCACCTCCATCCGCACGCGCAGGCGCACGCCCTCCGCGGCGCAGGCCGCGTCCAGCACACGGCGGAGGCCGTTCTCCGGGCCGGGGACGACGAGCTCCTGTTCCTCGAGGAAGAGGAGCGGGACGGGTTCAGGCGCGCCAGCGGCGGGGGGCTCGATGAGGAAGAACTCCTCCAGCAGCAGCGGCGTGGCAATCAGGTGCGGGCTGTTCCGGGCATCGTAGAGGACGGCGAGGTCGAGCCGCGCGGATTCCGTCCACTCCAGCAGGATGGCGCTGAAAGCCTCCCGGATGCGCAGCGCGGCGCCGGGGTGGCGGGAGCCGAAGCGCAGCGCCAGGTCCGCCCCCATGCTGGCGGAGAGGGAGGGCGGCATGCCCAGGGTGACGCTGCCGACCAGGTCCAGGGCGCCCGTCGCCAGCTCCGCCCGCACGGCGGCGAGCTGCTGCGTGACGCCCTGCGAGACCTCGAGGAAGCGGCGGCCGGCATCGGTCAGCATCACACCGCGCCCGTGGCGGTAGAGCAGTTCCCGGCCCAACCCCGCCTCGAGCCGCGCGATCTGCCGGCTGAGGGCGGGCTGAGTCACCCCGAGGCGCACGGCGGCGCGGGAGAAGCTGCCGGCGGCCGCGACCTCGAGGAAGCTTCGGATCTCCTGGAGTTCCACTCCTCCCATTCCCTCCCGGCCGTGCCAGCCATGCCTCGAAGGTTATAGCTCTTATTACGCTCGCGCCATGCCTGCCACGGCCATCGCTGGTATTCTCAAGCGGAGGCGTCCCGATGACCCGCCGCCCCGGCCCGGGGCGGGGTGGCAGGAGAGATTAGCCCGGTGGAAACCCCTGCCATGTCCTCCTCACCGCTGTCCGGCATCAGCTACGAGTACCTTTCGGCGATGCAGGCCGCCTTCGAGCGCGACCCGGCCTCGGTGGAGCCGGGCTGGCGGGTGCTGTTTCAGGTTCTGGCGGAGGTGGGGGTCGAGGCGGCGGACGGCGCGGCCGGAAGGGGGGCGGCGCTGCGGGAGGCGGCGTGGCGGGATCGCGGGCACCTCCTCGCGACGCTCGATCCCCTGGCTTCCCCTGCCGATGCGATCGACTCCGCGCAGGAGCCGCTGCGGGCCGCCTATGCCGGGACGCTGGCGGCGGAGAGCGCCCATATCGACGACGACGCCCGCCGCGAATGGCTGCGCGCGGCGGTGGAGCGGAGCGAAGGGCTGCCCGGGCCCGCCGCGCCGATGGAGATCCTGCGCGGACTGGTCGCGGCGGAGGAGTTCGAGGGTTTCCTGGGCCGCCGCTTCCCCACGAAGAAGCGCTTCGGCGCGGAAGGGGCGGAGGCGCTGATCCCGCTGCTGACCCGCGTGCTGGAGCGTGCGGCGGAGAGCGGCGTGACGCGGGCGGTGATCGGCACCATGCATCGCGGCCGTCTGTCCGTCATGGCGAACGTGCTGGGACGCTCGCTCACGCGGATGATGGCGGAGATCAAGAACGCCCATCCTTTCCCCGCGGACGCGCCGCGCGCGGGAGACGTCCCCTACCACCTCGGCCACGACGCGGTGCTGGCCTTCGGCGGACGCAACATCCGGGTGACGCTGCTCTCCAACCCCTCGCACCTGGAGGCGGTGGACCCGCTGGTGCTCGGCCGCGCCCGCGGCGCGCAGGACGCGGAGGGCGAGGGTGGCCGCGCGCGCGTGCTGCCGATCGTGATCCACACCGACGCCGCGGTGATCGGCCAGGGCGTGGTGGCGGAGTGCATCCAGCTCGCGGGGCCGGCGGGCTACTCCACCGGGGGCACGGTGCACCTCGTCGTCAACAACGGGATCGGCTTCACGACGGAGACGCATGAGGCCCGCACCTCCCGCCACTGCACCGGGGCCTGGAAGGCGGTGGACAGCGCCATCCTGCACGTGAACGGGGACGACCCGGCGGCGGTGTGCCGGGCGGCGGACATCGCGGTGGCCTGGCGGCAGGCGCAGGGGTGCGACGCGGTGGTGGACCTCGTCTGCTACCGGCGCAACGGGCACAACGAGATCGACGAGCCGGCCTTCACCCAGCCGCGGCTCTACGCCCGCATCGCGGAGCAGGTGCCCGTTGCGCGCCGCTACGCGGAGGCGCTGGTGCGGGCGGGCGTGACGGACGAGGCGACGGTCGCGGCCATGGCGGAGGCCTGCCGCGCGCGGCTGCAGGCGGCCTATGAGGACGCGGCCGGCTTCCGCCTGAACGAGAGCGGCTATCCACCCCGCCCCGCCCCGCGCGGGGCGGAGACGGGGGTGGCGGGGGAGGTGCTGTCCCGCATCGCCGCCGCCATCGCGGAACCGCCGGGCGGCGCGGCGCTGCACCCGCGCATGGGGCGCATCCTCCGGCAGCGGGCGATCGAAGAAGGCGGGATCGCCTGGCCCACGGCGGAGGCGCTGGCCTTCGGCAGCCTGTTGCTGGAGGGTGTGCCGGTGCGGCTGAGCGGGCAGGACGTGGCGCGCGGCGCCTTCTCCCACCGGCACTTCGCGCTGGTGGATTCCGCGACGGGGGAGCGGCACATCGGGCTGGACCGGCTCTCGCCCGGTCAGTTTCCCCAACAGGCGCGGTTCCAGGTCCATAACAGCCCGCTCTCCGAGTACGCGGTGCTGGGCTTCGAGTACGGCTACAGCCTGGAGCGGCCGGATTCGCTGGTGATCTGGGAGGCGCAGTTCGGCGACTTCGCCAACGGCGCGCAGATCGTGATCGACCAGTTCCTCGCGGCCGCCGAGGAGAAGTGGTGCGACCCGTCCCGCCTCGTTGTGCTGCTGCCGCACGGGCTGGAGGGCCAGGGGCCGGAGCACTCCTCAGCGCGGATCGAGCGCTTCCTGCAGCTCGCGGCGCGGGACAACATGCGGATCGCGAACCCTTCCACCCCCGCCAACTATTTCCACCTTCTGCGGGAGCAGGCGCTGGGGCTGCACGACCGGCCGCTGGTGGTGATCGCGCCGAAGCGGCTGCTGCGGCTGCCGGCCGCCGTCTCGCCGCTCGCCGACTTTCTGCCGGGCAGCGGCTTCCGGCCCGTGGTGGCCTCCGTCCCGGCCGGGCCGGTGCACAGCGTGCTGCTGTGTTCCGGCAAGATCGCCTACGAGCTGGAGGAGCGCGCGCGTGGGGTTGAGGGCGTGGCGGTCCTGAGGCTCGAGCGTCTTTACCCCCTGCCGGCGGAGGAGCTGGCGGCGCTGTTGCGCCGCTGGCCGGAAGCCCGCATCACCTGGGTGCAGGAGGAGCCTGAGAACATGGGCGCATGGAGCTGGATGGACCGTCGGCTGGAAGCGGTGGCCGCCGCGGCGGGGCTGGCCGAATCCCGGCCGGGGCTCGTCGCCCGGCCCGAATCCCCCTCCCCCGCCGGCAGCTTCCACGGGGACCACGACGCGGACCAGGCGGCGATCGTGGAGCGCGCCTTCGCGGCCGCGCCGGTGGCCCAAGCTCCTGTCTCCGGCTCGACGAGGGCGGCCTGATGGCGGCCCCGCTCTCCGGGCTGCGGGTCGTCGAGGTCTCGGCCTTCATCGCAGCACCGATCGGGGGGATGACGCTGGCGCAGCTGGGCGCGGATGTGATCCGGATCGACCCCATCGGCGGCAACATCGACTACCGCCGCTGGCCGCTCTCCCCGGAGGGGACGAGCCTGTACTGGACCGGGCTGAACAAGGCCAAGCGCTCCGTGGCGCTGGCGCTGAACAGGCCGGAGGGGCAGGAGATCGCGCGCGCCCTGATCTGCGCCCCCGATGAGAAAGGCGGCGAGGATGCGGGAATCCTGCTGACGAACCTGCCGGCCAGCGGCTGGATGAGCCACGCCGCGCTCTCCGCCCATCGGCCTGACCTCATCATGCTCCGGCTGATCGGCAACCCCGATGGGTCCGGCGCCGTGGACTACACGGTGAACAGCGCGGCGGGCTTCCCCACGGCCACGGGGCGCGGCGAGGAGCCGGTGAACCACGTGCTGCCGGCCTGGGACATCGCGGCGGGGCTCTACCTCGCCACCGGCCTCCTCTCGGCGGAGCGGACGCGGCGGCGGGACGGGCGGGGGCAGGAAGTGGTGCTGTCCCTCGCGGACGTGGCCTTCGCCTCGGTCGCCAACCTCGGCTACGTGGCGGACGTGCAGGTGAACGGGGCGGTGCGGCCGCCCATGGGGAACGAGCTCTACGGCGCCTTCGGGCGGGACTTCCCGACGGCAGACGGGCGCCGGGTGATGATCGTCGCCATCTCCAACCGGCAGTGGCGGGCGATCGGCAAGGTCACGGGACTGGCGGAGAAGCTGGCGATGATCGGCCCGATGCTGGACGTGAACCTGGACGAGGAGGGCGGGCGGTACGAGGCGCGGCACGCCATCGCGGCCGTGCTCGCGCCCTGGTTCGCGCGGCATCCCCTGGCCGAGATCGCGCGGCTGTTCGAGGGCAGCGGCATCCTGTGGGGGCCGTACCAGGATTTCGGCCAGCTCGTGCGGGAGGATCCGCGGGTCTCCACGGCCAACCCGATGTTCGCGGAGATCGACCAGCCCGGCGTGGGGCGCATCCTGGCACCTGCCGTGCCCCTCGCCTTCTCCGGCACGCCGCGGCCGGAACCGACCCCTGCGCCAAGGCTGGGCGAGCATAGCGACGCGGTGCTGGCCGAGGTGCTCGGCCTCTCCGCCGCCGCGATCGGAAAGCTGCACGATGCCGGCATCGTCGCCGGCCCTGAGGAGCGCTGAGGCCATGAACGCCGTGAGCAACGACATCGCGCTGGCCGAGTACGGTGCGGCCCTGGCAGCGGCCGAGCGCCTGTTCGAGGAGGGGCGTCGCGCGGTGGCCGCGACCGTGGCGCCCACCGGCAAACCGGACCCTGCGCTGATGGACCGGCACCAGTTCGCCCTGCACGGGCTGGCCTGGCAGGCGGCCTATGTGGAGGCGCTGCGCCAAACCCTGCGCTGGGCGGAGGGGCTGGCGGGCGCAGGGGACCTTGGCGCTGCGGAGGCGGCGATCCTGCGGCTGGGCTTCGCCGAGTACCTCTCCCAGCTCGCGGGCGGCATCCCGATGAGCCAGGCGGAGGTGGTGCGCCCCGCCGACATGGGGGTCCCGCCCGAGGCGGTGGCGCGCTTCCTGGCCGAGCCCGTGCTCGCCCGCCTCTCCGGCCCCGCCGGGCTGGAGGCCGCGCGGCTGGCCCTGGGGGACCGGGTGGCGGAGGGCGAGTACGGCGCGCTCGGGCTCGATGACGAGGCGCTGGAGGCGACGCGGGCGGAGTTCCTGCGCTTCACCGCCGCCGAGGTGACGCCGCACGCCCAGGGCTGGCACCAGCGGGACGAGCTGATCCCCGCGGAGCTGGTGGGCAAGCTGGCGGAGATGGGCGTGTTCGGGCTGACGGTCCCCGAGGAGTACGGAGGGCTCGGGCTCGGCAAGGTGGCGATGTGCCTCGTCTCCGAGGCGCTGAGCGGCGGGTATATCGGCGTCGGCTCGCTCGGCACGCGGTCCGAGATCGCGGCAGAGCTGATCCGGCTCGGCGGGACCGAGGAGCAGAAGGCGCGCTGGCTGCCCCGCATCGCCTCCGGCGAGACGCTGCCGACGGCGGTGTTCACGGAGCCCAACACGGGGTCGGACCTCGGCAACCTTCGCACCCGCGCGGTGCGGGAGGGTGCGGTCTACAAGATCTACGGCGCCAAGACCTGGATCACCCACGGCTCGCGCTCCGACCTCATGACGCTGCTGGTGCGAACGGGCGCGCCGGGATCGGGCTACAAGGGCCTGTCCATGCTGCTGGCGGAGAAGCCGCGCGGCACGGAGGGCGATCCCTTCCCTGCCCCGGGCATGAGCGGGGCGGAGATCCCCGTGCTCGGCTACCGCGGCATGAAGGAGTACGAGATCGGCTTCGACGGCTTCGAGGTGCCCGCCTCCTCCCTGCTGGGCGGGGTGGAGGGCCAGGGCTTCAAGCAGCTGATGGAGACCTTCGAGAGCGCGCGCATCCAGACCGCGGCGCGGGCCCTGGGCGTGGCGCAGAACGCGATGGAGCTGGGCGCCGCCTACGCCACCACGCGCGAGCAGTTCGGGCGGCCCATCCTGAAGTTCCCGCGCGTGCACGCGAAGCTGGCCTGGATGGCGACGGAGACGATGATGGCGCGCCAGCTCTCCTACTTCGCCGCGCGCACGAAGGACTCCGGCCAGCGCTGCGACATGGAGGCGGGGATGGCGAAGCTGCTGGCCGCGCGCGTGGCGTGGAGCAACGCGGACGCCGCGCTGCAGATCCATGGCGGCAACGGCTACGCCATCGAGTACCCCATCAGCCGCGTGCTCTGCGACGCGCGCATCCTCTCCATCTTCGAGGGCGCGGCGGAGATCCAGGCGCAGGTGATCGCGCGGGGGCTGCTCGGACGGGTGAACTGATCCCGTGAACCAGGCCGCACCGCCGGATCAACCGGCGGGCGGCGCCAGGAGGAGAGTGTCCATGCCCTTCACGCCGACCCGGCGCGTCCTGCTCGCGGCCCCGCTGGCCCTTGCCGCGCCCCGGCTTGCCCGCGCCGACGAGTGGCCGAGCAGGCCGGTGAGCATCATCGTCGGCTTCCCGCCGGGCACCGCGACCGATTCCGTCGCGCGGCTGGTGGCGGAGCGCTTCTCCCGCGCGCTCGGCCAGCGCTTCGTGGTGGACAACCGCGTGGGGCAGAGCGGATCGATCGGGGCCGCCTACGTCGCCCGGTCGGCGCCGGATGGCTACACCATCACCGTCGGGGCCTCCGCGCCGCAGGCGATCAACCCGCACATCTATCCCAATATCGGCTACGATCCGCGGGTGGACTTCACCACCATCGGGCAGCTCGTGCAGTTGCCGTACCTGCTCGTCGCGGGGAAGCACACCGGCTTCACGAGCCTGCGGGACGTGGTGGACAAGGCGCGGCGGGAGCCGGATTCGGTGACCTACGCTACCACGGGCAACGGCTCCACCTCGCAGCTCCTCATGGCCATGCTGGCGCATTCCACGGGCGTGCGGATGACGCAGGTGCAGTACCGCGGCACCGCGCAGTCGCTGACGGACATCGTGGCCGGCCGCGTGGACCTGACCTTCGACACGCTGATCGGCACCATGCCCTTCGCGCGGGACGGCAAGGTGCGGCCGATCGCCGTCGGCACGGCGGAGCGCGTGGGGGTGGTGCCTGAGGTGCCCACCACGGCGGAGGCGGGCTTCCCCGCGGTGAAGGGCGGTGCCTGGCTCGGCCTGCTCGGCCCCGCGGGGCTGCCGCCCACCATCGTGGCGCGACTGGACCGGGAGGTTTCCGGCCTGCTGGCGGATCCGGGGTTCGGGAAGACCATCACCGATCTTGGCGCCGTGGTGGATCCGGCAGGGCCGGAGAGGTTTGGGCAGATCCTGCGCCGCGACTACGAGAGCTGGGGCGAGATCGTGCGCGTGACCGGGACGCGGTCCGAGTGACGACCGCCGGGGTGACCACCGTGGGGGTGACGACCGTCGGGGAGAGGATCGTCGCGGCGCTGGAGGCGCACGGGATCGACCGGGTCTTCTGCGTGCCGGGGGAGAGCTATCTCGGCCTGCTGGACGCGCTGCACGGGCACGGCACGATCGACACGGTGGTCTGCCGGCACGAGGCCGGGGCCGGCTTCATGGCCCTGGCGGATGCGCGGCTGACCGGGCGACCCGGCGTGGTGATGGTCAGCCGCGGGCCGGGGGCGAGCAACGCCGCAATCGCCGTGCACACGGCGCAGCAGGACGGCGTGCCGCTGATCCTGCTCGTCGGGCAGGTGGCGAAGCGGGACGTGCGCCGGGACTCCTTCCAGGAGATCGACTACGGCCGGATGTTCGGCGGCATCGCCAAGTGGGTGGCGGAGCTGACCGACCCCGAGCGCGTGGGCGAGACGATGCTGCGCGCCTTGCAGGTGGCCAACACGGGCCTGCCCGGCCCGGTGGTGATCGCGGTGCCGGAGGACGTGCTGACGGCGGCGTGCGATCCGGTCTCCGTCGCGCCGCAGGCCCGTGTGGGCGCCGCGCCGGACGCCGCTTCGCTCGGCGCGCTTCGGGGCATGCTCCGAAAGGCGGAGCGGCCGCTGGTGATCGCGGGCAGCGGCGTCACGGGAGAGGACGGGCGCGCGGCGCTGCTCGGCTTTCTGGAGGCGTGGAACCTTCCCTCCCTCGTCTCCTTCCGTCGGCAGGACCTGCTGCCGAACGCGCACCGGCTCTATGCGGGCGACCTCGGCCTCTCCAACCCGGATCGGCAGATGGCGGTGCTGCGGGAGGCGGACCTGCTCCTCGTGCTGGGGGCGCGGCTGTCGGACATCACCACCCAAGGCTACAGCTTCCCGCGCCTGGTCCGGCCGGAGCAGACCCTGGTGCATGTCCACGCCGACCCGGCGGTGATCGGCACGCATTTCGGCTGCGACCTAGCCATCGCCTGCCCTGTCCCTGCCCTGCTGGAGACGATCGGCACGCCCGACGCGGCGCCGTCGGCGCGCGAGGGCTGGATCGGGCGGCTGGGGGAGGAGCGGCGGCGCATCGCCGCGCCGCGCCGCTTCGAGGTGACGGACGGCGTGCCCTTCGAGCTGGCGGTGGACGCGATCGGGCGATGCCTGCCGGCGGACGCCATCGTCACGGTGGACGCCGGCACCTTCGGGGCGCCGGTCTATCGCGTGGTGCCCTTCGCGCCGCCGCAGAGGCTGCTGGCGCCGATCTCGGGCGCCATGGGGTTCGGCGTGCCGGCGGCGGTCGCGGCGGGGCTGCGGGAGCCGGGGCGGACGACCATCTGCCTCGTGGGCGATGGCGGGTTCCTGATGACGGGAAGCGAGCTGGCGGTCGCGCTGGAGCGCGGGCTGCCTCTGAAGGTTGTGCTGTCGGAGAACGGGATCTACGGCTCCATCCGCATCCACCAGGAGCGGCAGTACCCCGGCCGCGTCTCCGGCACCTCCTTCCGCAACCCGGACCTGGCGCTGATGGGGCAGGCCTACGGCTTCCCGGTGACGCGGATCCGGAGCGTGGCGGAGCTGGAAGGGGTTCCCGCGCTGATCGCCGATCCCGGGCCGAGGTTCATCATCGTCGAGACGAGCGTCCAGGCCATCCTGCCGGGGCCGGGCTGAGCGGGGGCCGGCCGCCTCACAGCATGGCCTGGATGTCCGGCATCTTCTTCACCGCGGCCTGCACCCCCGCCGCTGCCAGCCTGGACATGTGGAGCTCGTAGCTGAAGCGCTCCTTGACGTAGGTGAGGGCCGTCTCGACCTGCCGGGCGTAGGCCGCCTCGTCCGCGTGGAGGCGCTTGGCGATGTCCACGACCTCCTCGGGCTCCGCGTAGATAGCCGCCTCCTCGAAGAGCGGCTTGTAGACGTGCGGAAGGATCACCGGGACGCCGACGGCCATGGCCTCGATGATGGATCGGCCGAATGATTCGATCCAGTCGGGGTTGGTGTAGTAGGCGAACACGTCGATGTCGGCGAGGAAGTCCTTTGGCGAGCGGGTGCCGAAGTCGAAGACGGTCCAGTTCGGCGGGACCTCGCCGATCAGGCCGGCCGGCGTGTTGGCGCCCCCGAGAACCCAGACCTCGACGTCGGGCGCGTCGGGATAGACGGTGAGGGTCGCTTCCCGGGTGTCCGGCCACTTCACGGGATTGTCCCGCGAGTGCCGGCCGATCCTCAGCCGGTCGCCGGAGCCGCGCTTCCGCGGGCCCCTGTACCAGCCGGCGAAGTCGATCACGTTGTACCAGTCGAGCGGGGAGAGCTCCACGTACGGGAGCTCCTCCGCGTGGTGCGTGTGCAGGGCGTCGCGGACGAGCGGCCCAATCGGGTGCCACTCGGCGTCCTGGCCGAAGAAGCGCCGGCAGTTCTCGGAAGCGGATTTCAGGTCGAACCGGAGGTCGCCGGAGCCGGAGTAGTCGCTCAGCGGCGTCTGGTTGACGATCACCTTCACCTTCGAAGCCTTGATGGTGGGAAGGAAGCGCTGGAAGTGCTGCAGCACCGGCGGGTAGCGCAGGATCAGCAGGTCGCAGGTGGCCGTCTCGCCGTAGACCAGCACCCGCAAATCGCATAGGTCCATCTTCTCGCCGAAAACCGCGAGGAAGTTCCGCCGGGGATCGATGTCGTACCTGAACATCTGCACGACGGCCGTGGAGAGGCCGTACTTCTCGTGGCAGAGGAGCTCCTCGATGCTGGAGCGGGTGCTGCCGCCCGTCATCCGGAAATCAGAGGCGATGATGACGTCGAAATGCGGCGGCTTCTCCCCGCGGCGCCGGCCGGGCAGCATGGGATAGGGCGCGGGGAAGCGGCGCGTGCTGGTGTCGGCATCGTACCGCAGCGACGGCTCGTCCGAGTGGAAGGCGGTGTAGGAATCGAGGTAGGCGTAGCGCGCGCCGAAATGCGCTCCCTCGATGCCGAAATGCTCGTCGGCGACGATGCTCGTCGGTGAGATCCGCTGGAAGGAGAGCGGGCCGGTCTTCAGCATGCCGAGGCCGGTCTTCGGCGCCGCCAGCTGCACCCGCTTCAGCATCTCCGTGTCGGCGCCGAAGCGGACGGTGTCCCAGTAGCCGAGCCGCGTCCGCAGCAGCTCCGTCCGGAACATGATGGAGGAGGTGTTGAGCGTCGTGAGGTCGCCGTTCTGGTTCGGCCGCTGGAAGATCAGGTCGTTCGTCGCCCGGGCCTGCTTGGAGGTGCAGGCGATCATCCCCTCGTTCCTGAGCAGGAACTCGGCCTGCGTCCGCAGCTTCGTCGGGTGGGACCAGTCGTCGGCGTCGTGGATGGTCACGATGGCGCCCCGCGCCTCGTCCAGGCCGCGGTTGCGCGCGACGTAGGCGCCACCGTTCACGGGCATGGTCAGCAGGCGCACCCGGGGATCGCGCTCGCTCACCGCGCGCACCACGGAGGCGGTGTTGTCGGTGCTGCAGTCGTCGACGACGATGACCTCGAGGTTGCGCCACGTCTGACTGGCGAGGGAGGCCAGCGTGGTCTCGATCGTGTCCTCGCAGTTGTAGGCCGCGACGATGACGGACACCTTCGGCCCGTCCGCGACGTGGCCGTCCTCCCCGGCATGGCCGACCAGGCGGTCGTAGAAGGTCCGGGAGGGCGCGTCGGCGAGTGAGACGGGCGGGATGCCGGTCTGCGCCAGCGCGCGGTTGAGCAGGCCGATCCGCGCGCCGATGTCGGGCTCGAAGTTGGCCTGCGCGAGGTAGAAATCCGTCCTGTCCGCGGCCGACGGCGCCTGATCCATCAGGGCCCGGCCCTGCTCAGCGTTCCCGAGGCCGAAGAGGGCGAGGCTCAGCAGGGTGAGCGACTGCACCCCCTCGGCATCGTCCTGCGCGGCCGCGCGGCAGATGGCGGCGTGGCGCGAGGCCTCCTCGTAGCCGGCCTCGCTGCGCATGCGGAAGTGCCAGAGGAAGAGCGCCTTCGCCGCGGCGAAGCGCTCGACCGGCTGGGGGCTCTCCGCCATCGCCCTGAGCGCCGCGAGCGGCTCGTCCACGAAGCCGCAGGGGAACATCCTCAGCAGGATGTCCGAGACTTTCCGGCGCGCCCGCTCACGGCGGCGCTTGAGGTCGTCGTCGCACTGCAGCCGCCCTTCGGCCTTGCCGTGGAGGATGAAGTGGACCAGCGGGTTCAGCCCCGAGGCGCTCACGTCCTCGTACCGGTCCGTGTAGAACTTCGGGTCGAAGCCGTTGCGCGGGCGGCGCCCCATCCCCGCCCCGTAGAGCAGGTAGTGCTCGTACGGGTCCATGCCCGCGAGTTCGACGTCCGGGTAGGTGGCAGTGTACCATTTCGGGTGCATCTGCTTGGACTGGCGAACGAGTTTTACCTGATCCCCGAGAGACATCTCGCGGGGGTCGACCTGCACGCGCTTGGCCATCGCCTGCCCCCTCCGGCTACTGGGGCTGTTTCATCTGCAGGAGCGGGAAGAGCTTCGAGAAGCCCTCGGTGTCGGTCACCGACACCCCCTCCTCCAGCCGCTCCTCGGAGAACTGGGCCTCGAACCGCGCGGGGCGGCTCGGATTGAAGACGCCGTTGTCGTCGAGGAAACTCAGGTTCACGCCATGGTTCTTGATGTAGACCACGTGCGGCTCCCGGGACTTGATGATGCGCCCGCCGTACCGCTCCACCAGGGTCTGCCAGTTCTTGTGGCTCATCGGGACGGTGGCGAGCTGGGCGCCGTCCAGTTCCTTCCCCGTCGATTCCTCCCGGCCGAAGAAGAGCGCGCAGGCGCTTCCGCAGAACTGGTCGAAGCGCTCCCGCCGGTAGATCTCGCCCGACTTCTCGTTGAAGACATAACCGACGCGGAACACGACGGAGACGCTGCCTTTCGAGAACACGTGCGACACGATGGAGGTGCTGACCACGTCGTCCGCGTCGAGAATGAAGAGGTGACAGTTATTCGCCGCGGACGCGTGCTCCACCAGCTTTCCCATCTTGCGGTGCTTGTCCTGCCGACGATCCCCCTTGGAGGAGTCGATGGCCGGCGCCGCGTGATCGGCGACGAGGAAAGTGATCCTGTCCTTGAAGGCTTTCACCGCCGGGGACAGTTCCGGCAGCTCATGGCAGGCCACCAGCACCCGGACGTCATGATCCCGGTTCGTGAAGCAGCTCTCGATCGTCCTGTTCAGCAGCGCGCAGGTCGTCGCCCAGTCGGGGCTGACCTTCTGCGAGAGCAGAGGAATGCCGAAGAAGAACGGGCCGCCACTCATAAGGAACTCCCCTTCGAGATAACCGGACGCTGGCTGGAGGGCGCTGAACCGGGCAACGGATTATCACAGGCCGGCGTTCGGTCCTATATGGAAGCCGGCTCCCGGCCGATTGCTCCCGCGCGCGGTGCGTCACACGGCAGGGCCTAGCCCCTCGCTCCACGCCCGCAGCACCCGCCCGGCGTGGAACTGGTCGCCCCGGTACAGGTCGAAGGCGTCCGCCGCCGCCTGCATCCGTTCCTCCAGCAGACTTGGGGACGAGGTGGTCTCGGCGAGGAACTCGATGAGCCGGTCCTTGTCGGCGATCGTCAGGGTGCCGGGACAGGCCGCTTCGCGCTCGCAGAAGAGCACGACGAGCCGCCTGCGCTGGATGGCCTGGCTGACGGCCGCGGTGACCTGGATCTTCTCCGGCGTGCTGCCGATATCGACGAAGACCTTGAGAGATGCGAAGAACTCGTTCCAGAAGCCCCGGCTCTTGTCGGCCGTCACGACATTCTTCGCGTGCTTCCTGGCAGCCGACTTGTTGTTCTCGTCGGCGAGCACGAGGAGCGGCTTCTCGAGCCTCTTCTGAAGATCCTCGATGAGCCTGGTGACACCCTTCGTGATCTCCTTGCCGTGCAGGTTGATGCCGATATCCGCCTCGGGGATCGTCCTGGCCGGCATCTTCCGCTGGTCGTGCAGCCCCACCCGCAGCGCCACGGGCCAGCTTTCCGTCGCCGGATCCTGAAGGCCGGGGAAGAGGAGGGTGGTGGTGCGGAGGAGCCTGGTGAAGGGCGGCTGGTCCTTCAGCAGGGCCGTCGCGTCCGCCATCTCCGTGCGCGTCGAGACCAGGACCGCCGTTGGCGAGGCCGGCCTGTCGCCGCGCGCCAGCAGGGCACGGTAGGTCTCGACCCCGTAAACGAAGGTCATCGCGCCGGAGGGCGGCGCACCTCTCTCGATCAGGCCCGCCTTCAGGCCCTGCAGACGCCGGACCTGCCACGAGAAGCGGCTCTGGTCGGTATCCTGGAAATTCCAGACCTTCGCGTGCATCCCGGCCGCGTCCTCGATCGTGACGTGGTTCAGCAGAGCCGTCGTCGCCCAGGAATTGACGGTCAGGTCCGCGATGTGGAGGGTGGATGGCCGGAGCCGCGCCTCCCCGCTGCGCCTGGCAACGTCGGAGCCTTTCGCCCGGTCCTCGGGTCCCCTCCTTGCGGACCTCGGCGGTGACGGCAGCTCCCCTCTGCGCGCAGACTCGAGCAGCGAGGTGAGGTAGGCCAGTTCCTGGAAGCGCCGCTCCACCTCGCGCGTGAGGGCGATATTCTCCTCGCGCAGCGCGCGAAGAGTTTTGTTCTGCGCTTCCAGTTCCGCGAAGAGTCCCTTGGAAGTCCAACTGCCCGGAACTGATTCGGCGTCGCGCAGGTCTGGCCTCAATTCAAGGTCGATTCCGATGTCCGCAGCGGCGCGCCCGAGAAGTCGCAAGGCTTCCAGGAAATCCGCCTTGATGATGCCGATGCTGTTGCGAAGACCGGAGGCGCCGTCATCAGAACCGGAGACCTCTGCCTCGTCGGGCGACGCATCGTCGGTCGCGCTGGTCTCCTCCGCCTTGGGCAACTTCGGATCGAGGCTTTCGGTCATGCAGATCAACCCAGCAGTGAAATCGGCAACTCACCGAGTGTTCCGGTTCCGGTATATACCTCGTCGGCCTTGCTGTTCCACATCGGTGCCAATCAAGACTCTGCCCCCGAAGCATGACATGTTCCTGTCAAAGCGATCCGGCGCGCATCGCCGTTCCGCGCCGGAGGAGATTGCCGGGCATGGCGGAAGTTGTCCGGGGCGCAACGCGCAAGATCGCGACGGCGCGGATTGATGGAAGATGTACGAGTGCATTTCCATCCCCGCGGTACTGGGCAACGTCTCCCTCATCGGCGGCGCCTGCGGGCATCGCGCCCTGCACGCGCAACAGAGGCAGCGTCCGCCCGTGCGGGTTCCGCTACCGTCCACGCTTCTGCAAGCCGGCCGCCGTCGGAGCGGCCGGCCATCTGCGTGCACGGCGCCCGAGCGGCGGCACGGCGTTGCGGCCGAGAGATCGGAAAGACGGCCGGCCCCGCTGAATCAGCGACGCCCGCGCGCGGCCACACCCTCGGCGGCGAAGGTCAGCTGCGACTGGGTCCGGGCGGGGCCCGGCTCCGGTCGCCGTTCCTGTCCTGCCGCCTCGTCCTCTACGGGCGTCCGATGGAGGAGTAGTTGAGGCCGCACTCGCGGAAGGCTTCGGGGTCCCATGCGTTGCGGAGGTCCAGCACCACGTCGCCCTTCATGGCCGCTTGCAGGCGCTTGGGCGAGAGGGCGCGGAACTCGTTCCACTCCGTCAGCAGCACCACCGCGTCCGCGCCTTCTGCCGCCTCCAGCGCGCCCTCGGCGAAGACGGTGTTGGCCGGCAGCAGCTGCTTGGCGTGGGCGGGCTGGGGGTCGAAGGCCCGGATCGTGGCGCCTGCCGCGGCCAGGCGCGGCACGACGACGAGCGACGGCGCGTCGCGCATGTCGTCCGTCTCCGGCTTGAAGGTCAGCCCGAGCACGGCCACCGTCTTGCCCGCCACCGACCCGCCCAGGGCCGCGACCACGCGCTCGGCCATCTGCTCCTTGCGCGCGTCGTTGGCCGCGATCGTCTGCTCGACGATCGTCACCGGCGCCCCGAGCTCCTGGGCCGTGCGGGCCAGCGCCAGCGTGTCCTTGGGGAAGCACGAGCCGCCGTAGCCCGGGCCCGCGTGCAGGAACTTGCGCCCGATCCGCCCGTCCAGCCCCATCCCGCGCGCCACGTCGTGCACGTTCGCCCCGGCGCGCTCGCAGAGGTCGGCCATCTGGTTGATGAAGGTGATCTTGACCGCCAGGAACGCGTTCGCCGCGTACTTGATCAGCTCCGCCGTCTCGATCCCCGTCTGCACGATCGGCGTCTCGATGAGGTAGAGCGGACGGTACAGCCGCCGCAGCACCTGGAACGCCCGGTCGTCCTCGGCCCCGATCACCACGCGGTCCGGGCGCATGAAGTCGGCGATCGCGCTGCCCTCGCGCAGGAACTCGGGGTTCGACGCCACCACGATCTCGTGCCCCGGCCGCACCTCGTCCAGCACCGCCTTGATCCGCCGCCCCGTGCCCACCGGCACGGTCGACTTCGTCACCAGCACCAGCGGGCCGCGGGCCGCGCGGGCCACCTGCTCGGCCGCCGCGAACACGTAGGAGAGGTCCGCGTGCCCGTCGCCGCGCCGCGACGGCGTGCCCACCGCCAGGAACACCGCGTCCGCCCCCTCCATCGCCTCCTCGAGCGCGGTGGTGAAGCTCAGCCGCCCGTCCCGGACGTTCTCCTCCACCAGCTTGTCCAGCCCGGGCTCGTAGATCGGAATGCGCCCGTCCCGCAGCGCCTCCACCTTGGAGGCCTCCGTGTCCACCACGCAGACATCCACCCCGAACTCGGCAAAGCAGGCACCGGACACGAGCCCGACATACCCGGCACCGATCATCGCGACGCGCATCGATTTCCCCTGCGAGGTCAGGGCCGCCCAGGCCCGCACCCCGCCTCCCTATCCCACCACCACGCCCGCGACCATCCCCGCCATGCCGCAACTGCGAAATTCCTTCCGACCCCGATACACAAACAGCATGCACTTGCGAGTTGGGCGGCGGCGGGGCGGAAAGGCCGCGGCACACCGGTCGCAGGGCACGTCAGCGACCGGGGTTGCGCGACTCGTGCGCGACGCGGGGAGCGAGGTGTGGGGACAAGGCTCGTGGCAGTTCGAGTGACGCCCCTCAAACTGCTATCGGCACGACCGGGGCGGCGCCCAGTGCAGCTTGAAACATCATCCAGCAGGGGCCGAAAATCTATGCTCGGCGCTTTGCAGTCGTTGGATTGGCGCCGGCAGAACGGTACAGCGGCTAGAGATCCTCCAACTTCGCTCCTGCCCCGGCAATGACCTCGGCGCCGGCAGCCTCGAGAGCAGGCAGCCGGCGCCTTCAAACCTAAGCCGTCAGCTCTCCTTGGTGCTGGCGGGAGCGCCGAGCCAGCCGCGGACGGTGTCCGCCACCTTGTGGACGGTGTCGGACCACTTGCCCGGCTCCTGCTCTTCCTTGCTGGTAACGTGTGGATGGTGCTTTCCGTCCGCCCCAACCGGGCGCGCAAAATAGCCGGCCTTTGCCATGCGAGATCTCCCTGAAGGTCCCGCCATAACGCGGCGCGGGGGAGCAGGTTGATGGTGCAGCCGGGCGAGTGGCTGGCGGCGCGGCGCTACCTCGCCGACTCCCACGGGCTAACCTTCGAGCAGCACTTCTATCGGTGACGTGCTTGTGCGACGCGCCTCTCTCTCCGGCTCCTGCTTAGTGAGCAGCGGTACGCCGGAGCCAATCATCAGGACTGACCACCACTGCATCGCAAGGCCGTAGAAGCGGCGCGGAGCAGGGCCGTAAGCGGGTTGTGCACGGGCCGGCCCAGCCGTCTCACGGGGGATCGCACGGGCGGATCTCCGGTTAAGCCACAGGCCGAGCGGCAGTGTCAGTGCTTCGACGAGCACGAACCCGGCCGAGAAAGGCCATGGACCGGCGGTCTCGAGGCCGGCAACGGGCACCATGACAAAGAACGGGACGAGCCGGCCGCACCGCCGAAGACACTCAGACGATCACCGCGCGACGCCCTTCCGAGCCTGCCGCATGCGCACCCCTGCCCCGCCCCTGCTGGCGCGATGGACTCGGCGCCGCGCATCATCAGCGCTCGTCGGTGCTATCCTCGGCAGGCTCGGCGTCCGGCCGGGCCGCGTTCTTCGCTTCCCGCTGATCCAGCTTCTTTTGCTCCTTGGCCTGGGCCTTCGCGGCCTTGTCCCGCTCGCGCTGCAGGCGATCCTGGTTGTAATTGGGCTTTCTCAATCCTGCTTCCTTTCACCTAACGCGCTCTCCGCCGACGTTACGAGCCGAGCCGCGATCTTCGATCCTGACCAACTTGTGCTGGTCTCACTCGGTCCAGGTCAATGCCCGGTGCACCCCGCCGGTCGTCAGGAGGATAGGTCATGAGGACCGTCGCAACGACCCCGGGGCGAGAGCTTGAGGAGCGCAGGGCAGACCAAGTCACCTTCGGCGCCAGTCAGCACAGAACAGTGCTGGGAACCGCGAGGGAGGAACGTGCTCGGTGATGTGCGCGGGGAGGGTGATCGTTGGGCTCTGGTCCGAACTGACCGGAAACCGCAATAAAAATCAACGCCGATTGGCGTCCCCAAGGGGATTCGAACCCCTGTTACCGCCGTGAGAGGGCGGTGTCCTAGGCCTCTAGACGATGGGGACGTGGCCGTCGGGAGGCGCCTTCTATCCGCCCTGTCCGGGGGGTGCAAGCGGGGTTCGGGCGGATTCTTCATTCTTTTTCGCGGCCGCGCGCCGCCCGCTGCGGCAGGCGTCGGAGCAGTGGCGGACCGCCTCCCAGTCCCTCGCCCACTTCTTGCGCCACGCGAAGGGCCGCCCGCATGTGGCGCAGGTCTTCTCGGGCAGGTGCGGCTTGCGGTGCACCGCCTCACTCCCCCACGCGGATCTCGCCCAGCACGGCGCCGCCGCGCGTGTCCAGGATCACCAGGCGCTCGCCGTCTGGCCGCTGGACCCAGACCGCCAGCCGCCCCTCGGCGCCGGGGGCGATGCCGGCGATGCGGGTGCCCGGCGGCTGCCGGAGGGAGAGCTCGGCGGCCGGGACGGAGGGCGCAGCGGGCACGGCCTTGCCGGCGCGCTGGATGATCATCACAACCAGCGTCACGGTGCCGGCGACGATCAGCACCCCCATGACGGCAACGAGAATCTTGAGCGCGCGCAACGACACCTCCGCTGACGGGCCAGTGGTCCTCTCCTTCACCGCCACCGCCGGGCAGGCGGGGGACCGGCTGGACCGGGCCTTCGCCGGCATGGGCGGTCTCTCCCGCTCCCGCGTCAAGGCGCTGGTGGAGGGCGGGCACGCGGCGCGGGACGGGGCGGTGACGCGCGACTCCTCGGAGGCGCTGCGGCCCGGGGCCGTCTATACCCTCGGCGTGCCCCCGCCGGAGGCCGCGACCCCCCTGCCCCAGGCCATGGACCTGACGATCCTCTTCGAGGACCGGGACCTGATCGTGCTGGACAAGCCGGCGGGGCTGGTGGTGCACCCCGCACCCGGCAATCCGGACGGCACCCTGGTGAACGCCATCCTCGCCCATGCGGGGGAGGAGCTCTCGGGCATCGGGGGGGAGAAGCGGCCGGGCATCGTCCACCGGCTGGACAAGGAGACGAGCGGGGTGATGGTGGTGGCCAAATCCGAGGCCGCCCACCACGCCCTCTCCACCGCCTTCGCGGAGCGGGACCTGGAGCGGAGCTACCTGGCGCTGGCCTGGGGCGTCCCCTCCCCCGCCGCGGGCAGCGTGGAGGCGGCGATCGGGCGCCATCCGGCGGACCGCAAGCGGATGGCCGTGGTCACCCGCGGGGGAAAGCACGCGCTGACCCATTTCGCGACGGAGCGGGCCTGGGGTACCGCCTGCGCGCTGGTCCGCTGCCGGCTGGCGACGGGGCGCACCCACCAGATCCGCGTGCACATGGCGCATATCGGACACCCGCTGGTGGGGGACCCCGTCTACTGCCGGCGCGTCCCGGCGGTCTCGCGCGGCCTGCCGGACGCATCTCGGGAGGCGCTGCTGGCCTTTCCCCGGCAGGCGCTGCACGCGCAGTCACTGGGGTTCCGGCATCCCGTCACGGGGGCGCCCCTGTCCTTCTCCTCCCCCCTGCCGCCGGACATGGCCGCGCTGGTGGAGGCCTTGGACACAGCTGCGTGACACCTCGCCTAACCCGACTTGCGCGGTCTGGTTTTGCTTGCGAACATCGCGCGAATAGATTACAAGCTCTTCAGCTTCAGCGGCTGGGTGCCACGACAGGGCGCCGTAAGGAAGTCGGTCCATCCTCACCTTCGCGTCCGCGAAAACGGGCGGAAAACATTGGGGATGGCCGGCGTTCTTCAGGGCTCAGGGCCCGGTGCGCGGAAGGAGGTACGGATGTTCCGTGCCAACGGCTTTTCCGTCCGCGCGCCCGCCAAACCCGGGGGCTGCCCGGCCGGTTAAGGAGGCAGACGCTTCTATGGCTTCCACTGCGATGATACCGATTGCCCCCGAGGGCAACCTCTCCCGCTACCTGCAGGAGATCCGGAAATTCCCCATGCTGGCGCCCGAGGAGGAGCTGAACCTCGCCAAGCGCTGGCGTGACAGCCAGGACGAGGGCGCGGCGCACAAGCTTGTCACCTCCCACCTCCGCCTCGTCGCGAAGATCGCTATGGGCTACCGCGGCTACGGCCTGCCGGTGGGCGAGCTGATCTCCGAGGGCAATGTCGGCATGATGCAGGCGGTGAAGCGGTTCGACCCGGATCGCGGCTTCCGCCTGGCCACATATGCCATGTGGTGGATCCGCGCCGCGATCCAGGAGTACATCCTGCACTCCTGGTCGCTGGTGAAGATGGGCACCACCGCCGCGCAAAAGAAGCTGTTCTTCAACCTGCGCCGCCTGAAGGGTCAGATGGCCGCCCTCGAGGAGGGCGACCTGAAGCCGGAGCAGGTGGAGAAGATCGCCCGCGTGCTGCAGGTGCCGGAGCAGGACGTGGTGTCCATGAACCGCCGCCTGGCGAGCCCGGACAACAGCCTGAACGCGCCCATCCGCTCCGACAGCGAGGGTGAGTGGCAGGACTGGTTGGTGGACGACAGCGAGAGCCAGGAGGAGGAGCTCGCCGACCGGGAGGACATGACCAACCGGCGCGATTTGCTCAATTCCGCCCTGCAGACGCTGAACGACCGGGAGCGCCACATCCTGATCGAGCGGCGACTGAAGGAGGAGCCCACGACGCTGGAGGAGCTCTCCCAGCAGTACAACATCTCCCGCGAGCGGGTGCGCCAGATCGAGGTGCGCGCCTTCGAGAAGCTGCAGAAGAACATGAAGCGGCAGATCGTCGAGCGCAGGCTCGCGGTGGACTGATCGCCGGCTTTCCGGCCGGGGTAACGAAGGGGCGGCGGAGTGATCCGCCGCCCCTTCCGTTTATTCAGGCGTCGCCGGGCTTCCGGCGGATGAGCAGGAGCGGCCCGATGAGACAGCCGACCGCCCCGGCCAGGAAGATCGCGGGGTAGCCACCGATCCCCACGATCAGCCCGGCCAGGGGCCCAGCGAGGCCCACGGCGATGTCGAGGAAGGCGCTGAAGCTGGCGATGGCGAGGCCCCGGCTGGCCTCCGGCACGCGCCGCACCACCTCCACGCCCAGGGCGGGGTAGATAAGGGAGAAGCCGGCGCCGGTGAGGGTGGCGCCGAGCAGCGCCACCGTCACGTTCGGCGCCGTCCACAGCAGCAGCTGGCCCACAGCCTCAACCAGCAGCGAGAGGGCGGCCACCCGTGTCCCGCCGATCCGGTCCGGCAGGTGGGAGAGGAGGGCGCGGACAAGGATGAAGCCGATCCCGAAACCGGTGAGGGAGAGCCCCGCCCCTTCCCAGCCGCGGCTGGCGAAGTAGAGCGCGACGAAGCCGCTCAGCACCGCCTGGGGCACGATGCCGAGGCAGAGGGCGAGCCCTTCCCGCCACACCAGCCCGATCATCCCAAGGAAGGAGGCGCGGGCCGCGCGCGCGATCGGCGCGATGGCTGGCCGAGAGAGGGCGATCGCGAACCCGACCAGTGGCAGGGCGGCGGTGGCCAGCGCCACGGCCGCGAAGCCGCCCCGGTCCATGAGAAGGAGCCCGATCGGCGCGCCGAGGCCGAGCGCGGTGAACATGGCGATGCCCTGCCAAGTCATCACCAGCCCCGTGCGCCGCGCGCCGAGGGTGAGGATCCCCCAGGTCATGGCGCCGATGAGGAAAAGGCTCTCGGCCGGCCCCATGATCAGCCGCCCCGCCACGAGCACGGCGAGCGAGAGCTGGGGGTCCGGGATCCAGGTGGAGGCGAGGTAGGTAAGGCCGGAGAGGACGGCGAGCGGCAGCCCCATCAAGGCCCCCCAGCGCGGGCCGCGCCGGTCGATCAGCGCGCCCGCCCATTGCCGGGTGAGGATGGTGGCGAGGGACTGGATCCCCGTCACCCAGCCGGCGGTGACGAGGCTGAAGCCGAGCTCGTTGTGGACGCGGAGCGAGAAGACGGGAAGCGGCAGGGCGATGGCCAGGAAGCCGGTCAGCACGATCGCCACGAAGGGCAGGAGCCGCCACGCGGAGACGGGTTCGGAATTCATGCGCGATGCGCCTCGGTCGGGGCCGTGGCCGGCCCGGGGGCGCGTTGGATGACGCTAACGCTTGCGGCCGGCGCGCGCGGCCCCGGGCGGGGGTTTCTGCTCCCCCGCCGCGCGCGCCGTCAAGCCGCAGGCCCGCCGGCCGTCAGACCCCGCGATCTCCGGGCGGGCGCGGTCAGCCGCCCTGGGCCGGCTCCGGCCCGCGCGTGGGACCGGGGGGCTTGGGCGTCTGCACCGGGCGCCCCTCGGCGGCGGAGCGGTAGATGGCGGCGATCAGCGCCTGGTCCTGCGCGCCCTCCTCGCCGGGGGTGTGGGGCTGGCGGTTCTCCCGCACGCACTCCGCGAAGTGGTCCAGCTCCTGCGCGAACTGGTTCTTCGGCTCGATCCGCTTCTGCTCCCGCACGGCCACCCCGCCCCGCCGCTGCGCCACGTACATCTGCTGGCCGCGGTAGGCGAAGGCGTCCGGCATCTCCACCGTCCCCTTCTCGAAGTGCAGTCGCATGCTCTTGTCGTTGAAGCTGTCGTAGGAGGTGAGGCAGTTCGCGATCACGCCGGAGGGGAAGCGCAGCATGAAGGAGACGCTCTCCTCCACCTCCTTCCAGCGGGCGTCGCCGGAGGGGGAGTAGAGGCGGGCGAAGACGTCCTCCGGCTCCTCGCCGGTGAGGTAGCGGGTCGCGTTGAGGCAGTAGAGGCCGATGTCGGGCAGCGCGCCGCCGCCGGCCAGGGCGCGGTCGAAGCGCCACTGGTCCGCGGTGCCGGAGGACTGCACGTTCGTCGCCTCGATAGAGCGCAGCCTGCCGAGTTCCCCGCTGCGGACGATGCGGATGGCCTCGCGGTTGAAGGGCTCGTACTGGCAGCGATAGGCGATCATCAGCCGCACCCGCGCGCGGGCACAGGCCGCCACCATCGCGGCCGCCTCCTCCGGCGTGTTCGCCATCGGCTTCTCGCAGAGCACGTGCTTGCCGATCGCCGCGCTGCGCTCCGTGTACTCCCGGTGCATGGCGTTGGGCAGGCCGATGTAGACGGCCCCCACCGCCGGGTTTTCCTTGAGCTTCTCCAGCTCCTGGTACGAGTGGACGGCGCTCTCCGGGATGCCGTAGCGACGGGCCACGGCGCGGCCCTTCTCCGGGCTGCCCGTCACCAGCGCCACGGGGCGGGACATCCTTGCCTCGCCGAAGGCGGGCAGCACCTCCTCCACGCTGATGCGGCCGAGGCCGATGATGGCGTAGCCCACGCGCTCCCCGGGCGGCAGCGGGTTGGGGGCTGGCGGCGGGGGCGGCTCGGCCTCGCCGCGCCAGTTGGGGTACCGCACGCGGCCGTCCTGCACGCCGCCGATGTCGGTCTCGGCGGGGGCCGGGTAGCCGGGCGCGCCGGCGGCGCCGAGCGCCAGGCCGGCGGCGGTCAGCCCGCCCGCGCGGAGCAGGCCGCGGCGGCTCGCGCCTGTGAGGTCCTGGGCCATGTGGTTCTCCGGCTCTGTCGGGGGCTCTGTCGGGGGTTGCGCCCGGGGGAACGCCGGCCGGTGCGCCCCCGTTGCCCATTGGCGGCGTCCATGCCGCCCATTTCCGATGACGATTGGGCGCGCGGCGCCGGCGGCACGAGATTGGCGGGGAAGAGGAATCCCGGCCATGCCCGACACCAGCACCGCCCCATCCGAGAGAGCCCCGGCCGAGAGAACCCCGGCCGAGAGAGCCCCAAACGCGCCCGCCGGGCTGCGGATCGGGCACACGCACCTGAAGGTCTCCAACCTCGACCGCGCTCTTGGCTTCTGGCGCGACGTGATCGGGCTGGAGGAGACGGGGCGCTTCCCCGGCGCGGCCTTCCTCTCGGCGGGCGGCTACCACCACCACATCGCGCTCAACACCTGGGAGAGCGAGGGCGGGCCGCCGCCGGCGCCCGGCACCACGGGGCTGTTCCACGTCGCGCTGCTCTACCCGGACCGGGCCTCGCTGGCGCGGGCGGTGCGCGCGGTGCTGGCGGCGGGGATCCGGCTGGACGGGGCGTCCGACCACGGCGTATCGGAGGCGATCTACCTGCGCGACCCGGACGGGAACGGGGTGGAGCTTTATGTCGACCGGCCGGAAGCGGAATGGCCGCGGCGCCCGGACGGATCGCTGGCGATGTTCACGCGGCGGCTGGACCTGCCGGGGCTGCTGGCGGCGGGCTGACAAACCCGCCCCCGCCCCCACATCGCCGGGCGATGATCCAGCCAAGCCGCCTCGAAACGATCAAGGACGCGCCGGAGAACCCGGACGGCCGCTACGTCCTCTACTGGATGGGGCTGTCGCAGCGCGCGCGCTTCAACCCCGCGCTGGAGCACGCGGTGGACCTGGCGAACGAGCGCGGGCTGCCCGTGCTCGTCTGCTACGGTATCGCCGAGGACATCCCCGAGACGACCGCCCGTCACTGGGCCTTCCTGCTGGAAGGGCTCGCGGAAGTCGGCCCCGCGCTGGAGAAGCGGGGAATTGGCTTCGTGGCCCGGCGCAGGCCGCCGGTGGAGACCGCGCTGGAGATGGCGGGGGATGCCGCGCTGGTGGTCTGCGACCGCAGCGAGATACGCCCGGTCCTCGCCATCCAGGCGGCCTTCGTGGCGCGCGCGCCCTGGCGCGTGGTGCGGGTGGAGGGGGACGCGGTGGTGCCGGTAGGCACCGCCTCGCCGAAGCACGAGATCGGCGCGCGCACGCTGCGGCCGAGGATCGGGCGGCTGCTGGACGAGTACCTGGTGCCGCTGAAGGAGAGGCGGGTGCGGCGGAGAATGGAGGCGGTGCCGGAGAGCACGCTGGACCTCTCCGATGTTCCCCGCCTCGTCGCGGGGCTGAGGACGGACCAATCCGTGCGGCCGGTAAGGCGCTTCCGGGGCGGCACGGCGGAGGCGGAGCGGCGGCTGAAGGCGTACCTGTCCGGGCCGTTCGGGGATTACGGGACGAATCGCGGGCGGCCGGAGGCCGGCGCGGCGTCCCACATGAGTCCCTACCTGCATTTCGGCCAGATCTCGCCCGTGGCGATCGCGCTGGCGGTGCGCGCTTCCCCGGCGGGCGGGCCGGAGGACCGGCAGTCCTACCTGGAGGAGCTGATCGTCCGGCGGGAGCTGGCGATGAACCACCTGCGCTACGAGCCGCACTACGACAGCTACGAGGCGGCCCCGGCCTGGGCGCGCAAGACGCTGGACCTGCACCGGGGCGACGCGCGCCCCTTCCTCTACACCGCCGCGCAGTTCGAGGCCGGGGAGACGCACGACCGCTACTGGAACGCGGCGATGAAGGAGATGCGGGAGACGGGCTACATGCACAACCACATGCGCATGTACTGGGGGAAGAAGATCCTGGAGTGGTCCCCTACCCCCGAGGAGGCCTTCGACACGACGCTGCGGCTGAACAACCGCTACTTCATCGACGGGCGGGACGCGAACTCCTTCACCAACGTCACCTGGCTCTTCGGCCTGCACGACCGGCCCTGGGGGCCGCGGCCGGTCTACGGCAACGTGCGCTCGCTCGGCGCCGCCACGCTGAAGAAGTTCGACGCGGACGCCTACGTGCGGACGGTGGACGAGTTGGCGGCGGCGGAGGCGGGCTGAAGGCCCGCCCCCTTCCCGTCAGGCGAGCATCCGCAGGTTCCTTGCCGGCAGGAACTCGTCGGTGAAGGCCTGCTCCGGCGTCGGACGGTTCGGCAGCCTGAACGTGTCCACCGTGGCGTCGATCTGCCGCTTCAGCCGGGCCGGCTCCACGAAGGAAAGGCCGTTCCGCATCACGGGGTCGGAGATCAGCATCTGGTCGAAGGCCAGCTTCTGGCGCTCCGCCTCGATGGGCAGGTCGATCAGGGGCTCCCGCGTCTTCAGGGTGGCCACCGCCTCGGCGGGGTTCCTGTAGGCCCAGACCATACCCTCGGTGAGGGCGGCGACGGCGGCGCGGAGGGCCTCCGGCTTCTCCCGCAGCACGGCGCGGGTGGTGACGAGGCCGGAGCCGTAGAAGTCGAGGCCCGCATCCCGGTAGTAGAAGATCCGCTGCTGCGGCAGATCCATCCCCAGCGCCTTCAGCGAGAGGGCGGTGGAGGTGACGAAGCCGGTGACGCCGTCGGCCCGCCTCTGCATGAGCATCGGCTCGCGCAGCTCCGGCGAGACGCTCATCCAGTTGATGGAGCCGAGGTCGAGCCCGATGGCCTGGGCGAAGACCGGGAAGATCTGCCGCCCGCCGTCGAGTTCCGGCGCGGCGAGGGTCTTGCCGGCGAGCTGCTTCGGCTCGCGGATCGGCCCGTCCGCGCGCACGGTGGCCGAGAGGGGCGAGCGGTCATAGAGGATGGCGACGCAGACGAGCTCGCGGCCCGGGTTCTCCGCCATGAAACGGAGCTGCGGCGTCAGGTCGCCGAAGCCGAGCTCGTAGGTGCCGGCGGCGATGTCGATGGGCACGCGGCCGGAGCCGTAGCCGCGGTTGATCGGCATCTCCAGGTTGTGGCGGCGGAAGATGCCGTTCCGCTCGGCCGCCACGGCGAAGGAGTAGCCGCCGTGGATCGTCCAATCGAGCGTGAACTTCAGCCGGTGCGGCGCCTGCGCGAGGGAGAGGCGGGGCGCGGCGAGAAGCCCGCCGCCGAGCCCCGCCAATCCCGCGCCGAGCGCCCGGCGGCCAATCGGTCCCGTCATGCCTCTGTTCCCCATCATGATGGGCGGGTCCCGCCCGGTCATGATGGGATCGCAAGAAGCGGGCCGCGCCGGCCCTCGTGGTCGGCCCTGGGAGCAGCCCCTGGGCTCAGCCCCGGTCGGGGAAGCTCACGTCGCTCACGCTGCAGAGGTCCACGCCGTGCACCTCCTCGGCGGAGCGGTTCTCGTACTCCACGCGCACGTCGTAGCTGCACTCGCCGGCCGGCAGGCGGATGGCGAAGCGGCCGCCGGGCGGGACGGTCGCGTTGCCCAGCCGGTCCTCGCCCCAGTTGCTCTCGGAGGAGGGGGAGGCGCGCAGGACCTGGATCGTCTTGTTGGTGCGGTTCACCAGGTTGAAGGAGGGGTTGCCGGAACGGCCGGCCTGGCCCGCGCCGCCGCGCTTGCCGTCGGCCCCGCGCTGGCCCTGTCCCTGCCCCTGGCCCTGCTGGCCGAAGACGACCTCGTTCGTGCGGCAGGTGTCCACGCCGCGGCGCTCCTCGGACCGGCCGCCCTGGTACACCACGCGGATGTCGTTGTTGCACTGGCCGGCGGGCAGGCGCACGGCGAAGCTGCCGCCGTTCGGCAGCACGTCGTTCCCCAGCAGGTCGCGGCCCCAGGTGCTCTGCTGGGCGGAGGAAGCGTAGAGCTGCTCGATCGTCTGGCCGGACCGGTTCACCAGGTTGAAGCTCGGGTTGCCCTGGCCCTGCGCGAGGGCGGGCCCGGCCAGGCCGGCGAGAAAGGCAAGGGCGAGGGCGCCCTGGCGGGTAGTCTGCAACCGCATCACGTCTGTTCCTCCGCGGGATTCGCGGGCGGAGATTGGCCGCGCCGACGCATCTGCAACAGACAGCAATGCGTGAGCAGGCCCCCTCGTCAGGCCCCCTCGTCAGGCCCCGGGGCGCATCCGCCCCGGGTTGAGCCGGCCGGTGGGGTCCAGCGCGGCCTTCACGCGGGCGGCGATGGCGGCCAGGGCGGGCGGTTCCGGCGGGATCACCGCCACGGCGGCGCGCAGCGGGTCCGGTGCGCGGAACAGGGTGAAGGTTCCGCCCGCGGCGCGGGCCGCGCCCACCACCGCCTCATGCGCCGCCTCGGTGGCCGGGCCCACGGCCCAGATGAGGCCGCCGCCCCAGTCCAGGAGGAGGCGGGCACCGATCGCGCCGCGCAGCGCCCGCACGGCGGCGGGCGCTGCGGAGGGGCGGAGGGAGAGGCGCCACACCGCTTCCGCCTCTCCTGGCGAGAGGGGCGCGGCGTCGCGGATGGCGCGCCAGAGGGCACGGGATTCGTCGCCCTCCAGCACGCGGCCGCCGGGCAGCGCCCCCTGCAGGCGGGCCATGCGGTAGTTCACGGAGGCCTCCAGGTCCTCGAGCCGTAGCAGGGCGACGGGGCCGGACAGGCCTGCGGCCGCGGTGCCGGCCGGCAGCATCGCCGCGCCCGTCACGCCGTAGGGGCTGGTGAGGCCGGCCGAGAGGGCGGCGATGCCCGCCGCCTCGTCCTCCACCGGGACCGCCAGGGTGGCGGTGCGCGGGGCGGCGGGGCCGAGCTTCAGCGTCACCTCCGTGATGACGCCGAGCGTGCCGTGGCTGCCCGCCAGCAGCTTGCAGAGGTCCAGCCCCGTGACGTTCTTGTGGACCCGGCCGCCGGAGCGCAGCACCTCCCCCGCCCCGTTGACGAAGCGGATGCCGAGCACGGTGTCCCGCAGGGCGAAGCCGGTGATGCGGCGGGGGCCGGAGAGGTTGGCGGCCACCAGCCCGCCGATGGTGGGGGGCGGCGCGCCCTCCGTGCCCAGCAGGGCGCGCAGGTCGGGCGGCTCCGGCACGAGGATCTGGTTGTGCTCCCCCAGGGCGGCCTCGATCTCCGGCAGGGTGGTGCCGGCGCGGGCGGAGAGGACCATCTCCTGCGGGCGGTAGAGGGTGATGCCCGTCAGGTTGCGGGTGGAAAGGGTGCGGGAGGCCTGGACGGGACGAAGCATGCCCAGCGTGGTCCCGCTGCCCTCCACGGCCAGGGGCGCGGCGGCATTGCGGAGGGCGGTCGCGACGCCCTCCTCCGTGCTCGGCGCAAGGTCAAGGACGGCGCTCATTCAGCGGCGACGGTCAGGGCGCCGTTGCCCTCCAGCGGAAAGACCTTCGCGGGGTTCAGCAGCCAGTCCGGATCGAAGGCGGACTTCACGCGGCGCTGCTGGGCCAGCTCGGGGGCGGTGAACTGCACGGGCATCAGGTCGCGCTTCTCCACGCCCACGCCGTGCTCCCCCGTGAGGCAGCCGCCCACCTCCACGCAGAGGCGCAGGATGTCGGCGCCGAAGGCTTCGGCGCGGCGGAAGCTCTCGGGGTCGTTGGCGTCGAACATGATGAGGGGGTGCAGGTTCCCGTCGCCCGCGTGGAAGACGTTGGCGACGCCGAGGCCGTACTCCTCGCTCATCTCCCCGATCCGGCGCAGCACGTGGGGTAGCTCCCCGGTAGGGATGGTGCCGTCCATGCAGAGGTAGTCCGGCGAGATGCGGCCCACGGCCCCGAAGGCGCCCTTGCGGCCCTTCCAGATGGCGGTGGATTCCTCCGCGCTGGTGGCCACGCGCATGGAGATGGGATCGAAGCGCGCGCAGATGCCGCGGATGCTTTCCAGCAGCGCGTCCTGCTCCTCCGCGCTGCCCTCCACCTCGATGATGAGCATCGCCTCCGCGTCCAGCGGATAGCCGGCATGGGCGAAGGCCTCGCAGGCGTGGATGCAGGGGCGGTCCATGAATTCCAGCGCCACGGGGATGACGCCGCTGGCCATGATGGCGTCCACCGCGGCGCCCGCGACCTCCGTGGAGCGGAAGGCGGCGAGCATGGCGCGCTGGCCCTCCGCCGCGCGGAGGATGCGGACGGTGACCTCCGTCACGATGCCGAGCTGGCCCTCGCTGCCGGTGATGATGCCCAGCCAGTCGTAGCCGGCGGCGTCCAGGTGGGCGCCGCCGATCTCCAGCACCTCGCCGTCGACCGTGACAATCTTCACGCCGAGCAGGTTGTTGGCGGTGACGCCGTACTTCAGGCAGTGCGCGCCGCCCGAGTTCATCATCACGTTGCCGCCGATCATGCAGGCGAGCTGGGAGGAGGGATCGGGCGCGTAGAAGAAGCCCTGGCCCTCCACGGCCTTGGTGATGCCGAGATTGGTGACGCCGGCCTCCACCACCGCCAGCCGGTCCTCGAAGGAGACCTCCAGGATGCGGTTCATCCGCATCATGCCGACCACCACGGCATCCGCCAGCGGCAGCGCCCCGCCGGAGAGGCTGGTGCCGGCGCCGCGGGGCACCACGCGCACGCCGTTGTCCCGGCAGAAGCGCAGCACGGCGGCCACCTGTTCCGTGGAGGTGGGCAGGACAACGGCCAGCGGCATCTGCCGATAGGCGGAGAGGCCGTCTGTCTCGTAGGGGCGCAGCCGCAAGGGCTCCGTGATCACGCCATCGCCCGGCACCAGGGCGCGCAGCCCGGCCAGGATTTCGTTGCGGCGGCCCAGCACCTCCGGCTTGGGCAGGGGCAGGGCGATCATGCGGGCGTCCTTGATTTCTTGCCGCCAAGGATGGGATCGGAGGGCCGCCGGGGCAAGCGCCGCCTCAATCTCCTGTCGGGCGTGCGTCGGCCTGCCGCGCCACCCGCAGCCGATCGGCCAGTTCCTCCCGCCGGTAGGGCTTGGTGAGGATCGGCACGTCGGTGGGAACGCCGTGCTGGCCGCTCAGCGCCTCATCCGTGTAGCCGGAGGTGAGCAGCACGTGCAGGCCCGCCCGCAGGCGCCCGGCCTCCACCGCCAGTTGCACGCCGTTCATGCCGCCGGGCATCACCACGTCGGAGAAGAGGATGTCCACCCGGGCGCTGCCGCGCAGGTGCTCCAGCGCCTCGGCCGCGTCCCGCGCCGGGATCACGCGGTAGCCGAGGTCGCGCAGGTTCTCCACCACCGCCTCCAGCACGGCCGGCTCGTCCTCCACGGCCAGCACCACCTCCCCCTCCTCCGCGCGGCGGAGCGAGGAGGCGGCGCCGGTGCCGGCGGGTCCGGCGGGCACCGCCGGCTGCTGCGCGTGCTCCGCCCGGGGCAGCCAGATCTCCACCAGCGTGCCCTGGCCGGGGGTGGAGGCGATCTCCACCGCCCCGCCGGCCGCGCGGGCGAAGCCGTAGACCTGGCTCAAGCCGAGGCCGGAGCCCTTGCCGAACTCCTTCGTGGTGAAGAAGGGCTCGAAGGCCTGCAGGCGCGTCGCCTCGTCCATCCCCCGGCCGGTATCAGCCACAGAGACGACGACGTAGTCGCCCGCCGGCAGCGGCTCAGTCAGCGCGGGTGCCGTGCCCGGCGCGCGCGACCGGCTTCGGGTGGCGACCGTCACGCGGCCTCCCCCGGCCGGCAACGCGTCCCGCGCGTTCACCACGAGGTTCAGCACGGCCGCCTCGAACTCGCCGGGATCGACGCGGGCGGGGTGCAGGGCCGGGTCCAGTTCCATCCGCAGCTCGGTTGCCTCGCCCAGCGCCCGCTGCGCCAGCGGCTCGAAGTCCATCAGCGAGGCGTTGAGGTTCATCGTCTCCGGCCGCAGGTTCTGCCGCCGTGCGAAGGTGAGGAGCTGGCGGGTGAGGCGGGCGCCGCGCTGCGCCGCCTCCAGCCCCGCATCGGCCAGCTTCAGCACCCGGGCCCTGTCCTCCGGCCGCCGGCGGATCATGTCGAAGCCCGAGGTGACGACCATCAGAAGATTGTTGAAGTCGTGCGCGATTCCACCGGTCAGACGGCCCACCGCCTCCATCTTCTGTGCCTGCCGCATTGCCGCCCCGGCCCGCGCGGCCTCCTCGGCGGCCGCCTCGGCCCGGGCGCGCAGCGCATCCACCTCGTGCAGGTAGGCGCCGAGGATGACGAAGGCGGAGACCAGCGCCTCGATCCGGCCAACATACCAGCCCACGGAGGCGCGGGCGCCCCCGGCCATGGTGAGGAAGTTGTCGAGAACGAGCAGCAGCATGGAGGCCGCGACCCAGAGGTCGAACACCGTGCGCCGGCCCTTCGTGACGCGCCAGACGAGGATCAGCGCGCCGATGGTGAGAAGCTGCACCGCCGGGCCGACGCCGGAGGTGGTGAGGGCCGTGTAGTCGTCCCCCGTCACCTGGTGCGGCAGCCAGGGCAGGCCGGCGGTGGCGACCAAGGCGGAGAGCCCGGCCGCGGCCAGGGCGGCAAGGGCGGCCAACCCCGCTGCCCAGCCCTTCGCTTTCGCCGGCACGGGCCGGGGCCCCTCGCCGCGCATGGCGAGGGCATAGGCCAGGGTGCAGGCGGGCGGGCCCAGGTGCCAGAAGGTCCAGAGCCAGGTGGTGGTCTCCGGCCCGGAGCCGACCAGGCGGCCGCCCGCGACCACGCCGGGGAAGCTCAGCAATTGCAGGAGGACGATGGCGGCCGTGTAGAGCGTGCCCGCCGCGAAAAGCAGCAGCGGCAGGCTCCTGGAGCGGCGGAACTGGGAGAAGAGAACCCAGGCGCTGAGCGCGTAGGCGGCGACGAGGGAGGTCTGGTTGATCAGGACGAAGCCCGGGATCACCGGCCCGGCATTCCCAGCGAAGGGCATGAGCAGGACCGTGGCGGCGACGGCGATCAGGCAGAGCCAGCCGGCCGCGAGGCGCTGCACCCGCGCCGCCGGCGCGTTGGCGGGCGCGGCCGAGAAGGAGGCGACCGAATCCATGACGTCGACTCCCGGAATCCGCCGCCCCCTATGCGGCGCGCAGAATTGCGGGACCATGCATTACGGCCGGAAAATCCGCCAGGGCCCGCCCCGGGTGCCGGGCCCACAACGCGCGAAACCGCCCGGGGGGGATCCCGGGCGGCTTCGCGGCGCATCAGGGCGGGAGGGGCCGGACGGGGACGCCCCGACCGGCGGTCAGACCCCGGATGTCAGCGCCCAGAGATCAGTGCCCGGAAATCAGCCCTGGCGGGCCTTCAGGCGCGGGTTCTTCTTGTTCAGGACGTAGAGGCGGCCGCGGCGGCGCACCAGCACGCAGTTCTTGTCCCGGGTCTTCGCGGTCTTGAGGGAGTTACGGATCTTCATCGGTCAGCCTGGCCACACGTCGAGGGGCGGGGCGACGTGAGCCGTCCCCCGGGGAAGGGGCGCGGTATATGGGCCGCAGGGCGCCGGGTCAACCGCGTGGAGGGTGCGGAGAGGACGAACCATGTCGGGCTGGTGACGTTCCGTTCACCGATCGCACTGCAACATGGCCCTGCCAAGGGAGCTGCCCCATGATTCAGCGCTTTACCATTCCGCGCCTGGGCCGCGCCCTGCGCCGCCTCTTCCTCCGCACCGCGTACCGGCCGGAGCGGCGCTACATGCGCGGCAGCCGGGGGATGAGTTAGGCAGCGTCCCGCCCCATCAGCGCCAGCCCTTCGGCCACGGAGACGAACTCGCCGCCGCCGAAGATCCGCTCCTCCCCGAAGCGCCGGGCGAAGAGGGCGCGGACGGCGGGCACGAGGGAGGTGCCGCCGGTGAGGAAGACCCGGTCCACCCCCTCCGGGCGGATGCCGGCATCGGCGAGGGCGGCGTCCACGGCGGCTTCCATCCGGGCGAGGTCGGGGGCGATCCAGGATTCGAAGTCGGCGCGGGCGATCGGGGCCTCGATGGTGAAGTCCTCGTGCTGGAAGGTCAGCACGGTGCTCTCGGCGGAAGAAAGCGCGGCCTTGGCGGAGGAGACGGCGCGGTAGAGGGCGTAGCCCGCCTCGTCCTCGATGAGCCGGATCAGCCGGTGCAGGCGCTCCGGGTGGTCGGCGGTGCGGGCGACGTCAGCGATGTCGCGCAGGGTCTTCGGGCCGCGCATCAGGGGCAGCTGGTGCCAGCGGGCGAAGCTGGCGTACCAGGCCGGGGGCACCGGCAGCGGCTTGCCCATCACCCGGTACTCGTCGCCCTTGCCGAGCCGCGGGGAGACGACGCGGTCGATGATCCGGGTGTCGAAGGCGTCCCCCGCGAGGCCGACGCCGGCGTGGCCGAGCGCCGTCACGGTCGCTGGCGGTCCGGGATCAAAGCGCATCACCGAGAAGTCGCTGGTGCCACCGCCGAAATCGCCCACCAGCACGGTGGAGGGACGGTCAATCCCGGCGGCGAATCGCTGGCCGGCGGCGGCGGGCTCCAGCGCCACCGCCACCTCGGGCAGGCCGGCGGCGGCAAAGGCGGCGCGCAGGCGGGTCTCGCCGAAGGCGTCGTCCGCGCCGCCGGAAGCGGGGTTGGCGCCGACGAAGCGGACGGGGCGGCCCACCACCACCCGCGCGCCCTGCAGCGCCTCGCCGAAGGGGGCCAGGAGTTCCCGCAGGAAGAGGGCGACGAGGGATTCCAGCGTGAAGCGGCGGCCGAAGATCCGGGTCTCGGTGAAGCTGCGCTGCGCCAGGTAGCTCTTCATGGACATGACGAGGCGGGAGGCGAGCGGCTCCTCCAGATAGGCCTCGATCCCCGCGGGCCCGGCGGCGTGGCGCATGGCGCCGCCGCGCGGGTCCGACCAGAAGCAGAGGACGGAGCGGAAGACCTCCCCCGTGTCGCGGGCCAGGGTTTCCGCCGTGCCGTCCGGGCGGAGCGCGGTGATGACGCTGTTGGTGGTGCCGAAATCGATGCCGATGACGGGCTGCATGCGCCGGGACCCCGCGAAAAGGGGGCGGGTTCAACCCTGCCCGGGACGCGCTGGCAAGCCCCCTGCCCGTGACGTGTTCAGGTCACTCCCCTGGCGGCAGCATCAGGTCACGAGGGAGTAGATCATCCGGATCGCGGTAATGCCGAGGAAGACGGCGAAGGCGCGCTTCAGCGCCAGCGGCGGGATGGTGTGGGCGAGGTGCACGCCCCAGGGCGTCGCGAGCATGGAGGCGGGCACGATCAGCAGGCAGCCGACGAGGTTGACGTAGCCGAGGCTGAAGGGCGGCAGCAGCGGGTTGCCCCAGCCGGCGTAGATGAAGCCGATCGTCGCGGGGATGGAGATGACGATGCCGAAGGCGGAGGCCGTGGCCACCGCCGACCGGATCGGCGTGCCGAAGAGGTTCATCAGGGGCACCCCCACCGTGCCGCCGCCAATCCCCATCATGGCGGAGATCGCGCCGATGAAGGCGCCGAGGAGGTGGCGGAGGAAGCCGGTGGGGAAGCTCTCCCGCATCCGCGCGTCCACGCCCGTCAGCCCCATGTTCAGGGCCACCACCAGGGCCACCGCGGCGAAGATGGCGGTGAGGGTGTAGCCGCGGACGAAGATGGCGATGACGGTGCCCAGCAGCACGCCGCCGATGAGGGAGGGGATCATCGAGCGCAGCAGCGGCACGTCCATCGCGCCCTTTGCGCGGTGCTTGCGGGCGGACTGGATGGAGGTGGGGATGATGGTGGCGAGCGAGGTGCCCACCGCCAGCTTCATCTGCACCGCCTCCGGGATGGAGAGGAAGGGGAAGACGTTGAACAGCACGGGGACGATGACGATGCCCCCGCCGACCCCGAGCAGCCCCGCCAGCGTGCCGGAGACGAGCCCCGTGATCGCCATGACGGCCGCGAGCGCGGCGATCCAGACGGGGTCCTGCATGTGTTCCATGGGCGTTTCCTGCGGCGCGGGTACGAGAGGGGCGGCGAGGGAGGGGCTGTAGGCCGGAACGCCGGGCCTGTCAGGCCCCGTTCGGGCCTCTCGGGGCGGGCGCTGGCGCGGGGCCGCCCCGCGGCGCATGGTTCCGCCCGTGCCGCTCATCACCGATCCCCTGTTCTACGCCCTGGCGATCCCGGCCTTCCTGCTGAACGGGATCAGCAAAGGGGGCTTCGCCTCCGGGGCGGGGAACATCGCGGTCCCGATCATGGCGACCGTGATCCCGGCCCCGCAGGCCGTGGGGATCGCCCTGCCCGTGCTCTGCGTGATGGACGTGGCGGGGCTGCGCGCCTGGTGGGGGCGCTGGAGCGCGCGGGAGATGCGGGCGATCATGCCGGCCGGGCTGCTGGGCATCGCTCTCGGCAGCCTCGCCATCGGGCTCTTCACGGCACGGGGGATCAGCCTGTTCCTGGGCGTGCTGACGCTGGGGTTCCTGGCGCGGGGCCTCCTGCAGCGGCTGCGCGGGGTGCTGCCGCCCCCTGCCCCGCCCAGCACGCCGAAGGCCTGGTTCTTCGGCGCCGCGTCGGGCTTCACCAGCACCCTGGCGCACCAGGGCGGGCCGCCGCTGGCCATGTACCTCTATCCGCTGAAGCTGGACCGGCAGGCTCTGGCGGCCACCACGACCGTGTTCTTCGGGGTGGTGAACTACGTGAAGCTGGTGCCCTTCATCGGGCTGGGGCTGATCGACTGGAGCAACCTGCTGACGGGCCTCGTCCTGATCCCCTTCGCGCCGATCGGGGTGCATCTCGGCATCTGGATGCAGAAGCGGGTGAGCGACCGCGCTTTCTACAACGTGGTCTATGTTCTGCTGGCGGCCAGCGGCACGAAGCTGGTCTGGGACGGGCTGGGCGGCTGAGCCGGCCCGCGCGAGGGGGGATGGGATGACGGATCGGGTTCTCGGGGTCCTCGGCGGCATGGGGCCGCTGGCGAGCGCGGAGTTCATGCGGCAGCTCACCCTGCTGACCCCGGCGGAGCGGGACCAGGACCATGTCCCCGCGATCCTCTGGTCCGATCCGCGCGTGCCGGACCGCACCGCCGCCCGCCAGGGAAGCGGGCCGGATCCCCTGCCCGCCCTGGTCCGCGGTATCCGGGGGCTGGAGGCGGCGGGGTGCGGGGCCATCGCCATCCCCTGCAACACCGCCCATGGCTGGATCGACGGCATGCGGGCCGCCACGCGCCTGCCGATCCTCCACATCGTGGAGGCGGCGGCGGAGGCCCTGCGGGGCCAGGGGATCGGACCCGGGCCGGTGGGGGTGATGGGAACGGCGGGCACGCTGGCGATGGGCCTCTACCAGGACGGGCTGCGCGACGGCGGATGGGAGGTCTCGGTCCCGACCGGGGAGGAGATGGCGCGGCTGGTGACGCCGGGGATCGCGCTGGTGAAGGCGAACCGGGTGGCGGAATCCCACGGGCCGCTGGCGGAGGCGGCGCGGGCCCTGGCGGCGCGCGGGGCGCGGGCGGTGGTGCTGGGCTGCACGGAGATCCCGCTCGGCGTCGCCGCTGGCCCCGCCCTTCCCTTCCCCGTGGTGGACACGATCGAGGCGCTGGCGCGGGCGGCGATCCGCTGGGCGAAGCCGGAGGCGGCGCGGGCAGCGGCCTGATACGCTCCGGTTCTTGCGTAGACTTGCAGACATATACTTGCAGAACCGGAAGCAGAGGACACCGCGATGAGCATCACCCGACGCAAGCTCCTGGCCGCCGGGGCCGCGACCGGCGTGGCCGGGATGCCCTGGATCGGGCCGGCGCGCGCGCAGGCGGCGGCGCCGCTGCGCTTCATCCCTTCCACGCCGCTGCCCTCGCTCGATCCCATCGTGGCGACGAGCTACGTGATTCGGAACCACGGCTACCTCATCTACGACACGCTGTTCGCGACGGATGAGAACTTCGGGATCCGCCCGCAGATGGTGCAGCACTGGGAGGGCGCGCCGGACGGGCTGCGCTGGACCTTCCAGCTGCGCGACGGGCTGGTGTTCCACGACAACACGCCGGTGCGGGCGCAGGACTGCATCGCCTCCATCCGCCGCTGGTCGGCGCGCGACGCCTTCGGGCAGACCTTCGCCGGCTTCGTCGATGGCTACGACGCCGTGGATGCGCGCACCTTCGCCGTGCGGCTGCGCCGCCCCTTCCCGCAGATCACGGCGGCGCTGGGCAAGCTCTCCTCCAACGTGCCGTTCATCATGCCGGAGCGGGTGGCGGCGACGGATCCCGCGCGCAACATCACGGAGGCGATCGGCTCCGGCCCCTGGCGGTTCCAGGCCGGGCAGTGGGTTCCCGGGCAGAACGCGGTCTACGAGCGCTTCGCGGCCTACAGGCCGCGCGAGGAGGCGCCGTCCTGGGCCGCGGGCGGGAAGGTAGCCAGGATCGACCGGATCGAGTGGCTGGCACTGACCGAGCCATCGGCGGCCGTGGGCGCGCTGATCCAGGGCGAGGTGGACTGGTACGAGCAGCCGCCCGTGGACCTGCTGCCCGTGCTGAAGCGCGACCGGAACATCACCATCCAGAACGTGCCGCTGGGTCTCGCGCTGCTGATGCGGTTCAACCACCTGCAGCCGCCCTTCAACAACGCCCGCGTGCGCCAGGCCGTGATGATGGCGATGCGGCAGGAGGACTACATGCAGGCGGTGGTCGGCAGCCCCGACTACTACGCCGAGGCGAGGACCTTCTTCACCCCGGGCTCGCCCATGTCCACGGGCGCCGGCGGGGCGGAGGCCATCCGCGGCGACATCGGCCGCGGCCGGGCGATGCTGCGGGAGGCCGGGTACAGGGACGAGAAGGTCGTGCTGCTGGCGCCGGCGGACCAGCCCATCGCCTACAACCAGTCGCTCGTGACGCAGGAGCTGCTGAAGAACCTCGGCATGAACGTGGAGCTCGTCTCGACGGACTGGGCGAGCTTCATCGGGCGGCGGGCGAATCGCGGGGCGCCGGAGGCGGGCGGGTGGTCCGTGTTCCACACGCTGTGGTCCGGGGCGGACACGCTGAACCCGGCGCTGCACCCGCTGATCCGGGCCAACGGCGCCGCGGCCTGGTTCGGCTGGCCGGAGGACCGGGAGCTGGAGTCGCTGCGGGACGGGTGGATCGCCAGCGACGACCTCAACACGCAGAGGACGCTCGCCGCCCGGATCGAGCGGCGCGCCTTCGAGGTGGTGCCCTACGCCCCGGCGGGGAAGGTGGAGCAGCCCATGGCGTACCGGAGGAACCTGACGGGGATGGTGCTCTCCCCCGTGCAGTTCTTCTGGAACATGGAGAAGAGATAGCCGCGCGCCCCCCTGCCCGATCGCGACCGGCGCCGGCATCCTGCGCCGGACCTCATCCGTTGAGGCGGACCGCGGATTCGGCCGGAGGACGCAGCATGGCGCAGGACGCGACGGAACCCGCATCGGCCATCCCGCCCCGCATCGTCCTGGCCGCGCGGCTCGGCATCGGGGTGGCGCAGGGGTTGGCGCTCCACCTCCTCTCCCGGCTCGTGGCTGACGGCTTCCCGCACCCCTGGGTGGCGGCGAACCCGAAGGGTTTCGGCCTGCTGGTCCTGCTGGTCACGCTGCTGCCCCTGCCCGTGCTGCTGGGGCTGGGCCATGTCCGGGGGCGGGTGCTGGCGGCCTGGGCGGGCGTGGCGGCGGGGCTGATCCTGCTCCTCGGCACGCATGATCTGCGGCAGCACGGCGACCTGACGATGACGCCGGCGAGCAACCACCTGCTGCTCAGCCTGATCGCCATCCTCTTCATCGGGCAGGCGCTGGTGGCGGCGGCCGATGCCGGGCGCCGCCCGTGGCCGCGCTACGCCGACTGCTTCGAGGCGTCGTGGCGCGCCGGGCTGCAGCTCGCCCTCGCCGGGACCTTCGTGCTGGGCTTCTGGCTCATCTACTGGATCGGGTCGGCGCTGTTCGGGGCCATCGGCATCGAGGCGCTGAACCGCCTGGGCGGCTCGTCCGGCTTCGTGCTGCCCGTCACCACCGTGCTCGGCGCCGGCGGCATCCACCTTGCCGATGCGGGGTGGCGGCTCACGCTCGGGCTGCGGAACCTCCTTCTCGGCCTGCTGGGCTGGCTGACGCCCGTCCTGGCGGGGCTGGCCGGCGCCTTCCTGGTCGCCCTGCCCTTCACGGGGCTGGCAGGGCTCGGGCTGAGCGGCGACGCGCCGGGCTGGCTGATCGCCGCCGCCGGGGGGCTCGTCGCCCTTGTCAGCGCCGTGCACGGGGATGGCCGGGGAGCGCCGCCCGCCCTGTTACGCGAATCCGCCCGTCTCGCCTCCTTCGTCCTGCCCCTTCTCGTCGCGCTCGCCGCCTGGCTGCTGGCGCGGCAGGTCGCCGGGGAGGGGCTGACGGAGGGGCGGGTGGTGAACGCGGCGCTGCTGGCGCTGCTGGCCGTCCACGCCGTGGCCTACCCCATCGCCGCGGCCCGGCCGGGGATGCGGCTTCTGGAGCCGGCCAACATCGCCGGGGCGGTGCTGGCCCTGCCGGTCCTCGCCGCGCTGAACCTGCCGGTCGGCGATCCCGCGCGGCTGGAGGCGCGGAGCCAGCGCGACCGCCTGCTCCGCGGCGCGGCGGCGCCCGGCGAGTTCGACTTCCACCGCTTCCAGCGGCTGGGGCGCGACGGGAGGCGGGTGCTGGAGGAGCTGGCGCGCCATCCCGACCCGGAGATCGCCCGCCTCGCCGGGCGCGTCGCCCTTCCCGGCCGGGAGCCCGCGCGCGAGAGCGCCGGCGCCGGGACGTCGCTGCGCCTTCGCGCCGTGCCGGCCGGCACGGCCCTTCCCGCGGGGCTGGGCGAGGCCATGCGGGCGGCGCTGCCGGAATGCGTGGATGCCGAGTGCCTCGCCCGCGCCTTTCCGCCGCTCGGCGAGGGGACCTGGCTGGTCGGGCCGATCGACGGCCGCTTCTGGGTCATGCGGCCGGAAGGGGCGGCGTGGCGGCGGGCGGCGATCTACGACGCCCCCTACACCTGCCCGGGGAGGAACCTGGCCGGGCTGGAAGTGGAGGCCCGCATCGTGCCGCCGCCGGTTCCGGACCTCGACCTCGCCGGCACCCGGTTCCGTCCCGTCCTCCTCGGGGAGGAGGAGTGCCGCTGAGGCGGGCGGGACGGGCCAGGGTTCGGGGGCCGCTTCCCGCCCGGCTCCGCCCCGGAGCCCTCGATGCGCCTCAGGAGGGCGTGGCCAGCTTCAGGCCGATCAGGCCGGCGAGGATGAGGGCGGCGCTGAGGATCCGCATCGGCGTGGCCGCCTCGCCCAGCGCGACGATGCCGAGGATGAAGGCGCCGAGGGCGCCGATTCCCGTCCAGATGGCGTAGGCGGTGCCGAGCGGCAGGCTGCGCATCGCCAGCGCCAACAGGCCCACGCTCGCGGCCATGGCGGCGAGGGTGACCGCGCTCCAGACCGGGCGGGTGAAGCCTTGGGACGCTTTCATCCCGTAAGCCCAGAGGATCTCGAGAAGTCCGGCGAGGATGAGATAGAACCAAGCCATGGCAGGGCCCCTTCCAGTGGGGCCGGGCCGTCCCGGCGTGGTTGAATTACGCACCGGGGCCGTCCCCGATGGGCATCAGATGCGCCTAGGCGCGCCCGGCAGGGTCAGTCGCACTCGCAGCCCGCGGTGGGGCCGGGATCGACGCGGACGATGTGGTGGTCGATCCACTCCGCGACGAGGCGGCGCGCCTCGGCCACCGAGGCCTCGGGGTGGTGGATGCGGTACAGCGAGGTGCAGGCACCGAAGGCGCTGTAGTCGTTCGTCCCGACGTCGCGCAGCTCGCGGTAGGCCGTCACGACGGCCCGCTCGCAGTTGCGGGCGATGTAGCTGTAGTCGTGCCCCATCCGATCCGATCCCGTTCCCCGTGTTGCGATGTTGTTGAGAATAACTCGCAACACCTGCTGGTGTTATACCGACAGCTGAACAAGCGTTCAAGTGTGCAGTGGTAACCGGGCGGCGAGGCGGCGCCCGGTCCCGGCCGGGAAAGGGGCTGGCTAGCCCCGCCCGACCACCTCGGCCAGGGCCTTTCCGACCTCCAGCGTGCCGGCGTTGCCGCCCAGGTCGCGGGTGCGCGGGCCGCCCTCGGAGAGGAGGGACTCGATGGCGTCCGTCACCGCCGCCGCCGCCTCGTGCTCGCCCAGGTGCTCCAGCATCAGGGCGCCGGACCAGATCTGCGCGATGGGGTTGGCCACCCCCTTCCCCGCGATGTCCGGGGCCGAGCCGTGAACCGGCTCGAACATGGAGGGGTGGGTCCGCTCCGGGTTGATGTTGGCGGAGGGCGCGATGCCGATGGAGCCCGCGACCGCCGGGCCGAGGTCCGACAGGATGTCGCCGAAGAGGTTGGAGGCCACCACCACGTCGAACCAGTCGGGGTGCTGCACGAAGTGGGCGCAGAGGATGTCGATGTGGAATTGGTCCGTGGCGATATCCGGGTAGGCTTTCGCCATCTCGGCGAAGCGCTCATCCCAGAAGGGCATGGTGAAGGTGATGCCGTTGGACTTGGTGGCGGAGGTCAGCTTCCTGCGCGGGCGCTTCATCGCCAGCTCGAAGGCGTACTTCATCACGCGGTCGCAGCCCGTGCGGGTGAAGACGCTCTCCTGCGTCACGAACTCGCGCTCCGTCCCGCGGAACATGCGGCCGCCGGAGGAGGAGTACTCGCCCTCCGTGTTCTCCCGCACCACGACGAAGTCGATATCCTTCGGCTCGCGGCCGGCCAGCGGGCTCCGCACGCCTGGCATCAGCCGGCAGGGGCGCAGCGAGATGTACTGGTCGAAGTCCCGCCGCATGGGGATCAGCAGGCCCCAGAGGGAGACGTTGTCCGGCACGCCCGGCCAGCCGACGGCGCCGAGGAAGACGGCATCGGACTGCCGCAGCTGCTCCAGCCCGTCATCCGGCATCATCTTGCCGGTCCTGGCGTAGGTCTCGCAGGACCAGTCGTAATGGGTCAGCTCCAGCTCGAAGCCGAAGCGGTGGGCGGCGGCGTCCAGCACGCGCAGGCCCTCGGGCGTGGTTTCCTTCCCGATCCCGTCCCCCGGGACCACCGCGATGCGGTGCTTGCGCGCCATGTCCGTTCCCCTCGCGTGAAGACAGGGGTTGGTGCCCCGCAACCGGCCGGGCGGCAAGCCCCTTACCCCCGCGGCGCAGGGCGGGAGGATGGGGCGATGGCGGAACTGCACCGGCTGGTGGTGATGGGCGCGGGGGCGGGCGGGCTGGACCTGGCCACCCGCCTCGCGCGGCGCGGCGTGCCGGGGCTGGCGGTGACGCTGGTGGACCGCGCCTCCTCCCACGTGTGGAAGCCGCGGCTGCACCAGGTGGCGGCGGGCACGCTGGACACGGCGCAGGACGAGATCACCTACCTGGACCACGCGGCGCGCCTGGGCATGGCCTTCCGCCCAGGCACCCTGCGCGGGATCGACCGGGCGGCGCGGCGCATCACCCTAGGTACGGTGCAGGACGAGGCCGGGCGGGACGAGGTGACGGCGGAGGTGCCCTACGACACGCTGGTGCTCGCCCTCGGCAGCACGGCGGATGATTTCGGCACGCCGGGGGTGCGGCAGCACGCGGTGTTCATCGACAGCCGCGAGCAGGCGGAGGGCTTCCGCGTGCATCTGCGCCGCGCGGTGGTGCGGGCGCTGGACGACCCGGCGGTGCGCGAGGTCTCGATCGTCATCGTCGGCGGCGGGGCCACGGGGACGGAACTGGCGGCGGAGCTGCACCAGGCGCTGGACCTCGCCTCCGGCTACGGCGTGCCGGATCTGCGGGGCCGTCTGCGGGTGACGCTGGTGGAGATGGCGCCGCGCATCCTCGCCGCGCTGCCGGAGAAGGTCTCGAACTCCGCCACGGCCGTGCTGCGGAACCTCGGCGTGGAGGTGTTGACCGGGGCGGCGGTGGCCGAGGTGGACGAGCACGGGGTGGTGCTGAAGGACGGGCGGCGGATCGAGGCCTCCATCCGCGTCTGGGCCGCCGGCGTCCGCGCGCCCGGCGTAACCCGCGAGCTGGACGGGCTGGAGCTGGACCGGGCCGGGCGGATCCGGGTGGGGGAGGACATGGTGAGCGTGACGGACCCCGCGATCCTCGCGCTGGGCGACTGCGCCGCGCTGGTGCCGGCGGGGCAGGACAAGCCCCTGCCCGCCACGGCCCAGGTGGCGCACCAGCAGGCCCGGCACCTGGCCCGGCACCTGCCGGGGCGGCTCTCCGGCGCGCCGATCCCGCCTTTCCACTACGTGCCGCGCGGCTCCCTCGTCTCGCTGGGAGATTACGACGCCTTCGGCAGCCTCGGGCGGCTGGGGGTGCTGAAGGGGGCCTTTATCGAGGGATGGCTGGCCCGGCTGAGCTACGCGATGCTGTACCGGCAGTTCCAGCTGGTGGTGCACGGGTGGCGGGCGCCGCTGGTCTGGGCGGCGGGGGCGCTGCGGTCCCTGGCGCGGCCCTCGGTGCGGCTGGACTGACCGGCGCGGGCGGGGCTTGGAAGCGTGCCGCGGAACGGGCAGACCGGCGCCGCATCGTCGAGGAGCGCCGGCATGATGGCGGCCATTGCCCTGGTTCCCGCGCTCCTCCTCGCTCTGGCCACCGGAGCCGGTGCCCAGGAATCCCGTCGGGAAATGGCATCAGGGGCGCCGCCGGGGGCTGCACCGGGCTCGGGAGGCCCGTCCTTCACCCCCACCCGCGACGTGGCCGTGACCTACCGGATCTCCGGCGCCGGGCCTGGGACGGCGGAGATGCGGGTGGCCTGGACGGCGTCCGGCCTCTCGCGCCTGGAGCCGCCGGGGGCGCCGGGCTGGATCCTGGTGGAGCGGGACCCGCCCCGCGCGACCATGGTGGTGGATTCCGAGCGCGCCTTCATGGAGATGCCGCGCGAGATGGCGGCCGGGATGCGGCTGGAGCCGCCCGACGGCGCCGCCCTGACGAAAGGCAGGGAGGACCGGGTGGCGGGGGAGGCCTGCACTTTATGGGCCGGGCCGCGCCGGACGACGGTCTGCGTGACGGCGGACGGGGTGCTGCTGCGGTCCGTCTCCGCCCTGCCGGGCGGGGGCGAGAACCGGATGGAGGCGACCTCCGTCCGCTACGGCGCGCAGGACCCGGCCCGGTTCCGGGTGCCGGCGGGGTATCGGCGCAAGCAGGCGCCCGGGCCGCTGGTGCCGCAGCGGCGCTAGAAGGGATCAGCCGTCCAGGAATCGCTCCTGGATGAGGGCCGCCACGCGCCCGCTCTCGTCCAGCGGCGCGCGGGGCGGGGCATGGGGGAAGTTCTCGAACGGCGCGGCCTGCCCGGCGGCGAAGAGGCCCTCGCGCAGGGCGAGGTGGCGGGGCGCGCCGGGCGGGGCGCCCGCGACGAAAACGGGCGCGGATGTCGCCAGCGCCTCCGACAGCATGGAGACGGAGTCGCCCGTCACGACCACCGCGTCGGCCAGGGCCAGGAAGGCGGCGTAGGGGTTCGGCCCCTCTCCGCCCCAGCGGTGCAGCAGGCCGGGCACGCCGAAGAGGCGCGCGGCCACCGCATCCGCCGCGGCGGGGCCGGTGCGGCGGCTGGTGGTGGCGAGGACGCTTCCGGCATGGGGAAGCACCCGGTCGATGATCGCGACCGCCTCGGCGGGGTCCATCCCCTCCCCCCGCACGGCGCCGCCGAGCAGCACGGCCACGCGCGGGCGGAGCAGCGCGGCAAGGTCCGGTCGGGACTCCCCGGCCACCGCCAGGACGGCGGGGGAGATGCGGTGGGTGGCGCCGAGGATCGGCAGAACGTTGGGGGCGCGGTCCGGGCGGTCGTGGCGGCCGATCACCAGCAGGTCGAAGTCCTCCGCCCCCGCTCCCGGCCGCATGAGGTGCACCGTCCGCGCGCCCCGCCGGCGCAGCCAGCGGGAAACGGGAGCGGAGCGGCGGCCGGCGCCGATCACCAGGGCGGGCCATTCCGGGACGATGCGGGGAATGGTGAAGGACGGCACGCCGGACCAGGGCCCCTCCAGCGCCGCCCGGCGCAGCCCGTCCCGCGCGGCGCCGGTCAGGCCGAGGAGGCTCGGCCAGGGCAGCGGCAGGCGCGCGAGCGGGCCCCATTCCAGCGGGATGACCCGGAAGGGCCGCCCCAGCCGCTCCGCGACACCCAGCGCCTGCGCGGCCGTGCCCGCGCGCGGGTCGGCGAGGACCCAGACCCTTCCCTCCTCGCTCACCCCTGCCCTGCCCTCCCTTCGCATGGACGCGGCCGGGCCGGGCCGCTAGGGATCGGCGGATTCGCGCCGCCGCCCATCAGAGCACAGGCCGGGAGAGGGGATTTCGACATGGCCATGCAGCACGCCTCCGAGTGGGACCGCGACGCGGCGCTCACCACCGCCCGCATCCTCCTGGAGATCAAGGCCGTCAACTTCCGGCCGGAGGAGCCCTACACCTTCACCTCGGGCTGGAAGAGCCCGGTCTATATCGACTGCCGCCGCATCATCTTCTTCCCCCGCGCCCGCCGCGTGATCTGCGACCTGGCCGCGGAGAAGATCGGCCGCCACATCGGCTACGAGGCGATCGAGGCCGTGGTGGGCGGCGAGACGGCGGGCATCCCCTTCGCCGCCTGGATCGCGGACCGGCTGATGGCGCCGATGGCCTATGTGCGGAAGAAGCCCAAAGGCTTCGGCCGCAACGCGCAGATCGAGGGCGACGTGCCGGAGGGCAAGCGCACCGTGCTGGTGGAGGACCTGACCACCGATGGCGGCTCCAAGATCCGCTTCACCCAGGCGCTGCGCGACGCCGGCGCCATCTGCGACGACACCTTCGTGGTGTTCTTCTACGGCGTCTTCCCCGGCGCCTTCGACACGATGAAGGCGATGAACCTGAACCTGCACCACCTCTGCACCTGGTGGGACGTGCTGGAGGTGTGCCGCGAGCGCCCCTACTTCTCCGAGGAGGCGCTGCGCGAGGTGCGGCGCTTCCTGGAGGACCCGATGGCCTGGTCCAAGGCGCGCGGCGGCATCGGCAGCGCGGAGGAGGCGGTGGCCAAGGGGATCACCGCGGGCTGAGGCGTCGCCGGCCGCGAGGGAGAAGGGCCGGGCATCCCCGGCGCTCCTGCCGCGGCCTAGCGCGCCGGCGGGGCGCCGCCCGGCATGCCCTGCATCGTCTGGTAGCCCTCCGGCACTCGGAAGCGCGCGGGATCCTGCGCTCCGTAGCGCACCTCCGTCGCCTCGATCCCGCCCTGCCCGCCGTTCGGGGCCTGACCGGTGGCGCGCAGCGTCACGCCATCCTGCGTCAGGCAGGCCACGCCCTGGCCCTGCGGGCCGGTGGCGGCCCACTCCGTGCAGGCCTGGCCGGCGACCGTGGCGGTGCCCCGGCGCTCGAAACGCACGCCCTCCGGCACGGCCTGGGTCAGCGCCCGCACGGCCTCCGGCGGCAGGGCCATCACCGCGCGCTGCCCGTCCATCACCATCACGGCGGTGCCGGCCCTGCGGTCCACCAGCATCCAGCCGATGCCGCCGGGCGGATCCACCCGCTGCTTTCCTTCCGTGACCGACCAGGCCATGCCGAAGGTGTCGGACGGCGCCCCGTCGCCGAGGGCGCGGTAGGTCACCGCCACGTCCCGCGTGGGCAGGGTGGCGGGCGGCGCGGTCTGGGCCGCGGCCGGCAGGGCGGGCAGAACCAGGGCGGGCAGAACCAGGGCAGCCAGGATCAGGGTGGGCAGGGCGACCAGCCCGGGCAGCGGCGAGCGTTGCTTCTTCATGCGCCCCTAGTGGGGTATGCGGGCCGTGGCTGCCCAGGTGCGATCCCCGCACGATCCGGCGAGGAGCGCGCGGCCGCGCGCTTGCGGCCCTGCAGCAGAGCATCCACATTCCCACAAGCCCTTGGGATTCAACGACATGCCTGGACAGGTCTCGACCTGAACAGGTGTTCATTCGTGCCCGATGACAGGAGAGAAGAGGTCTGATGGCACGAGGCGATCTTCCCCTGGCCGGACGGAGCGAGGATGGCCGCAGCCTGCCGGAGGTGAACCGCAGCGTCGCCGTCCCGAATGCCGGGTCCTGGCTGCGGCGGCTGATGGCCTTCATCGGGCCGGGCTACCTCGTCGCGGTGGGCTACATGGACCCCGGCAACTGGGCCACCGCGCTCGCGGGCGGATCGGCCTTCGGGTACACGCTGCTCACCGTCGCGCTGCTCTCCTCGCTGATGGCGATCCTGCTGCAGGCGCTCTGCGCGCGGATCGGGATCGCGACGGGGCACGACCTGGCGCAGCTCTGCCGGGACCGCTTTCCGCGCTGGGTTGGCCTTCCCCTTTGGTTCCTGGCCGAGGTCGCGATCTGCGCGACGGACCTGGCGGAGCTCATCGGCACGGCCATCGCGCTGCAGCTGCTGTTCGGCATCCCGCTGATGGCGGGCGTGCTGCTGACGGCGCTGGACGCCTTCCTCATCCTCTGGCTGCAGAACAAGGGGATGCGCTGGCTGGAGGCCTTCATCATGGGGATGATCGCCCTCATCGCCGGGTGCTTCGTGGTGCAGGTTGCGCTGGCGGACCCGGAGTGGGGCGCGGTGCTCCGGGGCTACCTGCCCTCCGCCTCGATCGTGACGAACGAGACGCAGCTCTACATCGCGCTCGGCATCCTCGGCGCGACGGTGATGCCGCACAACCTGTACCTGCACACCGCCGTCATCCAGTCCCGCGACATCGGGCGGGACGAGGCGGGGAAGCGGGAGGCGATCCGCTTCGCCACGATCGACAGCACGGTGGCGCTCGGCCTCGCGCTGCTCATCAACTCCTCCATCCTCATCCTCGCCGCCGCCGCCTTCCACGCCAGCGGCAATACGGAGGTTGCGGAGATCCAGGACGCGCACAAGCTGCTGGCGCCGATCCTCGGCACCGCGGCGCCCTACCTGTTCGCGGTCGCGCTGCTGGCCTGCGGGCTGAACTCCACCGTCACGGCCACGCTGGCGGGGCAGGTGGTGATGGAGGGCTTCCTGCACATCCGGCTGAACCCGGTGGTGAGGCGGCTGGTGACGCGGCTGATCGCCATCATCCCCGCCGTGATCGTGACGGCGATCTACGGGGAGAGCGGGACGGCGCGGATGCTCGTGCTGTCGCAGGTCGTGCTCTCGCTGCAGCTGCCCTTCGCGGTGATCCCGCTGATGCTCTTCGCGGGGGACCGCAAGCGGCTGGGGGTGCTCTCGGCGCCGCGCTGGCAGCTGGCGCTGGGCTGGGCCTCGGCGGCGCTGATCGTGGTGCTGAACGTGAAGTTGCTGGCGGACTTCCTGCTGGGAGATTGAGCGCGGGGGGGGGGGTGGCTGATGCGGCGCGCGCCCCGCATCATCCGCCAGAGCCCGCCACCCGGGCCCGGAGGCGACGCGCCATGCCCATCCCCGTCCTCGTCCTGATCGAGCTGCTGCCGGAGCAGAGGGCGCGGCTGAGCGGGGCAGGATTCGACCTCCGCCTGGCCGCGGCGGAGCGGGAGCGGGCGGTGGCTGAGGATGGCCCGAGGTTCCGGGCCGTGCTGACCAACGGCTCCACGGGGCTCACCGCCGCGGAGATGGAGCGGATGCCCGCGCTGGAGATCGTCCTCGCCCAGGGGGCGGGATTCGAGCGGATCGACGTCGCGGCGGCCCGGGCGCGCGGCCTCGTCGTCACCCACGGGCCCGGCACGAACGACAGCTCCGTGGCGGACCACGCGATGGCGCTGCTGCTGGCGGCGGCGCGGGGGATCGTGCGGGCGGACGCGGCCGTGCGGCGCGGGGCGTGGCCTCGGCTGACGCGGCCGGCGGTGTTCGGGAAGCGGCTGGGCATTCTTGGTCTCGGCCGGATCGGCGCGGCGATCGCGGGGCGCGGCGCGGGCGGCTTCGGGATGGCGGTGGGATATTGCGGGCGGCAGAGGCAGGAAGGGGTGGAGCACGCCTTCTTCCCCACCCCCGTTGCCTTGGCGGCGTGGTGCGACTTCCTGGTGATCGCGACGCCAGGCGGGGCAGGCACACGGCACCTGGTCGATGCGGCCGTGCTGGACGCGCTGGGGCCGGAGGGGTTCCTGATCAATATTGCCCGCGGGACGGTGGTGGACACGGAGGCGCTGATCGCGGCGCTGCGGGCGGGGCGCATCGCGGGCGCCGCGCTGGACGTGGTGGAGGGCGAGCCGGTGCTGCCCGAGGGGTTGGCGGCGCTGGAGAACGTCACCCTCACCCCGCACGTCGCCGGGCGCTCGCCGGAGGCGGTGGCGGCGACGATTGACCTGGTGATCGAGAACCTGACGGCGCACTTCTCAGGCCAACCCGTCCTGACCCCCGTCCTCACCCCCGTCTTCACCCCCGGGCCGGCCTGAGGGGGCGGAGGATGGACATCCTGGCATCGGTGGCGCGCTACGAGGACGACCTGCGCGCGCAGATGGGGCGGGAGGTGCTGCAGGAGGGGCTGGACGAGAAGCACCGGAAGATGGCGGGCCGGGATCCCTTCCCCTTCCTGCGCGCCACCTTCTGGCGCTGGGCGGAGACGGTGCTGGAAGTGGCGCCGGACCTCGGCTCCGCCCCGGCCGTGCTGGCGGTGGGGGACGTCCACCTGGAGAATTTCGGCACCTGGCGCGACCTGGACGGCCGGCTGGTCTGGGGCGTGAACGACTACGACGAGGCGGCGGCGATGCCCTACCCGCTGGACCTGCTGCGCCTGGCCGTCAGCGGGCTGCTGGCGGGCGGGGAGCGGGGGGCGGCGGCGATCGCGCGGGACATCCTGGCCGGCTACGCCGCGGGGCTGGAGGCGCCCGGCGCGGCGGTGCTGGACCGGGAGCGCCGGGGGCTGCGCGAGACCGTGATGGTCCCGGAGGGGCACCGGGCGGAGTTCTGGAACGGGCTGCGGAAGAAGCGGGAGGCCTTCGAGGCGCGCCCGAAGCGGGGGCGCCCGAAGCTCTGGCCCCGCTACGAGACGGCGCTGCGGACGGCGATGCCGCCGGGGGCCGAGCCGTCCCGCTTCTGGTACCGCGGCGCCGGAGTGGGCAGCCTCGGCCGCCCCCGCTGGGTGGCGGAGGCGGAGTGGGCGGGGGATCTGGTGATCCGGGAGGCGAAAGGGGTGGTTCCCTCCGCCTGGGCGCGCGCGCACGGCGGCGGGCACGCCCTTCGCTGCATGGAGATCGCGACAGGGCGCTTCCGCGCGCCGGATCCCTGGTACCGGGTGGCCAACGGCATCGCCGTGCGGCGCCTCTCCCCGAACAACCGCAAGATCGAGGCGGGAGAGGTCTTCCCTTCCGCCAGGACGGGCGCGAGGCGGATGGGGCGGGAGGTTCTGGTCGGGGCGCCGATGCTGCGCGCCATGGGGGCGGAGCTGGCCGCGATCCACCTGGGGGGCGAGGGCGCGCGGGAGGCGATCCGGCGGCACCTGCGGGCGCAGCGCGGGGGCTGGCTCGGGCGGATGGCGGCGGCCGCGGCGGCCATGGTGGAGGAGGAGCACCGGACCTTCCGGCGCGGGCGCTAGTCCGGGGCGGGGAAGCCCTGCATCATCCGCCGATGCGGACGCCCCAAGCTGCCCTCCCCCGCCGCCTCGGCGCGGCCCTTCTCCTCTCCCTGCTGCCCCTCTCCCTGCTGCCCCTCACCGGGCAGGCCCAAGGGGTGGCACAGCCGCGCGACACGCTGACGGTCGGCATCGCCCAGGCCACCGGGACCTTCCACCCGAACATCGAGAGCATGCTGGCGAAGTCCTATATCCTGGGCTTCGCGCGGCGGCCGCTGACGGGGCACGGGCCGGACTGGAGGCCCGTCTGCTTCGCCTGCGAGGCGGTGCCGACGATCGGGAATGGCGGCGTGGTGCTGGAGACGACGCCGGACGGCAAGCCGGGGATGCGCGTGACCTGGCGGCTGCGGGAGGATGGGCGCTGGGGCGACGGGCGCCCGGTGACGGCGGAGGACATGCGCTTCGCCTGGGAGGCGGGGCGGGCCTTCGAGACGGGCTTCGGCGGCGCCGAGTTCTACCGCAGCGCCTACGAGTTCCAGTCGCCGGATCCGCGCACGGTGACGCTGCGCTTCGACCGGGTGAACTTCGAGGCGGGCAGCGCGGGCGGCTTCGAGCCCCTGCCCACCCATATCGATCGCCCCATCTGGGAGGCGGACCGGCGCAACTACCGGTCCCGCACCGCCTACGACACGGACACGGCGAATCCCGGTCTGTGGAACGGGCCGTATCGCATCGCCGCCGTGCAGCCGGGCGCGGGGGTGACGCTGGAGCGCAACGCGGCCTGGGCGGGGCCGGCGCCCGCCTTCCGGCGCATCAACGTGCGGGTGGTCGAGAATTCGGCGGCGCTCGAGGCGCAGCTTCTCGCGGGGCAGCTGGACATGATCTCGGGGGAACTCGGGCTCTCGCTGGACCAGGCGATCGCGCTGGAGAGGCGGGCGCGCGGACGCTTCCGCTTCGAGTACCGGCCGGGGCTGGTTTGGGAGCACCTGGACCTGCGGATGGACCAGCCGCCGCTCTCCGACGCGCGGGTGCGGCAGGCGCTGATCATGGCCATCGACCGCGGGCGGATCGCGGGCAGCCTCTTCGACGGCCGACAGCCCGTGGCCGCCACCGCGATCCACCCGGACGACCCGATGATCGACAAGGCCCTGGCGCCCTGGCCCTTCGACCCTGCCCGCGCGGGGGCGCTGCTGGAGGAGGCTGGCTGGAGACCGGGGCCGGACGGCATCCGGCGCAACGCGGAGGGGGTGCGGCTCTCCGTCGATCTGCAGACCACGGCGGGGAACCGCTCGCGCGAGACGGTGCTGCAGGTGATCCAGGGCATGTGGCGCGCGGCGGGGGTGGAGGCGCGCATCGCCAACCAGCCGCCGCGCGTGCTGTTCGGGGAGACCCTGTCGAAGCGCGGCTTCAACGGCGCGGTGCTGTTCGCCTGGATCAGCAGCCCGGAGAACGTCCCGCGCACCACCCTGCACTCCGACGAGATCCCGCGCGCGGAGCGGAACTGGTCCGGGCAGAACTTCCCGGGCTACGCGAACCCGGAGATGGACGCGCTGCTGGAGGCGCTGCCGCAGGAGCTGGACGCGGAGCGGCGCCGGCCGATGTGGGCGCGGCTGCAGGCGATGACGCACCGCGACCTGCCCGCCCTTCCCCTGTGGCACCGGGCGGAGCCGCACGTGCTGCCGACCTGGCTAGAGGGCGTGCGGCCGACGGGGAACATGTCGCCCTCCTCGCTCTGGGTGGCGGAGTGGCGGGTGCGCTGACGTGCTGCGGGTGATCGCATGGCGGGTGCCGCAGATCGCGGCGACGCTCGTCATCCTCTCGCTCCTCGCCTACCTCGCCATCGGCGCCATGCCGGGGGACCCGATCTCGCTCGCCATGATGGCCGACCCGCGGCTGGGGCCGGAGGACGTGGCGCGGATGCGGGCGCTGCACGGGCTGGACCAGCCGCTTCTGGCGCGATGGTGGGCCTGGGCCGCGGGCGTGCTGCGCGGGGAGTTCGGCTATTCCCGCCTTTTCGCACGCCCGGTGGCGGAGGTTCTGTGGCCGGCGCTGCGGGGCAGCCTCGTGCTGCTGGGAACGGCGCTGGCGCTGGCGGCGGGGATCGGCGTGGCGGCCGGGATGCTGGCGGCGCTGCGGCCGCGCTGGCGGGGGGCGGTGGACGCGCTGGCGCTCGTCTCCCAGGCCGTGCCGGCCTTCTGGCTGGGGATCCTGCTGATCATCCTCTTCGCCGTCGCGCTGGGGTGGTTGCCGGCGGGCGGGGTGCCGGATTCCGGCGGCGGCGGCGTGCTCGAGGCGGCGCGCTTCCTGGTGCTGCCGGTCGCGACCCTCGCGGTCGCGCATCTCGCGGCCTATGCGCGCCACACGGTGGCGGCGATGGCGGAGGTGTTGCGCGCGCCCTGGATCACCGCCGCCCGCGCGCGCGGGGCGCCGGAATCGCGAATCGCCTTCACCCACGCGCTGCCGAACGCTGCCGTGCCGCTGCTCTCCGTGCTGGCTCTGGATGCGGGGGCGCTCGTCTCCGGCGCGCTGATCACGGAGACGGTCTTCGCGCGGCCCGGCATGGGGAAGCTGCTGACGGATGCGGTGATGGGCAGCGACCAGAACCTTGCGCTCCTCGCGCTGCTGCTTGTGGCGGGGGTGACGATGCTGGCGACCCTGGCCGCCGACCTCGCGCAGCGCGCGCTGGACCCGAGGCTGGCGGCATGACGCGGCTGCGCGCGGGGGCGGCGATCCTGCTGCTGCTGGTGATCGCGGCGGTTGCGGCGCCGTGGGTGGCGGCGTGGCTGGGCGTGGACCCGGAGGTGCCGGACATCCTGGCGCGGCAGGCGCCGCCATCGCCCGCGCACCCGCTGGGCACGGACGAGCTGGGGCGGGACATCCTGGTGCGGCTGCTGCTGGGGGCGCGCGTTTCGCTTGCCGTCGGGGCGGCGGCGGCGGTTGCCTCCACGGTGATCGGGCTGGCGGCGGGGCTGCTCGCGGCGTGGCGCGGGGGATGGGTGGACGCGGTGGTGATGCGGGTGGCGGACGGGCTCCTCGCGCTGCCCGCGCTGCCGCTGCTGGTGCTGCTGGCGGCGCTGGACCCCTCCGCCATCGGCCTGCCGCGCGGGGACGCCTCGGCGGACGTGGTGCGGATCGTGGCCATCCTCGCGCTGTTCGGCTGGGTGGGGGTGGCGCGGCTGACGCGCGCGGCCGCCATCTCCGTGCTGGCGCGGGACCATGTGCGGGCGGCGCGGGCGCTGGGCGTTGGCGAAGGGCGGCTGCTGCGGCGGCACGTGGTGCCCGCGCTGGCGGCGCCGCTGGCGGTGGCGGGATCGCTGGCGGTGGCGGGAGCGATCCTGGCGGAGAGCACGCTCTCCTTCCTCGGGCTGGGCATCCAGCCGCCGGCGGCCTCCTGGGGGAACATGCTGGCGAACGCGCAGGACCTGGTGTTCAGCGCGCCGATGGCGGCGCTGTGGCCGGGGCTGGCGATCGCCCTGGCGGTGGCGGGGGCGATGCTGGTGGCGGACGGGCTGCGGGAGGGCTGAGGGGCCCTCAGCCCTCCCGCAGCAGGCCCTTCCTGTCGCCGGGGTTGTGGTAGAGCGCGCCCCGCGTCAGGCCCGCCCCCGCGGTCAGCTCGTTCAGAATGGCGGCCGCGTAGCCCTTCTCGGCGCAGGCTTTCCGCGCCGCCGGGACGAGCTTGGCCCGGGTCTCCTCCATCACCACCGCGCGCCGACCACTGTCCAGAATCACCCCCGCATCTCGCATGCGTCGCGTGCACGGGTTGACATACACCCCGTATGTCCCGAGATGCCGGCATACGGGGCGTATATGGATTGTCCCGGTGGCCGGCGCTGAGTCCCCGGCCTCCCAGAGCAGGAGAGACCCGATGAACAAGCGCGACGTGATCGTCCCGCCCGGCCAGCAGGCGCTCTACGAGAAGTACCGCTACTCGGCGGCTGTCCGGTCCGGCGACCTCCTCTTCGTCTCCGGCCAGGTCGGCAGCCGGGAGGACGGATCCCCGGAGCCGGACTACGAGAAGCAGGTCCGGCTCGCCTTCGAGCGGCTGAGCGAGGTGCTGAGGGCCGCCGGCGCGGGCTTCGACGACGTGGTCGACGTGATCACCTTCCACACGGACCCGGAGAAGCAGTTCGCGACCTGGCTGGCCGTGAAGGACGAGATCTTCGGGGCGCCGCCCTACCCGACCTGGACGTCGGTGGGCGTGACCTGGCTCGCGGGCTTCGACTTCGAGATCAAGGTCGTCGCCCGCATTCCCGCGGCGGGCTAAGCCCGGGGGGCGTGGTCAGCTCCCGACCACGCCCCCGTCCTTCTTCACGATGGCGATGACGGAGGGCCGCGGCGGCATGTCCGGCCGGAAGTCCGGCCAGCGGGTGGAGGGGTTCTCGAAGGTGCTGCCGGGGTCCTCGCCGGGGTGCTGGATGGCGAGGAACACCGTGCGGTCCTCCGGCCCGATCAGCGGGCCGCAGACCTCCGCGCCCTGGGGGGCCGCGTAGAAGCGGCGGGTGAGGGCGCGGCCCTCCCCCTCCGTGTCGGCGGCGTAGAGCCCGTCCGACACCTTGGCCGAGTGGGGGGCGCCGTCGGTCGCGATCCAGATGCGGCCCTTGCTGTCGAAGGCGCAGTTGTCCGGGCAGGAGAGCCAGCCGGAATCCGGCCCGACCGCGCGATGATAGGCGGTGCCGGGATCCTTCCCGGGCTGGCCGGCCATCAGGAACACCTCCCACCGCGCCGTGCGGGCCGCGTGGTCGCGCCCCGGCGGGATGATCTCCAGCGCGTGGCCGTGCACGTTGGCCGCGCGCGGGTTGGTGGCGTCCAGGCGATCCGGGCGGCGGGTGCCGTTGTTCGTCAGCATCACGTAGACGCGGCCGTTGACGGGGTTGGCCTCCACGTCCTCCGGCCGGTCCATGGGCGTCGCGCCGAGCAGGTCGGCGGCGCGGCGGGCCTCGATCAGGACGTCGCCCTGGCCCCGGAAGCCGTTCGCCTCGGTCAGCGGGCCCTCGCCGTGGACCAGGGGAAGCCAGTCCAGCGTGCCGTCGTCGTGGAAGCGGGCGACCATCAGCGTGCCGTCATCCAGCAGGTCGCGGTTGGCGCCCGGGTCGTCGCGGTTCCAGGGGCGGGCGGTGACGAACTTGTAGACGTAGTCGAAGCGCTCATCGTCGCCCATGTAGATCACCACGCGGCCGTCCGGGGCGATCGCGTGGGTGCAGCCCTCGTGCTTGAAGCGGCCGAGGGCGGTGCGCTTCACCGGCACGGATTGCGGGTCGTAGGGGTCGAACTCCACCACCCAGCCGAAGCGGTTGGGCTCGTTCGGCTCCTCGCCCACGTCGAAGCGGCTCTCGTGCCGGAACCAGGGGAAGAGCGGCTCCGGCGCCAGCCCGTACCGCTTGTGGGCGGCCGCCTGGTCACCCTGGCCCACGGCGGGGCCGCCGAAGTAGTAGTTGAAGTTCTCCTCGGCGATCAGGACCGTGCCCCAGGGCGTGTTGCCGCCGGCGCAGTTGTTCAGCGTGCCCAGCACGCGCGTGCCGGTCGGGTCCGCCTTCGTGCGCAGCCGCTCATGCCCCGCGGCGGGGCCGCCGACGCGCATCGGGGTCTCAGCGGTAAGGCGGCGATTCATCGCGCCGCCCGGCACCGGCGCCCAGCGCCCGTCCTGCCGGCGGATCTCCACCACGCTGGCGCCGTGCGCCATCATCTGGGTGCGGACCTGGGCGGCGCTGGCGCGGCCGCGGGCGGCGCGGGCATCGCCGAGGCCGGGGAACATCAGCTCTGGGTTGGTGTACTCGTGGTTCACCACGAGCAGCCCGTGCTCCCCGCCCTTCGTGCCCTTGGGAAGCGGGAAGAAGTCCAGGTAGTCGTTGTTGTAGCCGAACTGCAGGGCCTGCGCCTCGGGCGTCTGGTTCGCGGGATCGAAATCCGGGGCGCCGGGCAGGACGGGATCGCCCCAGCGCAGGACCGTCTGGGTCTCGTATCCCTCCGGCACCACGGAATCGGGGCCGTTGGAATGGGGCAGGCCGCGGAAGCCGAAGGTGGAGGCGCCGTCTCCCTGGCCCTGCGCCCGCGCCCGCCCGGGCAGCGCGGCGGGCAGCACGCCGGCCACGGCGGCACCGAACAGCCCGCGCAGGGCCGTCCGGCGCGCCATGCGGCGGCCGATCACGGAAGCGATGGGGTCCTCCGGCGCGGGATTGCTGCCGAGGTCCTCCATGGCCTGCTGCGTCAGGGCGGGCTCATCCACGCTCACCGGCACCGTCGTCTTTCCTTTGTCGATGCGGCGCCCTCTAGACGGGCTTCCGGCGGGACGGGATGACAGATCGGTGGCGTTTCCGCGACACGAAACGTGAGCGGCCCCGGTCGTCCGCCTAGGTCTCAGCCCCTCGGTCAGCTTGGCAGCGCGGACTGCCAGCGGCGGACAGCGTCGAGCGGGTAGAGGAGCATCAGCACGTTCAGGGTCAGGTTGTCCCGGATCACCGCCAGGGCCAGCAGCTCCATCCCGATCCCGAGCAGGAGGGAGAGCCACCACGGCAGCCGCGCCGCGATCAGGAAGCCCAGCAGCATGAAGCCGAGATCGGCGAGGGAGTTGACCACGCTGTCGCCGGTGTAGCCGAGCGCCGCCGTCGCCTCGCGGTAGCGGTCGATCACCATCGGGGTGTTCTCCGCGATCTCCCAGGCCGCCTCCAGCAGCGCGGCCATGGCGGCGCGCGCGCCGAGCCCCGCGCGCGGCGCCAGCCAGCGGAGGGCCGCGTAGAAGAGCAGCCCGTGGATGACGTGCGAGAGCGAGTACCAGTCGGCGAGGTGCTGGGAGTTCTCCGCGCTGTTCACCGCGCCGTGCCAGAGCTTCACGGTGCCGCAGGCGCAGATCGGGATCCGGCCCATGGCCAGCAGGGTGGCGGCCATGACCCCGGCGACGGCGACCAGGAGGAGGGCGGTGCGGGACCGGGGGGAGAGGCGCATCCCCGCGCCATGCCACGGCCGGGCGCGGAACGCACGGGCTTGGGCCCGGCGGGCGGCGACGCTAGAAGCGCTGCGACGATCCACCCCGCCTTCCCTCCGAGGCCCGCATGGCGCCGCGCGCCTCCTCCTTCATCGGCCAGCCCCCCGCGCTGCGCGACCTGCGCGCGAGCGAGTTCGACGACGGCCCCGGCCCGGGTGCCCTCTACCGCGGCTCACCCGGGCCCTGGTGGCGGGCGGCGACGGGGCCGCTCCTCCTCGCCGCGCTCGCCGGGCCAGCGGTGGCGGTGCTGGTGCCGGTCGCCCTGGCGCCGCTGCTCGGCCTCGCCCTGCTGCTCACCCTGCTTGGCCGCCGCTGGGAGGGAGGCGCCTGGCCCCTGCCCGGCCCCGTTGCGCTTGTGCCGCTGGCGCTCGCGGCCTGGGCCGCGGTCTCCGCCCTTTGGGCACCCGACCCGGCGCGGGCGCTGGCGGGAGCGGGACTCCTCGCCCTGGCCACCCTGCTCGGCGGCGTCGGAGCCGCGGCGGTGGCGGAGGAGCGGCCGGGCATCCGGCGGGCCCTGGCGGCCTGCGCCGTGCTCGGGCTGGGCGCCGGGCTGGTCCTGGCCCATCTCGGCCCGGCCGCCGCCCCCGGCCCGGCGGCGGCCTTCCTCGCCCTCCTGCCGCCCCTGGCGCTGCGGCTGCGGCTGGCAGCACCCCTGCGCTGGCTCCTGCTCGCCTCCGCGGCCGGGGGCGCGGCGCTGCTGCCGGACGAGACAGCGCGCCTGGCCGCCCTGGCGGGGGCCGGGGCCGCGCTGCTCGCCGGGGCCGGCGGGCGCTTCGCCTCCTCCCTTCTCGCACTGGTCCTGGCCGCTGCCCTGCTCGCCGCGCCCGTGCTGCTGCCGCGGGCGATGCCGGACCTCGCGCGCGGCGCATCCGCCGCCGGGTTGCAGCGCCTCCTCGCCCTGGACCTGGCGCTGGAGCGGGCCGGGCGCGCGCCGCTGGTCGGCCGGGGCGTGGAGGCCGCCGGCAGCCTGCCCGATGCCGGGGTGCCACCGGAGGCCGCAGCGCGGCTCGGCCTTCCGGCCGATGCTGTCCCTGCCGGCAGGCGGGTCCCCGCGCGGCCCGGCAACGCCGCCGCGCAGGTCTTTCTGGAACTGGGCTGGATAGGCCTCGGCCTCGCCGCCCTGGCGGTGCTCGCGCTGGGCTGGGGCGCCGGGCCGGCCGGGGCCGGGATGCTGGCCGCCGCCGCCGTGACCGGCCTGGCGACGGGGGCCTGGGAACCCTGGTGGCTGGCGGCTCTGGCCTTTGCCGGGGCGCTGGCGGCAGGGCTCTCGGCCAGGCGGGTCTGACCGGATCGAGGGAGTTGGGGCGGGCGGGGAGAGTCTTGTGCCCTGCCACCGCAGACCGCAGGCTCGCCCGAACGAAGAACGGGAGGACGCGGCCGATGATCGACAGGCGTGGTCTGGTTGCGCTCGCGCTGGCCGCGGGAGCCGCGCGGGGTGCCATGGCGCAGCCGGCCTGGCCGGACCGGCCCGTGCGGGTGATCGTTCCCTTCCCGCCGGGCGGATCGAACGACATCGTCGCGCGGCTCCTCTGCGAGACCATGCGGGAGCGGACCGGGCAGCCCTGGATCGTGGAGAACCGCTCCGGCGCCGGCGGCAATGTGGGGGCGGATGCGGTGGCCAAGGCGGCGCCGGACGGCACGACGCTGCTCCTGACCGCGCCGGGGCCGCTGACCATCAACAACGCCCTGTTTCCCAGCATGCCTTACGTCGCCGCCCGCGACCTGGTGCCGCTGGCGCTGGTGGCGACGGTGCAGATCGTGCTGATGACCGGGCCGGAGCTGCCCGTGCGCGACGTGGCGGGGCTGGTCGCGCTGGCGAAGGCGCAGCCGGGGAAGGTCGCCTTCGGGTCCTCCGGGAACGGCAGCACCAACCACCTGGCCGGGGAGCTGTTCCGCAGCACGGCGGGGGTGGACATCGTGCACGTGCCCTATCGCGGCGCGGCGCCGGCAATGACGGATCTGGTGGCCGGGCAGATCGGGATGCTGTTCGACAATCTGCCGGCGGTGTTGCCGCAGGTGCGGGACGGGCGGGTGCGCGCCCTGGCCGTGGCCGGGCCGCAGCGCTCTGCGGCGCTGCCGGAGGTGCCGACCCTGGCGGAGTCGGGGCTCCCGGATTTCAAGGTGGAGGCCTGGTTCGGGCTGGCCGGCCCCTCCGGCCTGGCGGCGCCTTTGCGGGCGCGGATCGGGGGGCTGGTCTCCGAGGCGCTGGGCGATCCCGGCCTGCGGGCCAAGCTCTCGACGGCAGGGGCGGAGCCCGCGGGGATGACGGGCGAGGCCTTCGGGACTTTCATCGCGCGGGAGCGCGACCTCTGGTCGCGGGTGGTCGAGGCCTCCGGGGCCCGGGCGGGATAGACGGGCCCGGGCCGCCGGGGCGTCAGCCGAAGAGGAAGTCCCGCACGAGCAGGGCCGTCTCGTCCGGGTCCGAGGCGGCGACGTGGTAGGAATCGTTCTGCAGCACGACGAGGCGGGAGCCGGGGATGCGCTCCTGCCAGGCGCGGACCTCGTCCACGGAGCCCAGGCCGCTGCCCGTCGTGGTGACGATCAGGGCCGGGGCCCGGATGCGGTCCACCTCGGCCGTCACGTCCACGGTGGGCACCATCTGCAGGAAGCCCTCCAGGGTGGAGGCGGCGGTCCGCGACATCAGGTCCTCCCACCACTGCAACTGGGCGGGGACCATGCGCGTGCCCATGCGGCCGGCATTGCTTCCGCGCACCCAGGGGCGGACGCCCTCCGACGCGATCTGGGCGCGCCAGGCCGGGGTGCGGCCGGCCATGTTGGTGAGGGAGGCGGGGCCGCCGAGCACGGCGAGGCGGTCCACCAGCTCCGGGTGGCGGGCCGCGACGGCGAGGGCGATGGTGCCGCCGATCTTGCCGCCGACGAGGTGGACCCGTTCCACGCCCAGGTGCCGGATCAGGGCGGCGACGTCGCCCACGAGGCTGTCGAAGCGCCAGGGATGGTCCGCCGGAAGGGCGGGAGAGCGGCCATAGCCCCGCAGGTCCAGCCGCACCACGCGCGCGCGGCGGGCGAGCGGCGGGACGAAGGGGCGGAACGCCTCCCCGCTCTCGGCGAGGCCGTGGAGGAAGAGGACCGTCGGGCCGGGAACCCAGGGATCGGTGAAGTCGTCCACCGTGTAGTGGACGGTGATGCCGGGGGCGGTCTCAAGCGTGGGCAAGGCGGGTCCTCTCCTGGGCGGCGCGTGACGACGCCGGTCAGATGCAGCGCGTGCCGCCGCCGTCGACGTCGATCATCGTGCCGGTGATGTAGGCGGCGCGGTCGGAGCAGAGAAAGGCGACGAGGCCCGCCACCTCCTCCGGCGTGCCGAGGCGGCGGAGCGCGACGCCCTCGATCGCCGCGTTGTTCTCGGCCTCGGCGCTGCGGCCCGTATCGGCGGCGCCCTGGGCGGTGAGGCTGTCCCAGCGCGGCGTGCGGATGGGGCCGGGGTTCACGCCGGTGACGAGGACGTTGTCCGGTGCGCATTCCTGCGCCAGCGCGTGGGTGAAGGCGAGCAGCGAGGCGTTGACCGAGCTGCCGACGATGTAGTTGGCCCGGGGCTGGTGGCCGGAGCGGCCGATGATGTTCACCACGCGGCCCCAGCGCCGCTCCCGCATCCCCGGCGTGAGGGCGCGGGCGAGGCGGGCGTAGCCCATCAGCTTCAACTCGATGGACTTGGCCCAGGTGGCGTCCGCCGTGTCGCCGATCCGGCCCATGGGGGTGGCGCCGGCGTTGTTGACGAGGATGTCCACCCCGCCCAGCGCGGCCACGGCCTGTTCGGCGGCCTGCTCCACCGCGGCGGCGGTGGAGAGGTCGGCGGGGATGGGGATCACGCGGGCGCCGGTCTCGGCGGCGATATCGCGGGCGGCCGCTTCCAGCCGGGCGGCGTCCCGGGCGAGGATGGCGACGGACACCCCTTCCCCGGCCAGCTCCCCCGCGATGGCGCGGCCGATGCCGAGCGAGCCGCCGGTGACCACGGCCCTGCGGCCCCTCAGGGCGAGGTCCATCGCCGCATCCTCCCTCGTTGTCGCGCGCGCAGCCTTCCGCGGGGTGGGTGGGGTGTCAATCGGGCCGGGGCGGCTTACCCCGCCAGGATGCGCCGCGCGCCTTCCGCCAGCACGCGCATCCCGAGAGCCAGGTCCTCGTCCTTCGTGTCCTCCGTCCAGTGGTGGCTGATGCCGTTGATGGAGGGCACGAAGAGCATGGCGGCTGGCATGATGCGGGCCAGGTACTGCGCGTCGTGCCCGGCGCCGGAGGGCATGCGGAGCGACCTGCCGGGCGCCAGCGCCTCGGCGGCTGCCTCCAGCGCGTCCTGGAAGGCGGGGTCACAGACGGCGGGGGTGGAGAGGGACAGGGCTTCCAGCGTCGCCTCGGTGCGCTCGCGCCGGTTGCTCTCGGCGACGCAGCGGCGGAGGACGGTTTCCAGCCGGCGCAGCACGTCGATGTCCACGTCCCGGTACTGGAACAGGATCTCGGCGCGGCCGGGGATGATGGAGGGGGCGCCGGGGGAGAGGGCGATGCGGCCCGCGGTCCAGACCGTGCGCTCCGCGCAGTGGCGGGGGAACTCCTCGTCGATCATGGCGAGGAGGCGCACGGCGGCCATGCCGGCGTCGCGCCGCTCGTCCATGGTGGTGGTGCCGGCGTGGTTCTGCTGGCCCTCGATCACGATGCGCCACTGCCAGATGGCGACGATGCCGGTGACGACGCCGATGCCGAGGCCGCGCTTCTCCAGCTGCCGGCCCTGCTCGATGTGCATCTCCAGGAAGCCTCGGTAGCGGGCGGGGTCGGCCTGGATGCGCGGGCGGCCCTCCAGCCCGGCCTCGCGCAGCGCGTCGCGCAGGGGCTTGTCGTGGTACTTGTTGGCCAGGCGGTCGATCTCCGCCTCCTCCAGCAGGCCGGTGAAGGAGCGGCTGCCGATGAAGCTGCCGTAATGGCCTTCCTCGTCGGCGAAGACGGCCACGTCCACGGGCAGGCCGCTGGCGGCGAGGTGCAGCGCGGCCACGCAGCCCAGCGCGCCGTCGAGCCAGCCCGCCTCGTTCTGGCTCTCCAGGTGGCTGCCGGCCAGCAGGTGGGGCCCTGGCTTCGGACTGCGGCCGAGGATGTTGCCGATGCCGTCCATCTCGGCCTCCAGCCCCTCCTCCCGCAGGCGGGAGAGGAACCAGTGGCGGGCCTCCATGTCCTGGGGGGAGTAGGTGGGGCGGTGGACGCCGGTGCGGAACGCGCCGAACTCGCGCAGCCGCTTCAGGTCCGCCAGGAAGCGATCCGTGTCCACCTTCATGCCCAGTTCCAGTCCTTTCGCGTTGCGTGGACAGGTTTAGGGCGGATCGGCCGCCGGCAGAACCGGCGCGCGGCAGGGTTCAGGCCAGCCAGTCGGAGGCGGGCGGGGCGAGGCCGTCCACCGCCAGCTCCATCCTCTCGATGCCGGAGACGGAGAGGCCGAGGTGGAGATCCGTGTAGGCCGCGTCCTCGCCAGGGCGGGCGGCGATCCAGCGCGCCAGGGAGGCGGCGGCCTCGCGGTTGGCGGGGTCGCCCCAGAAGCCGGAGTCGAAGTCCAGTCGCAGCGTATCGCGGCCCTCGCCGCCGATCAGGATGTCGGGCGCGGTGCCGCGATCGGCGAAGGCGTGGATCAGCAGGTCGTCACCGGCGCCGCCGATCAGGATGTCCATTCCCTGGCCGCCGTTCAGGATGTCGTCGCCGCTGCCGCCGAGCAGACTGTCCCGCCCGGCGCCGCCGAGGATCAGGTCCTCCCCCGCGCCGCCATCGGCCGTGTCGTCGCCCCCATCGAGAAGGATCAGGTCGTCGCCGCCGCCCCCTTGCACCCGGTCGTCGCCCGCGCCGGAGGAGATGAGGTCGAGGCCGTCCCCGCCGAGGATCGTGTCGTTGCCGCGCCCGGTGGTGATGAGGTCGGTGCCGGGGCCGCCCTCGACGAGGTTGTCCCCGTCCCCGGCCGAGAGGGTGTCGTCGCCCTCGCCGCCGAGGATGGTGTCGTTCCCCGCGCCGGCGGCGATGGAATCCCGCCCCGCGCCGCCGGCGAGGTGGTTGTGGCCGCCGCCGCCGATGAGGGTGTCGTTCGCGGCGCCGCCGAGGAACGCGTCATCCCCGGCGCCGCCGATGAGGAGGAGCGGCACGGGGGTGGCGGGCTTTGGCGGAGGTGCGGCAGGGATGGGCGCGGGCGCTTCCGCGGGGGCCGCGGCAGCTGGGGGTTCGGCCGGGAGGGGCACGGCCGGGATGGTGTTCGCGGGGATGGCGTTCGCGGGGGTGATGTCGGCCGGGGTGCGGTCCGTCGGCGTGGCGTCGGCCGGGGCGGTGTCCGTCGGCTCGGTGCTCACCGCGGGGCTGTCCGTGCGTGCCGGGGCGGCGGCGGAGGCATCGTCGGCGGGGTCGGTCCGACCGGCGGCGATGGGCCGAGGCCCTGCCGGGGCCGGGTTCGGGGCCAGGATCGATGCCGGGATCGGGTCCGCGATCGCGGGGGTGGGCGCCCGCTCCTTCTCGACGGACGCGGTCGGGGCGTCGGCGGGCGAGGGCAGAAGGGTGTCCGGGGCCGGGTTCTCCCAGGCCGACCGCCAGAGCGCGAGGTCCAGGGCGTGCAGGTCGGCAGGGTCTGCGGCGTCGGGGCGGAGGAGAGGGTTGGCGCGCACGAATCGTTCACCATTCGCTAACGATCTCTTTTCTGAGACATCGCCTGTCCGCCAGCAACGTCAGACCTGGTTAACGATTCTGATCTTCTCGTGAGCGGCCGCGCTTGCCCCCGCCCGCCGGAAGGGCTACCCGCCCCCGCTTCCTCGCCGAGCGCCCGGCCACCCCCAACCGACAGTTCCCGCCCTGCCCCGCCCCCTGCACACCGCCGACTTCGCCTTCGACCTGCCCGAGGCGCTGATTGCCCAGTCGCCCGCCCGTCCGCGCGACTCTGCGCGGCTGCTGCGCGTCGCGCCCGGCGCGCCCAAGAAAGGTGCGCCCGGCGATGCCGCGCCCGAGGATGGCGGCGTGCGGGATCTGCCGGGGGTGCTGCGTCCGGGCGACCTGATGGTGGTGAACGACACGCGGGTGATCCCCGCGCGGCTCCGCGCCCGCCGAACCCGGGATGGGGGCGAGGCGCGGGTGGAGATCATGCTCAACCGCGCCGAGGCGGACGGCACCTGGCACGCGCTGGTGCGGAACGCGCGCAAGCTGCGGGCGGGCGACGTGCTGGTGGTGGAAGGGGCGCCGGAGCTGGCTCCGCGCGTGGTGGAGGCGCCGGTGGAGGGCGCCGTGCGGCTGGATTTCGGGCCGGACCCGGCTGTCCTGGCGGCGGCGCTGGAGCGGGCGGGGGAGATCCCCCTGCCGCCCTATATCGCCCGTCCCGAGGGACCCCGCCCGGAGGACCGGGAGGACTACCAGCCCATCTTCGCCCGTACCCCCGGCGCGGTGGCGGCACCCACGGCGAGCCTGCACTTCACGCCGGAGTTGCTGGCGGCGCTGGAGGCGCGCGGGGTGGGGCGGGCGACGCTGACCCTGCATGTGGGCGCGGGCACCTTCCTGCCGCTGCGGGGCGAGGACCCGCGGGGGCAGAGCCTGCACGCCGAGTGGGGCGAGGTGACGGAGGAGGCGGCGGGCGCCATCAACAAGACCCGCGCTCGCGGCGGCCGCGTGGTGGCGATCGGCACCACGGCGCTCCGGCTGCTGGAGGCGGCGACGGGCGAGGACGGCGTGACGCGGCCCTTCCGCGGGCTGACCGACATCTTCCTGCTGCCCGGCCACCGCTTCCGCGGCGCGGATCTGCTGCTGACGAACTTCCACCTGCCGAGGAGCACGCTCTTCATGCTCGTCTGCGCCTTCGGGGGCACGGAGAGGATGAGGGCGGCCTACGCGCACGCGGTTCGGGAGGGCTACCGCTTCTACAGCTACGGCGATGCCTGCCTGATCGACCGCGACGACGAGGAGCCCGGGCGATGAACGGCCCCCTCTCCTTCTCTCTCGCCGCGACGGACGGCAGCGCGCGCGCCGGCACGCTGCGCACGGCGCATGGCGAGGTGCAGACCCCCGTCTTCATGCCCGTGGGCACCGCCGGCACGGTGAAGGCGATGACGGCGGACGCCGTGCGCTCCACCGGCGCGCGGATGGTGCTGGGCAATACCTACCACCTGATGCTGCGGCCGGGGGCGGAGCGCGTGGGGCGGCTGGGCGGGCTGCACCGGCTGATGGACTGGGACGGGCCGATCCTGACGGATTCCGGCGGCTTCCAGGTGATGTCGCTGGCCGGGCTGCGGAAGATGGACGCCGACGGCGTGACCTTCCAGAGCCACATCGACGGCAGCAAGCACCGGCTGACGCCGGAGCGGAGCATCGAGATCCAGCACCTGCTGGATGCCGACGTGACCATGTGCTTCGACGAGTGCACCCCCTTCCCCGCCACGCCGGAGGAGGCCGCGAAGAGCATGCGGCTCTCCATGAAGTGGGCTGCGCGGTCGCGCGAGGCCTTCGTGGCGCGGGACGGCTACGGGCTGTTCGGCATCCAGCAGGGCAGCGTCTTCGAGGACCTGCGCGCGGAGAGCGCGCGGGCGCTGACGGAGATCGGGTTCGAGGGCTACGCGATCGGCGGCCTCGCGGTCGGCGAGGGGCAGGCGGAGATGTTCCGCACCCTGGACTTCTCCGTGCCGATGCTGCCGGCGGACAAGCCGCGCTACCTGATGGGGGTCGGCACGCCCTCCGACATCATCGGGGCGGTGCGGCGGGGCGTGGACATGTTCGACTGCGTGATCCCCACGCGGTCCGGGCGCACGGGGCGGGCCTATACCAGCCGCGGCGTGATGAACATGCGGAACGCGCGCTACGCCGACGATGCGTCCTCCTTGGACCCGGAATGCGATTGCCCGGCCTGCACGCGGCATTCTCGTGCCTATATCCAGCACCTGATCCGGGCGGAGGAGATGCTCGGGCCGATGCTGCTGACCTGGCACAACATCCGCTACTACCAGACCCTGACCGCGCGGCTGCGCGCCGCCATCCTGGAGGGGCGCTTCGAAGCCGAGGCCGCCGCCATCGCGGCGCGCTGGGAGCCGCCTGCCCCGGCCGAGCCGCCCTCTCCGGAGGAGACCACCTCATGAACCACGACGTTTCCGGCCTCACCATGCTCGGCCAGGCCACCGCCCAGCCCAATAGCCCGGAGGAGGCGGTGCTGGAGCGGGTGCCGAACCCGCATTCCGGCACGCACTACGTCGCCCGCTTCACGGCGCCGGAGTTCACCAGCCTCTGCCCCATCACGGCGCAGCCGGACTTCGCGCACCTCGTGATCGACTACATTCCCGGCGAATGGCTGGTGGAGAGCAAGAGCCTGAAGCTCTATCTCACCAGCTTCCGCAACCACGGCGCCTTCCACGAGGCCTGCACGGTGGACATCGCCAAGCGGTTGGTGGATCTGCTGGGGCCGGTGTGGCTGCGGATCGGCGGCTACTGGTACCCGCGCGGCGGCATCCCGATCGACGTGTTCTGGCAGACCGGTGCTCCGCCGGCCGGCGCCTGGATCCCCGACCAGGGCGTGCCGCCCTATCGTGGCCGGGGATGAGTGACGACGCGCGCAGCGCCATTCGGGACGAAGCCCTGCGGCTGGGCTTCGATGCGGTGGGCTTCGCGCGGGCGGAGCTGGGGCCAGAGGTGCGGCAGCGCCTGATGGACTTCCTGGCCGAGGGGATGCACGGCGAGATGGGCTGGATGGAGGGCCGCGCCGACCAGCGCGCGCATCCCCAGACGCTGTGGCCGGACGCGCTCTCCGTCATCTGCCTCGGCCTGAATTACGGGCCGGAGGACGATCCGCTCTCCTACCTGGGAATGCCGGATCGTGGCGTGATCAGCGTCTATGCCCGCCACCGGGACTACCATGACCTTGTGAAGTCCAGGCTGAAGGCGCTGGCGCGCTGGATGGTGGCGCGCTTCGCGGGAAGCGAGGTGAAGGTGTTCGTGGACACCGCGCCGGTTTCGGAGAAGCCGCTGGCGCAGCAGGCCGGGCTGGGCTGGCAGGGCAAGCACACCAACCTCGTCTCCCGCACGCACGGGTCCTGGCTGTTCCTGGGGGAGATCTACACCACCCTGGCGCTGGAGCCGGAGGAGGCGCACGCGGATCGCTGCGGCAGTTGCACGCGCTGCCAGGTGGCCTGCCCGACCGACGCCTTTCCTGCGCCCTACCGGCTCGATCCGCGCCGCTGCGTCTCCTACCTGACGATCGAGCATCGCGGGCCGATCCCGGAGGAGTTCCGGGCGAGGATGGGCAATCGCATCTACGGCTGCGACGACTGCCTGGCGGTGTGCCCGTGGAACCGCTTCGCCACGCCCACTTCCGTGACCGGGCTGGTGGCGCGGGAGGACCTCGTCGCGCCGAAGCTCGCGGAACTGGCGACGCTGGACGATGCCGCCTTCCGCGCCCGCTTCTCCGGCTCGCCCGTGAAGCGGATCGGGCGCGGACGCTTCGTGCGGAACGTGCTGAACGCGATCGGCAATTCGGGCGACCCCGCGCTGCGCCCCGTGGCATTGGCGTTGATGGACGACGAGGACCCGGTGGTGGCGGAGAGCGCGCGCTGGGCGGCCGGGCGGCTGGGGGGGATCGCGGAAGGATCCCGTTCGGAGGCGTGAACCGCCGCCCGAAGCGTCAGGCGATCTCCACCGCGTAGCGGTGCGCGCGGGTGTCGAGGCGGGAGACGCGCAGCTCCACCGGGCGTCCGGCGGCGTCGAAGGTCACGCGCTCGATCAGGAGAAGCGGCGTGCCGACGGGGCAGCCCAGCACGGCCTGATCCGCCTCCATCGCGGCGGTGGCGGAGAGGTTCTCCTCCGCCTGCACCACGATGATGCCGTGGGCATTGCGGTAGTGGACGTAGATCTCCGTTCCCAGCTGCTTCGGCGCGAGCGGCAGGGTGAGCTCCGGGAAGAGCGCGGCGGGGAGGCTGATGCGCTCCGCGATGCGCGGCTCGCCCTCGAAGACGCGGCTGCGCTCGATGCGGTGCACCGCCTCCCCGGGGGCGAGGCGGAGGCGCCGCGCCTCCTCCTCGGAGGCCGGGCCGGTGGTGACGCCGGTGATGACGGTCTCCGGCTCCACCGGGCGCCCGGCCAGGTTCCGCACGCGGAAGAACTGGCCCAGCGCCTGCTGGCTGGTCTGCTGGGCGACATAGGTGCCGCGGCCCTGCCGGCGCTCAATCAGGTGGCGCCGCTCCAGCCCGGCCAGGGCGCGGCGGAGGGTGCCGGCGGAGACGCCGAGCTCGGCGGCGAGGTCGGGCTCGGCCGGGATGGCCTGGCCGGACTTCCAGGTGCCGGAGACGATCCGGTCGTTCAGGATCGCCTCCACCTGGACGTAGAGGGGACGGGCGTCGGGGCGACGCATCTCGTTCACGGGACGCTTCCGGGCTGCATGGGCCGCGGCACCTTACCATCCCGCGATGCAGCGATGCGAGAGCGGCGGCGGTCGGCTGCTCCGCGAATTCGGTGGGGATTAAAATTCCGTTGTGGAGCGCCTTAGCGGACGAAAGCGTCTTGTGTCTTATACAAGACCGTGCGACACGATGCGCGCCGCCGTCAAAGACGGGCCGGGTTTGGGGAAGGAAACGAAGGAGACGGCGCTGCGCCGCCGCGTCGCTGCATCGGGTGCGAGGCACCGGGCAGCGGGCGTGCAGCGCCGTCATCCTCACCCCGCCGCCCTGGCGCCTGCCGTTCCGGCCGAAATTCCTCCCAGCCCTCCGCTCCGCTCCTCTGCATCTTTATGCCCTGCGCCTCGCATTCGAGGCCGCTCCGGGAGCCTGGCGCCGGCCCTCCGGCCCGGGCCAGATCCGTTTCATTTCCGGCGGGCCGCGGGCGGCGTTGCCCGACAATACTGAATTCGTAAGTCCTCGCCGGCCCTGCCCGAGGCCCCCGCAAGTAGAGTTCGCGTGCCGAATACTTAGTCACGAATGAATGAAGAAACATCCATGGGGGATTGTGGCGCGAGGAAGGCGGAAACCATCGTTTCATCCTCGCGTTTATACGGCGGCGAGCGACCCCGCGGCATTTTGGGTTGCATTGACCTGTGCCTTGCTGGTAGCGGATGTCGCATGACGTCCGCGCCCCCTGTGTCGACCTCCCCCGGTCGGCAGCTGAACGCGGCGTTCCCGTGCGCGATGCCGCGGAGCGCCCCTCCGACTCAAGCCGGGAGCCCGATCCCACGACGACGCCGTAGCGGCGCCGCCAGGGTCGTGCTCGCCTCAACCCTCGTCGTCGGACTCGGCTCCCTCGCCGCCGGCTGCGCCACGGCCGATGGTGCCGGGCTGGCCGCCGGGGATGCCGCCGAGACCCCTGCCCTGGCCGAGGCCCAGGACACCCCGGCCCAAGGTGCAGCCACGACGGCCGGAGCACCTGCCCGCCGTCTGGCGCCCGGGATCATCCTGGCCAGCACGCGCCGCGCGCGGCCGGCCGCCGCCGCCCCGGCCACCGTCGAGCGCCGCGAAATCGACAGCCCCCGGGCGGCCTGCCTGGACGCCGTTCGTCAGGCGGAGCGCGCGCACAACATCCCCGAGGGGCTGATGGTGGCCGTGGCCCTGGCCGAATCCGGGCTGCACGCCCACGCGATGAACATCGGTGGCCGGTCCTACTTCCCGGACGGAATGGCCGAGGCCCGCCGCATCTACAATTCCGCCCGCCCCGGCCAGTACGTGATGGCGGGCTGCGTGCAGGTGAACGCCCGGGTGCATGCCCGCGGGTCCGACTGGCCGCTGGATCCCTGGCGCTCCGCGGATTGGGGCGCGGGCTACCTGCGCCAGCACTACGACAAGTCCGGGAACTGGGGGGACGCTATCCGGCGCTGGAACGGCGGCGGCGCCTCGGGTGACCGGCTGGCCTGCCGCGTCATGGCGAAGCTGAAGGTCTCCAACCCCGAGAGCAGCGTGCTGAGCGACACGCGCTGCGGCGGCGCGAACATCGCGCGGGAGCGGCGGAACGGCGAGGCCCTGCTCGAGGTGGCCGAGGCCGCCGACTGATGGGCTGAACGGGGTGGGTTGAAGCCCGGGAGGAGAGACAACGTTCCCTCCTCCATGCCCGCTCCCCATCCCGAGACCTGGATGAAGGTCACGCCCCTCGGCCTCCTCTGCGAGCCGGGGGGTTTCTACGTGGATCCCTCCCGTCCCGTGGAGCGGGCGGTGGTCAGCCACGGCCATGCCGACCACGCCCGCCCGGGACACGGGGCGGTGCTGGCCACGCCGGACACGCTGGCCATCATGCGCGCCCGCTTCGGGGAGGACCGCGCCGGGAACGAGCAGCAGGAACTGCCCTACGGCGGGTCCGTCTCCCGGAACGGGGTGCGGATCACGCTGGTTCCGGCGGGCCACGTGCTCGGCTCCGCCCAGGTGGTGCTGGAGTGGCAGGGCAGCCGGATCGTCGTCTCCGGCGACTACAAGCGGCGGCGGGACCCGACCTGCGCGCCCTTCCTGCCGGTGGAGTGCGACGTCTTCGTCACCGAGGCGACCTTCGCCCTGCCGGTGTTCCGCCACCCGCCGGACGAGCACGAGATCCGCCGCCTGCTGGACAGCGTGGCCCTGTTCCCAGAGCGGGCGCACGTCGTCGGCGCCTACGCGCTGGGCAAGACGCAGCGGATCATCGCCCTGCTGCGGGAGGCTGGGTGGGACCGGCCGGTCTACCTGCACGGGGCGTCGGAGAAGCTCTGCACCCTCTACGAATCGCTCGGCGTGCCGCTCGGAGACCTGCGGCCGGTGCCGAAGGGGCTGAAGCGCGGGCACCCGCCGATCCTGGCGGGAGAGATCGTGCTGGCGCCGCCCTCCGCGGAGGCGACGCCCTGGGCGCGGCGGCTGGCCGATCCCGTGACCTGCGCCGCCTCCGGCTGGATGACGGTGCGGCAGCGGGCGAAGCTGCGCGGGGTGGAACTGCCCCTGATCGTCTCCGACCACGCGGACTGGGACGAGTTGCTGGAGACGATCAATGAAGTTCGGGCACCCGAGGTCTGGGTGACGCATGGCCGCGACGACGCCCTGGTCCACGCGCTGGGGCTGCGCGGCGTGCGCGGCCGGGCGCTGCACCTGGTGGGGCGCGGCGACGAGGAGGATGAGGGCGCCCCCGAGGCGCCGCCGACCGAGGAAGAGGCGGACGCGGCGCGGCAGGGAGCGGCGCCGTGAGCGTCCAGGCCTTCGCGGACCTGCTGGAGCGGCTGGTCTTCACCCCCGGCCGCAACGCCAAGATCGCCCTGATCCGCCGCTGGTTCGCGGAGCAGCCGGATCCGGACCGCGGCGTGGGCCTGGCCGCGCTGACGGGGGAGCTGGCCTTCACCGCGGCCAAGCCGATGCTGGTGCGGAACCTCGTGGAGAGCCGGGTGGACCCGGTGCTCCTCGCCCTCTCCCACGACTATGTCGGCGACCTGGCGGAGACAGTGGCGCTGATCTGGCCGGAGCGGGAGGGGGTGAACACGCCGCCGCCCTCGCTGTCGGAGGTGGTGGAGGGGCTGGAACTGGCCTCCCGCGCCGAGGTGCCGGCGCTGCTGGAGGGCTGGCTGGACACGCTGGACGCGGGCGGGCGGCTGGCGCTGATTAAGCTCGTCACGGGCGGGCTGCGGGTCGGCGCCTCCGCCCGGCTGGCGAAGACGGCGCTGGCGGAGTGGGCCGGGCAGGATGTGGGCGAGATCGAGGAGGTCTGGCACGGCGTCGCGCCGCCCTACATCCCGCTCTTCCGCTGGCTGGAGGGCCAGGGGCCGCGGCCCGATGCGGCCGGCGCGCCCGTCTTCCGCCCGCTGATGCTCGCCCATCCGCTGGAGGCGCCGGCGGACATCGCGGCGGTGGAGGCGAACCCGGGCGACTGGCGGGCGGAGTGGAAGTGGGACGGCATCCGCGTGCAGCTGACCGCCGGGCCGGGCGGCCGGCGCATCTGGTCCCGCACGGGGGAGGACATCTCCAACGGCTTCCCCGAGATCGCCGAGGCCATGGATTTCCACGCCGTGCTGGATGGCGAGCTGCTGGTGATCCGGGACGGTGTCGTCGCGCCCTTCTCCGACCTGCAGCAGCGGCTGAACCGGAAGGTGATCGGGCCGAAGCTGATGCGGGACCATCCCGTGGCCGTGCGGCTCTACGACCTGCTGCTGGACGGGGAGGAGGACCTGCGATCCCTGCCCCTTGATCAGCGCCGCGCGCGGCTGGAGGCCTGGGTGGCGCGGCACGCGCCGGTGCGGATGGATGTGTCGGAGCAGATCCGCTTCGCGGGGCTGGATGAGCTTTCCGCCCTGCGCGACACGGCGCGGGAGGCCTCGATCGAGGGGCTGATGATCAAGCGGGCGGACAGCGCCTACGTGCCCGGCCGGGTGAAGGGGCTGTGGTGGAAGTGGAAGCGCGCGCCGCTGACGGTGGACGCCGTGCTGATGTACGCCCAGCGCGGCCACGGGAAGCGCAGCAGCTTCTACAGCGACTACACCTTCGGCCTGTGGCGCACGAACGAGGACGGCACGCGGGAGCTGGTGCCGGTGGGCAAGGCTTATTCCGGCTTCACGGACCAGGAGCTGGTCTTCCTGGACCGGTGGGTGCGCAACCACACCACCGGGCGCTTCGGCCCGGTGCGGGAGGTGGAGAAGAGCTTCGTGCTGGAGGTGATCTTCGACGCCGCCCAGCTCTCCACCCGTCACCGCTCCGGCGTCGCGATGCGCTTTCCCCGGATCGCCCGGTTGCGGCAGGACAAGCCGGCGGAGGAGGCGGACGCGCTGGAAACGCTGCTGGCCATGGTGGAGAACCGGAAGGAGTAGGGCCCGGCGGCTGTCCAGCCGAACCGGCTCCGCCACGCCGGCAAAGGATCCGCCGCGGCCACACGCATAGGCTATTTACTTTGGCGTCGATCGCCCTTCATCTGCCCCCATTAATGCGCTGCAACATGTGGGTCCCGCGCGTGCCGCCCCTGGTACCGGGACCCTTATGTCGGGGAATGGCACATGCTCGATGACGCGGGCGACTTGACGTCGCCTTCCCCTTCGAACGAGGCAGGCCCTGCCGGCCGCTGGTTCGGCCTGACCGAAACCGGCGACAGCTGGCTGAGGGGCGCGCGGCTGACGCTGCGGGCAGATGGCTCCATTGGCGGCGTGAACAACCGGGCGGTGCGCCGGTGGGCGATGGACGGCGGAACGCTTCTCTTCCTCGACCACAAGGGCGAGCGGAGCGCGAGTTTCGAGCCGGAGGGCGGGGATGACGGACGCCTGCGCTTCGTCGGCCGCTTCCTGGGTGCCGGGAAGGACGTGCAGCACCGGCTGGAGGAGTACGTCCGGGTCTCGCAGCGGCTGGAGGCCCTGCCCGAGGTGCTGCGCTTCGACGGCGAGTTCGGGGAGGAGGTGAACAGCTTCATCCCCTATGTCCACTGGCTGCAGCGGAACGGGGAGATGGCCGGGCGCCGGATCGACACCTATGCCGGCATGGAGCCCTTCTACTTCTTCCTGGAGCCCAACCAGATCGTCACGGAGAAGCGGAAGCGGGGCATGGTGCGGCCAAGCAACGCGCCGGACCACTTCCTCTACCCCAGCGGGCTCTACGCCCATCGGTCCGGGCTGGAATGGGCGCCGGACTACCGCGGCCGGTACGCGACAGATTTCCGCTTCGGGAAGCCCATTCTCGTCGTCCACAACAAGTACACGGTGGAGTGGGGCGGGGTTCCCCACAACTACCTCCGCGAGGAGACGCTGGAACGCATCTTCTCCAGCCTCAAGCACAAGTACCAGATCGTGTTCTTCGAGGCCGCCCGGGCCAGCCATGGGAGCCGCGGCTACTCGGAGGATCGGCAGGGGCTGCTGGAGTACAACGACGTCCAGATCGCGCAGCGCCACCCGGAGGTCCTGATCTTCGGCGACATGCTCGAGAAGTCCCGCGACTCCTACAACCTGCTGAAGCTGAAGGTCTTCGCCAGCGCCTACCACTTCATCACGACCCAGGGCGGCAACGCTCATATGTGCGCGCTCTTCCCCGGCTCCATGGTGGCGATCCAGCACATCCGCGGTGCCGAGTTCCGCTACACCTACCAGGACGGGATATTCCAGTTCCTGGCGAACCCGCGGCCGCTCTATTTCATCTGCAAGGATGCCGCGGCGCTGCACGAGGCCCTGCCGGCCTTCGAGGACTGCGCGAGGGTCGATGACCGCGTGCATCTCGGCCCCCAGGGGTACGCGCCCTACGAGCGCTACCGCCCGGTTCCCGGCCGGCGCTGGTAGGACCGGCGGAAGGTCCGGGGAGCGGCCTCGGGGGCTCCGGACATCGCCCTGGGCACGGCCCCGCGCCGGCCCGCTGGCGGCGGGGGCGGGCCTTTCGGGCGCCGGCCTACCGGTCCGCCAGGTCGCCCCGCAGCCGCTCCTCCCCGGCGGCGAGCTCCGGCGTCATCGCCTCGCCGAAATCCGCCATCTCGTAGAGCGGGCGGATCTCGATCTCGCTGGGGCCGGGCATGGGGTTGGGGCAGCGGCGCGCCCACTCCACTGCCTCCTCCATGTCCTTCACCTGCCAGAGCCAGAAACCGGCGACGAGCTCGCCCGTGGCGGCGAAGGGCCCGTCGCTGACGGTGCGGGCCGGGCCGTCGAAGGCCACGCGCCTGCCCTGGGAGGAGGGCTTCAGCCCCTCCCCCGCCAGCAGCAGGCCGGCCGCGGCCAGTTCCTCGTTGAAGCGGCCCATCGCCTCCATCAACTCGGTGGAGGGCATGCGCCCCGCCTCGCTGTCGGCCGTCGCCTTCACCAGGACCATCACGCGCATCGTCTCAACCTTCCGCGAAGGCCGCTTCCAGCGGCGCGACCTCGATCTTCACCATCTTCATCATTGCCTGCATGGCGCGGGCGGCGGCCTTGCGGTCCGGGCTCGTCAGCATTTCCGGCAGCACCTTCGGGAAAATCTGCCAGCTGACGCCGAAGCGGTCGGTCAGCCAGCCGCAGGCCACGGGCGAGCCGCCCTCGCCCAGCGCCTCCCAGAGGGCGTCCACCTCCGCCTGATCCTTGCAGGCGACGGAGAGGGAGATGGCCGGGGAGAGGCGGTGCTCCGGGCCGCCGTTCAGCCCCTGCACCTCGTGCCCGTCCAGCACGGCGGTCACGAGGAGCACCCTCTCGACCTCCTGCGGAGCCCCGCGCAGCACGCGGCCGGGCTCCGCCGGGCGCCCGGCGCGGCGGAAGGCGGCGACGTAGAAGGCGATCGCCTCCTCCGCCTGACCGTCGAACCAGAGGCATGTGGCGATGCCCGACATCAGGCAGCCGCCTTGCCGGTGGCGGCGATGTAGCCCTGCATGTCCATGAACATCGGCTCCCAGATGTGGCCGTCCGGGTCCTCGAAGCTGCGGCCGTACATGAAGCCGTAATCCTGCTTCGCCGAGGGGTCGGCCACGCCGCCGGCGGACGCGGCGGCCGCCACCATGGCGTCCACCTCCTCCCGGCTCTCGCAGGAGATGCATAGGAGGACCTCGCTCGCCGCCCGGGCATCGGCGATCGGGTGCGGGGTGAAGCCGGCGAACTTGGGGTGGGTGAGCAGCATGACGAAGATGGTCTCGGAGAAGACCATGCAGGCGGCGGTCTCGTCGGTGAAGTCCGGGTTCACCTTCGCGCCGATCGATTCGTAGAAGGCGACGGAGCGCTGCAGGTCGGTCACGGGCAGGTTCACGAAGATCATGCGGGCCATGGGCGTCCCCCTTCCTTGGCGTTGCTTGAACAGGCTGCCGCGTTCAGTTATCTAATGCAACCATGAAGTCAGAAAAACTAACTCACCCTGCGGAACGGCGACGGCGGTACGAGGATGCCTGCGCCACCGCCCACGCGATGGACCTGATCGGGGAGCGGTGGGCCCTGCTGGTGATGCGGGAGCTGATGTTCGGGCCGAAGCGCTTCACCGACCTGCGCGCCGACCTGCCGGGGATCAGCGCCAACGTGCTGACGCAGAGGCTGGAGGGGCTGGAGGCCGCGGGGGTGCTGGTCCGGCGCCGCCTGCCGCCGCCTGCCTCCGTGGGGGTTTATGAGCTGACGGCCTGGGGGCTGGAGAGCGAGCCGATTTTCCAGGCGCTTGGGCGCTGGGCGGCGCGGTCGCCGCTGCACGATCCCACCCTGCCCTTCAGCGCAGCCTCGCTGATGCTCTCGCTGGGGGCCATGCTGGACCCGGCGCGGGCGGAGGGGATGGCGGCGCGGATCGGGTTCCGGCTGGGGCGGGAGAGCTTCGTGGCCGCGCTGTCGGAAGGACGGATCGGGATCGAACACGGCGTGCCGGACGGGGTTGATGCCGTGCTGGAGGGGGCACCGCCGGTGCTGGCGGGGCTGATCTATGGCGGGCAGCCGATCGAGGCGCTGGAGGCGGCGGGGGCGCTGCGGGTGGAGGGGGATCGCGAGGTGGTGCGGCGCTTCGCCGGGCTGTTCCCGCTGCCGCCCAAGGCGGGCTAGGGGCCGCGCCAGATCACGTCGGGGCCGATGGAGTCCAGGGTGGCGCAGCCGGTGTGGACCATCGCCACCTCCAGTTCGGCACGCAGCAGCTTCATCACGTGCGCCGCGCCCATGGCACCCGCCACGGCCAGCCCGTGCAGCGGGGCACGGCCGACCAGCACGGCTCTGGCGCCCAGAGCCAGGGCCTTCAGCACGTCGGTGCCGCGGCGGACGCCGCCGTCCAGCAGCACAGGCACGCGCCCGGCCACCGCGCGGGCCACGGCGGGCAGGACCTCGATCGTGGCGGGCAAGGTGTCCAGCACGCGGCCGCCGTGGTTGGAGACGATGATGCCGGCCGCGCCGGCCTCGATGGCGCGCTCCGCGTCATCGGGCGTCAGGACGCCCTTGAGAAGGATCGGCAGGCGGGTGGCGGCGCGCAGGGCGGCGACGTCGTCCCAGGTGGCGGCGTGCTCCACGGCGGCGAAGATCTCGCTGCCGGATCGTGCGGGCGGCGGGGCGGCCGCGCCGCGCAGGTTCACGGCCTCCACGCCCGGGGGCAGGCGGAAGCCGGCGCGCTGCTCGCGGTTCCGCAGGCTGACGGGGGCATCGACCGTGACGACCAGCGCGGCGTAGCCCGCCGCCTCCGCCCGGCGCACCAGGGCGAGGGTGAAGGCACGGTCCGGCTGGATGTAGAGCTGGAACCAGGGGGCCGGCCGGACGCCGGCCGCAATAGATTCCAGCGGCAGGCTGGCCTGCGCGCTGACCACCATCAGGCTGCCCGTGGCCGCGGCCGCCACCGCCGTCGCGGCCTCGCCCTCCGGGTGCAGCAGGCGGTGGAAGGCGGTGGGGGAGATCAGGATGGGGTGGTCCAGCGCCTGGCCCAGCAGTTCCAGCCGGGTGTGGGCGCCGCGCATGGGGGCCAGGACGCGGGTATTCAGGCGCAGGCGGGCGAAGGCGGCGCGGTTCTCCGCCAGGGTGGTCTCCTCCCCCGCCCCGCCGCCGACATAGGCCCAGGCGTTCTCCCCCATGCGTTCCCGCGCGGGCGCCTCGTAGTCGGGCACGCAGACGATGCCGTCGGGGATGGGTTCGAAGGCCATGGAGCGGGATTAGGGCGGATGGCCGGGCGCGGGAACCACCCCTTGACCTTCCCATGATGGGAAGCCTCATCTGGGGTGGCGAAGGAGCCCTCTCCATGGCCGTTGCCGAGACCACCCGGATCACCCTGCCCGTCGAGGGCATGCACTGCGCGGGCTGCGTCGGCCGGGTGGAGCGCGCCCTGGCCGCCGTACCGGGCGTGACGGGCGCGAGCGTGAACCTGGCCACCCACCGCGCCACGGTGGAGGGGGAGGCGATCGAGGCCGGGGCGCTGCGGGCGGCGGTGGAGGCGGCGGGCTACGCCTCGCCTGAGGGGGCCACCGAGATCGGCGTGGCGGGCATGACCTGCGCCGGCTGCGCGCGGCGGGTGGAGCGGCATCTGGCCGCGCTGCCGGGCGTGAACGCGGCCTCCGTCAACTTCGCGACGCACAGGGCCACAGTGCGGCACGCGCCGGGCACGGTGGACCGGGCGGCGCTGGAATCGGCCATCCGCGCGGCGGGCTATGCGCCGGTGGCGGAGGCCGTGCCGGAGGAGAGCGCCGGTCCCGCTGCCCCGCCCGGAGCGGAGGAGGAGGCGGGGCTGCGGCGGGATGCGGCGATCGCGGTTGCTCTGGCCGCGCCGCTCTTCATGGTGGAGATGGGCGGCCATCTGGTGCCGGCGCTCCACCACGCGGTTAGCGGCACGGCGTGGAACCTGGCGCAGCTGGTCCTGGCGAGCGCCGTGGTTTTCGGGCCGGGTCTCCGCTTCCAGCGGACAGGCTGGCCCGCGCTGTTCCGTGGCGCGCCGGAGATGAACAGCCTTGTCGCCCTCGGCACCCTCGCGGCCCTGGCCTATTCGGCGGTGGTGGTGCTGGCGCCCGGGCTGGTGCCGGAGGAAAGCCGGCACGTCTACTTCGAGGCTTCGGCCGTCATCGTCGCCCTCGTCCTGCTCGGGCGATGGCTGGAGGCGCGGTCGCGCGGGCGGGCCTCGGCGGCGATCAGGCGGCTGCTGGACCTCCAGCCCCCCGTCGCGCGGGTGGACCGCGGCGGCGAGGAGGTGGAGGTGCCCGCCGCCGGGCTGCGCGCGGGCGACGTGATGCGCCTGCGCCCCGGCGAGCGCGTGCCGACCGACGCGGTGGTGCTGGAGGGCGAGTCCCACATCGACGAATCCATGGTCACGGGCGAATCCGCGCCCGTCCGCAGGGGCGTCGGCGACGCGGTGGTGGGCGGCACGGTGAACGGGGCGGGCGCGTTGCGCCTGCGGGCGACGGCGGTGGGATCGGGCACGGTGCTGGCGCGGATCACGCGGCTGGTGGAGGAGGCACAGGGCGGCAAGCTGCCGATCCAGGCGCTGGCGGACCGGGTGACGCTGTGGTTCGTGCCCGCCGTGATCGGCGTGGCGGCGCTGACCTTCCTGGGGTGGCTGCTGCTGGGCGGGGGCGTGGCGCAGGCGCTGGTCGCGGCGGTGGCGGTGCTGATCATCGCCTGCCCCTGCGCCATGGGGCTGGCGACGCCGGTGGCCGTGATGGTGGGCACGGGGCGCGGGGCGGAGCTGGGCGTGCTGTTCCGGCGCGGCGCGGCGCTGCAGGCTCTGCAGGGCGTCTCCGTCGTGGCGATGGACAAGACGGGGACGTTGACGGAGGGACGCCCGGCGCTGACGGATTTCCTGCCCGCGCCCGGCTTCGACGAGGCGACGCTGCTGCCGCTGATCGCCGCGGCGGAGTCCGGCAGCGAGCACCCGGTGGCTGCCGCGATCCGCGCGGCGGCGGCGGAGCGCGGGCTTCGCGTGCCGGTGGCCAGCAACATGCGCGCCGTGCCGGGCATGGGGTTGCGCGCGGAGGTGGAGGGGCAGCGCGTGGAGGTCGGCGCGGACCGGTTCATGGCCTCGCTCGGCCTGGACGTGTCGCCCTTCGCGGCCGAGGCGGCGCGGCTGGGCGGGGCGGGGCGCAGCCCGGTCTATGCGGCGGTGGAAGGGCGGCTGGCAGCGATCCTGGCGGTGGCCGATCCCGTGCGCGCCACCTCCCCAACCGCGATGTCGGCGCTGCGGGCGATGGGCCTGCGCCTGGCGATGGTGAGCGGCGACAACCGGCGCACCGCGGAGGCTATCGCCCGCCCGCTGGGCATCGGGGAGGTGGAGGCGGAGGTGCTGCCGGATGGCAAGGTGGAGGCGGTGCGGCGGCTGAAGGGCCGCGGCGCGCTGGCCTTCGTGGGCGACGGCATCAACGACGCGCCCGCTCTTGCCGCGGCGGATGTGGGCATCGCCATCGGCACGGGGACAGACGTGGCGATCGAGAGCGCGGATGTCGTGCTGATGTCCGGCGATCCGCGCGGGGTCGCGACCGCCATCGGCCTCAGCCGCGCCACGCTGCGGAACATCCGGCAGAACCTGTTCTGGGCCTTCGCCTACAACGCCGTGCTGATCCCCGTGGCAATGGCCGGGCTGCTCTCCCCCGTGCTGGCGGCGGCGGCCATGGGGCTATCCAGCGTCTTCGTCGTCGGAAATGCGCTGCGGCTGCGGGGATTCGCGCGGTGAGGATCGGGGAAGCGGCCGAGGCCTCCGGCGTCTCGGCGAAGATGATCCGGCATTACGAGGCGGTGGGGCTGCTGCCCGCCGCGGCGCGCAGGGACTCCAACTACCGCGATTACGGGGAGGCGGATGTCCACGCGCTGCGCTTCATCCGGCGGGCGCGGGACCTCGGCTTCTCGCTGGCGGAGATCGCGGGGCTGCTGGCGCTGTGGCGGGACAAGGCGCGGGCGAGCGCGGAGGTGAAGCGGCTGGCGCTGGCGCATGTGGAGGCGCTGGAGGCCAAGGCGCGGGACCTCTCCGCCATGGCCTCCACGCTGCGCCACCTGGCCGCGCACTGCCACGGCGATGCGCGGCCGGATTGCCCGATCCTGGAGGAGCTGGCGGGCGGGCCCTAGCCGAGGACGGCGACGGCCTCGATCTCCAGCAGGAAGTTCGGGCGCGGCAGGGAGTAGACGATGGCGGTGGTGCGCGCGGGGTACTTCCCGTCCGGGAAATGCGCGGCGTAGATGCGATTCATCTCCTCGAAATCCTCGCGCCGCGTCAGCAGCACGTTCACCTTCACCACGCGGGACCAGTCGCCGCCCGCCTCCTTCAGGAGGCCGGTGATGCTCTTCATCACCTGCGTCATCTGCGCGGGAAAGTCGCCGACGGCGAGCCGTCCCTTCTCGTCGTAGGCGGGAATGCCGGAGATGTAGAGGAGATTGCCGCACTTCACCGCCGGGGAGAGGGGCGCGGCCACCTTGAACTGGTCGGCGGGCTGGATGTGCTCGAGCGGGGTCATGGCGCGTTCCTCTGATCAGCCGGGCTGCAGGTTGGCGGCGCGGATCACCTCCGCATAGACCCCCGTGTCGCGGCCGATGCGGGCGACGAGCTCGGCGGGGCCGCCGCCGAGGATATCGAGGCCCAGCTCCTCCATCTTCGCGCGCGTGGCGGGGCGGTTGAGGGATTCCAGCCAGGCCTTGCTCAGCCCCGCCGCCACCTCGGGCCGCGCGCCCGCGGGCATGACCACGCCGTACCAGGAATCCGAGATCACCTGCGGGAAGCCCAGCTCGGCGAGCGTCGGCACCTCGGGCAGCAGGCGGTGCCGCCCCCTGGACACGACGGCGAGCGGCGTCACCTGCCTCTCCCGGATCACCTGCAGCACGTCCGGCATGTTGGCGAAGGTGTAGTCCACGCGGCCGGCGAGAAGGTCCGTCATCATCTGCGGCGTGCCGCGGTAGGGGACGTGCTGCGCGTTCAGCCCGGCCAGGAGCTTCAGGTGCTCCATCCCCATGTGCTGGCTGGTGCCCTGGCCGTTGCTGCCGAAGGAGAGGCCCGTCCCGCCCTGCCTCGCCTTCGCCAGGAAGGCCTGGAAGTCGGGGGCGAGCGCGGGGTGGCAGACCACGACGTGCGGCATCTCCACCAGCAGCGCGAGCGGGGTGAAGTCCGCCAGCGGGTCGTAGGGCTTCGGCCTGTGCAGGTTCGGGTTCACCGTGAAACTGTTGGCAACCACCAGCGCCGCCTGTCCGTCCGGCGGCATGGCCTTCACGGCCTGCACGGCCACCAGCGTGCCGGCGCCCGGCCGGTTCTCCACCACCACGTTCTGGCCCAGCAGGGGGCCGGCGCCGTCCGCGACGAGGCGGCCGACCAGGTCGATGCTGGAGCCCGGCGGGAAAGGCACGACGAAGCGCACGGGGGCGGCGGGCTTCCAGTCCTGCGCCAGGGCTGCCCGCGACGGCAGCGCGGCCAGGAGGGCAGGCATGGCGAGGAAGGCGCGGCGTTGCATGGGAAGTCCTCTGGCGGTCGCCCGGCGGGAGGGGAGCCCGCACCCGGTCGCGGCGAAGGTTAGCAACGCCTATGCCAGGGGTGTGCGCGGTTTCTCCGGGCGCGTGGCGAGGGCCCAGAAGGTTTCCGCGGCGGCGCCGAGCGCCAGGGGGCGGATCACGCGGATCTCCAGCGCCACCTCCAGCGCGGCCGGGCCGGCGCGGTGCAGGGTGCCCGCCGCGAGGTCCTCCGCCACCAGGCTTTCCGGCAGCCAGGCGATGCCGCGGCCGTTGCGCGCCATGCTCCGCAGCGTGGCGGCGTGGTGGGCGGTGAAGGCTGGGGTCAGCCTTGCCGCCACCGCTTCCGGCAGCGCCGCCGCCAGAATGCGCCCGAGACCGGATTCGCGGCTGTAGGCGAGGAAGGGCAGCGCCTCCCTCCCCTCCCCTGTCCCGGGCACGATCGACGGCCCGCCCGGCGCGGCCACGGGCACCAGCCGGTCCGTGCCGACGCGGTGGGAGGGGAAGCGGCCGGGATCGAGGCGGGAGGGCGCGGCGGCATGGTGGTGGCAGAGCAGGAACTGCGCCTGGCCCGCCAGCATCAGCGCCTCGCAGGCCTGGAGGCTGTCGGAGACGAGGGAGACGGCGCCGGGCGGCGCGCCGTCCTCCAGCGCGCGCAGCCAGGCCGGGAAGAAGGTGAAGGAGAGGACGTGGGTGGCCGCGAAGCGGAGCGACGCGCGCGCGCCTTCGGCCGCGGCGCGGGCGGCGTCCCGGCCCTCCGCCACACAGCGCAGCGCCTCCGCCAGCAGCGGGCTTAGCGCCTCCCCCGCCGGGGTCAGGGCGATCGGGTGGGCGTCGCGGTCGAAGAGCGGGGTGCCCGCCCAGTCCTCCAGGGAGCGGATGCGGCGGCTGAAGGCGGGCTGGGTCACGTTCCGCAGGGCGGCGGCGCGGGAGAAGTTCCCGGTTTCCGCCAGCGCCCGGAAGTCCTCGATCTGGGAGAGGTCCAGCGTCATGCCGAACCCTTATCACGCGAGGCGCGATCGGCATTGGCCCTGCCGCCCGGCAAACGGCATCTTCCGCCCCGCAAGAAGGGGAATGCCATGCGCATCGTGGATCTGCGGGAGGTGACGGCACCGATCGCCTCCTCCATCGCCAATGCCTATATCGACTTCAGCAAGATGACGCTCTCCCTCGTCGCCGTGGTCACCGATGTGATCCGAGACGGGCGGCCGGTGGTGGGCTACGGCTTCAACTCCAACGGCCGCTACGGCCAGGGCGGGCTGATCCGGGAGCGCTTCGCGCCGCGGCTGCTGGAGGCGAAGCCGGAGAGCCTGCTGAACGACGCGGGCGACAACCTGGACCCGGACCGGATCTGGGCGGCGCTGATGAAGAACGAGAAGCCGGGCGGGCACGGGGAGCGCTCCGTCGCCGTCGGCACCATCGACATGGCGGTGTGGGACGCGGTGGCGAAGATCGCGGGGAAGCCGCTGTTCCGGCTGCTGGCGGAGCGTCACGGGCGGCAGGCGGACCCGCGCGTCTTCGTCTATGCCGCGGGCGGCTACTACTATCCGGGCAAGGGGATCGAGCAGCTGCGGGCGGAGATGCGGAGCTACCTCGACCGCGGCTACAACGTGGTGAAGATGAAGATCGGCAACGGCATTGAGGAGGACCGGCCGCGCATCGAGGGCGTGCTGAAGGAGCTGGACGGGAAGGCGCAGCTGGCGGTGGATGCCAATGGCCGCCTGAACCTCGAGGACGCGATCGCCTACGCCAAGACGCTGCGGGACTACCCGCTCTTCTGGTACGAGGAGGCGGGCGATCCGCTGGACTACAACCTGCAGGCCCAGCTCGCCGAGTTCTACCCGGCGGCCATGGCCACCGGCGAGAACCTGTTCAGCCACCAGGACGCGCGCAACCTGATCCGCTACGGCGGGATGCGGCCGGACCGGGACTGGCTGCAATTCGACTGCGCCCTCTCCTACGGCCTCTGCGAGTACCAGCGCACGCTGGAGGTGCTGAATACCGCGGGCTGGTCGCCCAGCCGCTGCATCCCCCACGGCGGGCACCAGATGTCGCTGAACATCGCGGCCGGCCTCGGGCTGGGCGGGAACGAGAGCTACCCCGACCTGTTCCAGCCCTATGGCGGCTTCCCGGACGGGGTGCGGGTGGAGGACGGGCACATCACCATGCCCGACCTTCCCGGCATCGGGTTCGAGGGCAAGTCGGACCTGATCAGGGTGATGCGCGACCTGGCGGAGTGAGCGGGTGGGGCGCCGTGCGGCGCCCCACCCCATCGCGCGGTGGATCCGGCGGGCAGGCCGAATCTGGTTGTCGGTTCCCGGAAGAAAGTGCAACGTTCCGATAACGAATCATCGGGAGGAACGACGTGACGCACCACGGCGAGCTGTACCTGCGCGACTTCGTCCCTCCCCGCTCCGTTTATCACGGGTCCGGGCGCTTCGGCCGCCTCTTCCCCGATCTCGCGCCCTTCGCGAGCCCGAGCGAGGAGTTGCGCAAGAACCTCCTGAAGCTCGGCGCCAAGGACGGGCCGATGGATCCGAAGGATCCGCTCATCCCGCCCGCCGACGCGCTCGCCTCCGCGCCGGGGAACGCCGACAACACGCTCAACCCGATGATGACGGTGGGCTTCACCTTCCTCGGCCAGTTTCTCGACCACGACATCACCTTCGACCCGACCTCGAGCTTCGAGCGGCAGCAGGACCCGGAATCCGTCTCGAACTTCCGCACGCCCTGCTTCGAGCTGGACAGCGCCTACGGCGCCGGCATCGGGGCCAGCCCCCATCTCTACGACAAGGGCAACAAGGCCCGCTTCCTGATCGAGAAGCTCGGCCCCGCCCCGGACGCGAAGGACGACCTCCCGCGCAACTCCCAGGGCGCCGCGATCATCGGGGATCCGCGCAACGACGAGAACGTCATCCTCTCCCAGATGCACCTCGCCTTCCTGAAGTTCCACAACGCCGTGGAGGCCGATATCCGGCCGCGCTTTCCCGGCACCGGCGAGCGCTTCGCCGAAGCGCAGCGGCGCGTCCGCTGGCATTACCAGTGGATCATCCTCAACCAGTACCTGCCGGCCACCGTAGGCGACGATCTGGTCGAGGACATCCTGGAGAACGGCCGGCGGTACTACAACTGGCGCGAGGAGCCCTTCATACCCGCCGAGTTCTCCGTGGCCGCCTACCGCTTCGGCCACAGCCAGATCCGCCCGGGCTACAAGCCCAACCCCGACCTCCAGGCCGCGATCTTCGACGCGCGCTTCGGGCAGGTGGTGGACGGGCAGGTGGTGACGGACCTGCGCGGCGGCCTCCGCGAGCCGAACCGCTTCGTTAACTGGAACATCTTCTTCGATTTCGGCGACGGCTCGGTGAAGCGGAACAAGCTCATCGACACGACGATCTCCACCCCGCTCTTCACCCTGCCGTTCGACGCACCCGGCAACCCGACGGCCGAGGAGCCGCCCGCAACCCTCGCCGGGCGGAACCTTCTGCGGCACCTCACCTTCAGCCTGCCCTGCGGCCAGGACGTGGCCCGCGCCATGGGCGAGGAGCCGCTGGCGAAGGGGGACTTCGCCCCTGCGGTCCAGGCGCTGAAGATGGCCGAGCGGACGCCCCTCTGGTTCTACATCCTGCAGGAGGCAAAAACGCGTGAGGCCGGCAAGCGGCTCGGGCCTGTCGGCGGCCGCATCGTCGCGGAGGTCTTCATCGGGCTGCTGCAGGGGGACCGGAAATCCTACCTGCGCCAGCACCCGAAGTGGCGGCCCGAATACGCCAGCCACGGCGTCTTCGAGATGCAGGAGCTTCTCCACATGGCCGGGATGCCCGGCACCCGGGCCCGCCCCTAGGGCGGCCCCGGGGCTCCTTCCTCAAGCCGCGGGGCTTGGCCGTTCCGTCGCGAGCTCCGGCAGCAACCGGTTGATGACGCTGTAGTTCGCGGCGGTCCAGAATTCCGATCCCTCGCCGGCGAGGCGTGCTTCCGATTCATCGATGGCGGCGTGGTCGGCGCTGACGAGGTAGTCCTCCACGTCGTTCACCGATGCGAAGGCGAGGATCGACACCGCGTCGATCTTGCTGCCCTCCGGGTCCTTCTGCGTGGAGCCGATGTTGTGGAGCTGGGCGTAGCGGCACACGAACTCATGCGTTGCGGGCCGGGAGAGCACGAGCTCGGCGTGCTCTCCCACCAGCCGTTGCTGAAACCCCTCCCGGCTCAGCTCCGGCCGGCGGACATGGATGCGGACGAGGCTGATCGGGTCGCGGTGCCGCGCGCTGGGGATCAGGATGTGCTCGCGCGCGATCTCGCGGGTGACCATGCGGAACGCCACCTTCTCATCGGCGATGATGCGCTTCGCAAACTTCTCCTGCCCGAGCGTGCTCTGGATATCCGCTTCCTCGCCATAGACGATGTAGGCCAGCCCGTCCCAGCGCGGGCGGCCGAAGGCCGGCACGCGCGCCTCGGGATCGGAGACGAGGCGCCCGTCCACCTCCGTCATTGCGCGGTAGGGCGGGCGGAAGAAGGAGGACGGGCCGGAGGCGATGCGGTGCAGCTGATCGTAGCGCAGTACGAGCTCGGAGGTGCTGCCCGGCTCGTCATAGGCGAATTTCGGCCCGTGGACCTTCCGCCAGTACTCGTCCCAGTGCTCGAAGGCGAGGTTGGGGTTCGGCTCGATGGCGAGCGCGTCCGGATGGCGGTCGGGGCGCGACACCTCCTTCCCGTCGCGCCCCTTGCCGGAGCCCTCGTCGCGCGGGCGCTCGCCGGGGGGCGTGCTGTCCACCCGGCTGACGAAGGTCGGCGTCACGATCAGCGGCCGCGTCGTCGACCGGAAGTGCTCCCGCAAGGGCGGGCGGTGGAGGTTGTCGCTGCGCGAGAAGTCGGTGGCCATGGGGGGTCTCCCGGCTTCAGGGAATGAGGCGGTCGGCGCGGAGCTGCGCGAAGAGGTCGAAGAACGCGTCATCCGTCGGCTGGTAGGCCGTGAAGCCGAGGCGGCGGCTCTTGCTCATATCCGTCACCACCTCGATCGGCCGGCCCAGATCGGCGTCGGTGTGCCAGGGCGAGGCCAGGCGGGCGAGATCGGGCTCGGCCAACCCTTCGCGCTCCGCGATGCGGCGCCAGGTCTCGGCGTCGCCCGCCATCTGCTGCTCCAGCGGGCGCACGGTGCCGTCGAAGGGCGCGGGCTCCAGCCCGAACCACTCGGCGATGCGGCTCCACATCCAGCTCCAGCGGAAGACGTCGCCGTTCACGACGTTGAAGGCCTCGTTCTGCGCGGCGGGCGTCGTCGCGGCCCAGAGGAGCTGGCGGGCGAGGAGGCGGGCGTCGGTCATGTCCGTCAGCCCGTGCCACTGGGCGGCGGAACCGGGGAAGCGGAAGGGCCGCCCCGTCTCGCGGCAGAGCGTGGCGTAGACGGCCAGGGTGGTCCCCATGTTCATCGCGTTGCCCACGGCCTTGCCGATCACCGTGTGCGGCCGGTGGACGCTCCAGGTGAAGCCGTCGCGCGCCGCGGCGGCGAAGACCTCGTCCTCCTGGGCGTAGTAGAAGTTCTCCACGTCCAGCCGGCCCTGCTCCTCGCGGAACGGGGTCTGGGGCAGCGTGCCCTTCCCGTAGGCCTCGAACGGGCCGAGGTAGTGCTTCAGGCCGGTGACGAGGGCGACGTGGCCGGCGCCGCCGGCGGGGCGCAGCCCGTCCAGCAGATTCCGCACCATCGCGGCGTTGACGCGGATGTTCTCCGCCTCGCTGTCCTGGCGCAGCCAGGTGGTGATGAAGACCGCGTCCGGGCGCAGCCCCGCCAGGGCCGCCGCGGTCGCCTTCGCGTCCTGGAGGTCGGCCGCGACAGGCAGGATGCCGGAGGTCCCGCCGGCCTGCCGGCCCGGGCGCCGCGCCAGGCCGTGCACCGTCCAGCCTTCCTCCAGCAGGAGCGCGGCCGTGGCGCTGCCGACGATCCCGCTCGCCCCGACCACGAGTGCCGTGCCCTTCATCTCAGTCTCCACTTTGGTTCAGGGGCGGGAACTGGGCGGTGCTTGGCAGGGCGTCCAGACGGCACCAAATCGGGACATAGGAACCCGGAGGTAACCACCCCATGCGCCCTGGCAGTCCGGAAGACGAGTGGCGGGAGGACTGCGCGCCCCGCCGCGTGCTGGCGCTGTTCACGACGAAGTGGACGAGCATGGTCCTGCACACGCTGCACGCCCGGCACGGGGGCGCGGCGCGGACGGGCGTGCTCCAGCGCAGCCTGCCCGGGATTTCCAAGAAGATGCTGACCCAGACCTTGCGGGAGATGGAGGGCAGCGGCCTTCTCACCCGTCACGTCCAGGGCACGGTGCCGCCCGCCGTGGAGTACCGGCTGACCGCGCTCGGGCAGCGCTTCGTCGAACCGGTGGAGCTGCTCTACGCCTGGGGGCGGGACAACCCGGACGCGCTGGACCAGCTCGGGGACCGCCCCACGGCCCGGCGCTGAAAGGCCGGAAAGGCGGGGGATCGCCCATGACGGAGACGCGGCCCCGGCTTGAGCCGGGCGGCCCATGGGGGCAGAACGGGGCCACGGAGGACGAACCATGACCGATGCCCTGCCCATCACGGAGAACGGCCCCGCCCCCGCGGACACACGGCCGGGCGTCAGCGCGGGCGCGCTGGCGGGCATCCGCGTGGTCGACCTCACCCGCGTCCTCGGCGGGCCCTACTGCACCATGATCCTCTCCGACCACGGGGCGGAGGTGATCAAGATCGAGCCGCCCCAGGGCGACGAGGTGCGCGCCTGGGGCCCGCCCTTCCAGGACGGCATCGCCAGCTACTTCCTCGGCGTGAACCGCAACAAGCGGAGCATCGCCCTCGACCTCTCCAAGCCCGAGGGGCGCGAGGTGCTGCTGCGCCTGCTGGATGGCGCGGACGTGCTGATCGAGAACTATAAGCCCGGCAGCATGGAGAAGTGGGGGATCGGCTACGACACCCTTTCCCAGAAGTTCCCGCGGCTGGTGCACTGCCGCGTCTCCGGCTTCGGGGCGGAGGGACCGCTGGGCGGGCTGCCCGGCTACGACGCCATCGTGCAGGCCATGGTCGGGCTGATGTCCATCAACGGGGAGCCGGGCAGCGGGCCGCTGCGGATGGGCACGCCGGTGGTGGACCTCGCCACCGGGCTCTACTCCACCATCGGAATCCTGATGGCGTTGCAGGAGCGGGAGCGCTCCGGCCACGGGCAGTACGTGGACATGACGCTGCACGATTGCGGCATGGCGCTGCTGCACCCGCAGGCGGCCAACCACTTCCTGAACGGGAAGCGCCCGGCGGCCACGGGGAACCCGCACCCGAACATCTCGCCCTACTCCAAGTTCCGCACCGCGACCTGCGAAATCTTCGTGGCCTGCGGGAACGAGCCGGCCTGGCGGAAGTTCTGCGCCTTCCTCGGCCTGGACGAGCTGGCGAAGGACCCGCGCTTCGCGAGCAATGGCGACCGCGTGGTGAACCGCGGCGATCTCAACACCATCCTGGAGGCGCGGCTGGCCACCGAGGACGGGCACGCGCTGTGCGACCGCATGCTGAAGGCCGGCCTGCCCGCCGGCCCCGTGCTGTTCGTGGACGAGGCGGTGGCGGCGCCGCACACGGCCGCGCGCAACATGGTGGCGGAGATCGGCGAGTTCCGCGCGCTGAACACGCCGATCAAGCTCTCCCGCACGCCGGGCGGCGCGCGCGCGGTGCCGCCGCGCTTCAACGAGCACGGGGACGCCGTGCTGGCGGCGGCCGGCTACTCGGAGGAAGAGATCGCGGCACTGAAGGAGAAGGGCATCCTGGTGGAGACGCCGCGCGGCTAGTTCCGCGGCCTCAACGGAATCTTCAGCGGTGGCGGCGAGAGTGGCGGCTTTCCAGGCCGCAGGAGGAACCGCGCCGCCATGTCGCTCCGCTCCCTTTCCATCCGTGGGAAGCTGATCGCCGCCTTTGGGCTGATGCTCGCCCTCGTCGTGACGCTGGGCGGGCTCTCGCTCCTCCAGCTCCACCGCGTCCAGGGCAACGTACGGGACCTCCGCGACAACTGGCTGCCCTCGGTGGAGGCGCTGGGCGACGTGAAGCTGCTCTACTCGCGGGAGCGCACGCGGGCCGCGCGCACCATGGGGACCACCGACCCGGCCGACCGCCGCGCCTCGCAGGCCGAGTACGAGCGCGCCCGGCCCGAGCTGGAGGCGGCGCTGCGCCGTTACGAGCCGCTGGTCTCCTCCGCGGAGGAGCGCGCGCTGCTCGCGAGCTTCCGGGCGGATTACCGGGTGTACTCGGATTACGTCGCGGGGCTGATGGCCGCCCCGCCGGGCGCGGCGGCCGTCATGACCGCGTTCAACGGCGAATCCGTCCGCCTCTGGCGCAAGGCGCTAGAGGCGCTGGACAAGGCCACCGCCCTCAACAAGGCCGGCGCTGCCGGGGCCTCGGAAACGTCGGAGGCAACGTTCCGACAGGCGCAATGGCTGATCACCTGCACGATCCTGGCGGCCGTGCTGGCGAGCCTGCTCTGCGTCGTCTGGCTCGCCCGCAACGTCGGCGGCGGGATCCGGGGCCTCTCGGCCAGCATGCTGCGGCTGGCGCGGCGCGACTACGGGTTCAAGCTGCCGGAAGCTTCCCGCCGCGACGAGATCGGCGACATGGCGCGCGCCGTGGCCACCTGCCGCGACGGGCTGCGCGAGGCGGACCGCCTCTCGGCCGAGGGCGCGGCGGAGGCCGGGGCAAAGGCCGCGCGCGGGGAGCGGGTGGACGCGCTGCTGCGGGGCTTCGAGGCCGAGGCCGCGGAGGTGCTGCGGGGCGTCGCCTCCGCCGCGACGGAGCTGGACGCGACGGCCGGCGAGATGGCCGGCACGGCCCGGGACGGGGTGGAGCGCGCCACCTCCGTCGCCGCCGCGGCCGAGGAGGCGAGCGCGAACGTGCAGACCGTGGCGGCCTCCGCCGAGGAGCTGGCGGCCTCGATCGCCGAGATCTCCCGCCAGGTGACGAGCTCCGCCGAGGTGGCGCGGCGCGCCGCCGGGGATGCGCGGGCCACGGACGGCGCCGTGCAGGGCCTCTCCGAGGCGGCGCGCAGCATCGGCGACGTGGTGCGGCTGATCAGCGACATCGCCGGCCAGACGAACCTGCTGGCGCTGAACGCGACGATCGAGGCCGCCCGCGCGGGCGAGGCCGGGCGCGGCTTCGCGGTGGTGGCGAGCGAGGTGAAGACCCTGGCGGCCCAGACCGCCAAGGCCACCGAGCAGATCGGCAGCCAGATCGCGGCGATGCAGGGCGAGACGGAGCGGGCGGTTCAGGCGATCGGCGGCATCGTGCGGACGATCGAAGAGATGAACGGCATCACTACCCAGGTGGCGGCGGCGGCCGAGCAGCAGAGCGCGGCCACCCGGGAGATCGGGCGCGCCGTGGCGGAGGCGGCGGCGGGCACGCAGGACGTGTCCCGCCACACCGCGGGGGTCACGGAAGGGGCCGAGCGGACGGGGGCCGCGGCGTCCCAGCTCCGCTCCGCCTCCGCCGGGCTCTCCGGCCAGGCCGAAATGCTGCGGCAGCGGGTGGACACGTTCCTCGCGCAGATCCGGGCGGCCTGAGGCCGCTCAGGTGGCGGGGGCTTCGGCCTCCGCCCCTGCCTCGGCCATCCGCCGAGCCGCCTCCGCCCGCAGGCGGTGGTAGGAGCGCAGCGAGAGCGGGATCATGATGCCGTAGAGAATGCCCGCCGCGGCCAGCGCCGCCCAGGGCTCCGCCACCAGCAGCGCGGCGTAGGAGGCGGCACCGAGCAGCAGGGGCAGCACCACGCGGCTCGGCACCTTGAAGTTCTTGAACGACCAGGTGGGCAGGGTGCTGACGAGCAGCCCCGCGACCAGCACCAGCACGACGGCCGCGAAGACGGGGTGGCGAAGGGCGTGCGCCGTCCCGCTCAGCCCCCAGCCCTCGAAGGCGAGGGAGGCGAAGATCGGGAAAAGGGCCAGCCCGGCGCCCGCCGGCGCGGGCACGCCGGTGAAGAAACCCGCCGGGCGCGGGACGGATCCGGGCGCCACGGGGGCGTCAATGGCCGCGTTGAAGCGGGCCAGGCGCAGCGCCATGCAGGCCGCGAAGAGGAGGCAGGGGATGAAGCCGAAGCCGCGCGCCTCATGGAGCGTCCAGAGATAGAGGATGAAGGCGGGCGCGACGCCGAAGCAGAGGAAGTCCGAGAGGCTGTCGAACTCCGCCCCGAAGCGGGAGGTGGCCTGGAGGAGGCGGGCTAGGCGGCCGTCCAGCCCGTCGATGAAGGTGGCGACGACGATGAGGGTCACCGCCGGCTCCCACCGTCCATCCATGGCGAAGCGGATTGCCGTCATGCCCGCGCAGAGGCCGAGCATGGTGAGGATGTTCGGCAGCAGCCGGTTGAAGGAGAGCCCGGGCAGGCGCGGCCGGCGCTGGCGCGCGAGGCGGAAGCGGCGGATCTCGGCCATGCCGCGCCTCAGGCGCCGGTCGGGCGGGAGAGGTCGGCGAGGACCGTCTCGCCGCCGATGGTGGTCTGGCCGACCTCCACGAGCGGGCGGACGCCCTCCGGCAGATAGAGATCGGTGCGGCTGCCGAAGCGGATGATGCCGAAGCGGTCGCCGGCGCGCACGCGGCTGCCCTCCCGCACGTCGCAGAGGATGCGGCGGGCGATGAGGCCGGCGATCTGCACCACGGCGATGTCGCGCCCGTCCTCCATGCGGATGGCCAGGGCGTTGCGCTCGTTGTCCGTGCTCGCCTTGTCCAGCGACGCGTTGACGAAGGCGCCGTGGCGATAGGCCACGCGGGTGACGGTGCCGTCGATCGGCACGCGGTTCACGTGCACGTCCAGCACGGAGAGGAAGATCGCCACGCGCCAGCGCGGCGCGGGGCCGAGGCCCAGCTCCTCCGGTGGCACGGCGGGCTCCACGGAAACGATGTGGCCGTCCGCCGGCGCGATGAAGAGGCCGGGGCGGGCGGGCGTCACGCGCTCGGGGTCGCGGAAGAAGTAGAGGCAGAAGGCGGTGAAGGCCGCGCCCAGCCAGAAGAGCCAGCTCCCGAGGATGGCGCCGCCCAGAACCGCCACCGCGGCGCCGCCGATCAGGAAGGGCCGGCCCGCCGGGTGCGGGGGGGAGAGGACGAGGCGCAGGCTGTGCCCGAGAGACATGGCGATCCGCGGAAAAATGAAGGTCCGGTTATGGTTGTTCGAACCCAGCCGGACAACCCGTCACCGATTCCCTCAACGCGCTTCCGGCACGGCGAAGACCTGGCCGGGGTAGATGCGGGCGGGGTTCCGGATGCGTGCCTGGTTCGCCCGGAAGATGACGGTGTAGCGGATGCCGCGCCCATAGGCATCGCGCGCGATGCGCCAGAGATTGTGCCCGGGCTGCACCACCACCCGCCCATCCCGCACCAGCCCGGCCGGCAGGGATTCCCGCTGGAACGCCACCTCGATGCGCCCGGCCACCGGGCCACCCGCCTCGGCCGCCCCGGCGCCGAGCTGGTCCACCCGCAGCGTGTGGCGGCCCACAGGGGGCGCTTCCGCCGGGGTCAGGCTCCAGCGGCCGGTGGGATCGGCGCTGGCGTCGCCGAGGTGCCGGTCGTCGGCGTAGACGCGCAGCCTCGCGCCGGGCGGGGCGGTGCCGGCGAAGCGCATGGTGTTGCTGTCATCGTAATCCACCACGTCCAGTCCCAGCACGGCGCCCGAAGCATCCCTGGAGGGAGCGGCGAGCGGGCGGGGTGCCGCTTCCGCCGTGGGAGGCAGGAGGAGGACGAGGGGCTGCTCTGCCCCTGGGGCGGCCTCGGCCATCCGGCCGCCCGCGCCTTCCGTGCCGGCCCTGGCCACCCCTGGCCGGTCCTGGGCCGGTGCGGTTCCGGCCCGCTCCTGGTGGGCCGCGCCGGCGGCCTGCGTCCCGGCCTCCCGGGACGTGGCGGCGGAAGCCCGGGCATCGCGCGGCGGCGCGACGGTCCCGCGCTCCGGCGCGGCCGTGGCCTCCCGGGGCGGGGCCTGGGCGAGCTGCGGCTCGGCGGCGGGTCCGACGACGAGCACCGTGTCCGGCCCCGCCACCTCCTCGCCCCCGGACAGCCGCGCGCGCAAGGACAGCTCCCGCGCGCCGGCGCCCAGCGGCTCGGCGGGCAGGATCACCCACTCGCCGCGCGGGTCGGCGCGGGACCGGCCGATCTCGCGGCCGCCCTCCAGAAGGATCACCTCGGCCCCCGGAGCGGCGCGGCCGGCGACCACCACGGTGCCCCGGGCGCCCATCCGCACCACGTCGAAGCGCGGCGGCTCGGCGGTGCGGGCCTCCGCGCCGGCCGGGACCTGGCGGGCCGTGGGCTGGCGCCCCTCCGGTGCGGGGGTGGCGGGACGGCCTTGCGGCGGGGCATCGCGCTGCGGCGCCTCCGCCAGGGGCGGTGCGGAGGTGGCCGGGCCAGCAGGACGGGGCAGCGGCGCCGGGCGGTCCCGCAGCCCGTAGAAGGCCGCGGCCGCCAGGGCACCGGCCAGGATCGCCGAGCCGCCGGCGACTCGCAGCCGCGATGCGTCTGTCATGAGGACGTAACTACGTCCGCCAGGGCCTGCATCACAAGGGCGCGCATGGTGCGCCGGGCGCGGTCCCGCAAGGGCCGGCCGCGCACGGCCCGGCCCGCCCCGGGGGACGCCGGCGAAAAGAGCGGCCGGGGTGGCCTTGCCGTCCCCACAGGGGGGCGCTATACGCCGCCGCCCGGACGCCGTCATGACGGAGCGTAGCTCAGCCTGGTAGAGCACTGTGTTCGGGACGCAGGGGCCGGAGGTTCGAATCCTCTCGCTCCGACCAATGACGGCTCCGAAGCCCCGCATGGCCCCGCCATGCGGGGCTTTTCCGTTCGGTGCCGGACCTGGCCTCGCCGGACCGCGTGGCGAAACGGCCACAGATGCATGACGCCGGCGTGACAGGTGGGCGCTTTTACGCGATCTCACATATCGGTTGGCACGCCCCTCGCAATAGACCCCGGCGCCACGCCATCGCGTGAGGGGGATATGAGATCATGACGACCAGGATCGCAGCCGCGGCGACACTCGCGCTGGGCCTGACCTTCGCCGCCGGCACCGCCGGCGCCTTCGAGATCGAGAGCGCCGGGCTGACCGTCGGCGTCACGCCGACCGTCTCGTCCGACTACCTGTTCCGCGGCGTCAGCCAGACCCGGAACCGCCCGGCGGTGCAGGGCACGATCGACATCCAGCACACCACCGGCCTCTATGTCGGCGCCTTCGCCTCCAACGTCACCTTCCTCGGCACCAATGCCCGGCAGGAAATCGACGCGCTGGCGGGCTGGCGGACCACCTTCGCCGGCGTCAGCCTCGACATCGGCGGCATCGCCTACACCTACCCCGGCTACGACAACGCCCCGGGCGCCTACGACCTGCAGTACTTCGAGCTGGCGGCGAAGGCGAGCTACGAGATCCCGAACCTGCCGGTGCCGGTGAAGGTTCTGGGCGCCTTCAACTGGTCGCCGAACTACCAGCTGGAGAGCGGCGACAGCTTCTACGTCGAGGGCGGCGTGGAAATCGGCCTGCCCTACAATTTCACGCTCGCGGGCCGCGCGGGCTACCAGTGGATCCAGAACAACACGCGCTGGGGATCGCCCGATTTCGCGAACTGGAACGTGACGCTGTCCTACAAGTTCTCGGACTTCGTGCTCACGGCCGGCTACTACGACACGAATCTGAGCAGGAGCGAGTGCTTCGGCAGCCAGAAGATCTGCGAGGCGCGCGCGATGGTCTTCCTCAGCCGCACCTTCTGAGGGAGATGGACTGAGGGGAACGGGCGGCGCGCGGCTACTTCCGCGCCGCCCAGATCATGAGGCGGCTGGCCGGCCAGGCCCAGAAGACCCCGGCCACCGTGAAGTAGAGCAGCTGGGCGGCCCAGTGGCGCGGCACGAGGTCGGCCAGCGCCACCGCCGCCCCGATATAGAGCAGGAAGCCCAGGATTCCGCCGATGACGGCCACGGGGACGCGCGACATGCGGGTTCCCTGCCGCAATCCGGCCCGCGCGCCAAGCCCTCTCCGCCGCGCCCGGGTTTGCCAGCCAGGTTTGCCAGCCAGGTTTGATCCACGGCCCCGCGCCGGCCTATGACGCAGGCCCATCCCGAGACGGAGCCCCGCGCGATGACCGACAGCCCCGCCGAAGCCACCCCTTCCATGGCGCCCGCAGCTGGGATCGACCTGCGGCAGCACATCCGGGGCATCCCGGATTTCCCCAAGCCCGGCATCCTCTTCTACGACATCTCCACCCTGCTGCGGCACGGCCCGGCCTGGAAGGAGGCGATGCGCCAGCTCGCCGAGATCGTGCGCCCGCACCGCCCCACCGTGCTGGCGGGGATCGAGAGCCGCGGCTTCCTGGTCGCGGCGCCGCTGGCGCTGGAGCTGGGCCTGGGCTTTGTCATGCTGCGCAAGCGCGGCAAGCTGCCGGGCGCCATCATCGGGCTGAACTACGCGCTGGAGTACGGCACGGACCGGATCGAGATGCAGGCGGACGCGGTGAAGCCGGGTGATCGCGTGGTGATCCTGGACGACCTGCTGGCCACGGGCGGCACGCTGGCCGCCTGCATCGCCCTGCTCCGCCAGGCAGGGGCGGAGGTGCCGGCCGCGGCGGCCCTGATCGAACTCACTGCCCTCAATGGCCGCGCCCGTCTCGGCGGCACCGCCTTCGAATCGCTGATCGCCTACGAGGACTGACGCGCTGCTGCCACAATCCCGCCCCAGGCGCGGGCCAGCCTCCGCCCCCATGAGCGCCCGGCCCACCCCTCCCCGCCCCTTTCCGCTCGGACGGCGCGCGGCGGGCCTGGCGCTGCTCGGGCTGGCCGGGCCGCCGCGCACCGCCGGGGCACAGGCGGAGCAGGCCCCCGCCATCCTCGTGCCCGGGCCGGAGGACGGGGGCTGCGCCCGCTGGGCCGGCCGCGCCGCCGCCGCGCTGGGGCGCGGGCTGCCGCGGCCGGGGGCGCTTCGCCTCCTCTTCGTCGGCGGGCCGGACGGGGTGACGGCGGCGAACCGCTTCGCGACGCTGGACGGGGCGGAAGGCCCGCGGCTCCTCGCCCTGCCGGGCCTGGCCTGCCACGCGCGGCTGGCGGGCGCGAGCCGGGCGCGGTTCGAGCCCGGTGCATGGCTGCCGCTGCTGGCAAGCTGGCAAGGCGCCGTGCTGGCCGGGCGCGGCCCCCTGTCCGGACGCGGCGCGGCGCCGTTGCGCGTCGCCATCCTCTCCCCCGACGCGCCGGAGGCCGCGGCGCTGGCCGCGCTGGATATGCTGGGCATCGCGGCACGGCCGGTGGCGGGCGCCGCCGAGGCCGCCTTCGCGGCGGGCGAGGCCGACGCGCTGATCGTCACCGGCGCCGATCCGGTGGCCCGGGCCGCGGCGATTGGGGCGGTGCCGTGGCACCTGCTCTCGACCGGCGAGGGCGAGGCGAGCGAGGTGCCGCCCCTGCCCGCACGGGGACCGGAGGCGCGGGCAGTGCTGGCCGCCGCGGCGGGGCTGCAGATGCGCGCCGCTCTTGTTATGCCGCCCCTGACGCCGGCGGACGCGGTGGCGGCCTGGCGCCGCTCGGCGGCCCGCTGGCAGGAGGAGGAGCGGGCGCAGCCGGCCGACGGGCAGCCGCTGACCGGCACCGCCGCCGCGGCCGCCTTCGCGCTGCTGACGCCGCCCGCGGACGTCACCCTCGCCTACCGGGCCTGGCTGGAGCGGCGCCTGGGCTGGCGCGCGGGCTGATCAGGCGAGCAGCGCCAGCAGGCCTGACGCGCCGCCCCCCGCGGTGCCGGAATTGGCGGACATGACGTATCGCTCCGCCAGCCTCGTCGCCTGCTTCGGGTCCGTGAGCGTCGAGAGGTCCAGGCGAGAGGTGATCGCCCGGGCCTGGGTGTCCACCTCCTGGATGGCGATCGTCTGCGGCAGGCCGAGCGCGCCGGTGACGACCCGGCGCAGCACCGCGTCGCCCAGCACCTCGTAGGCGGTCAGCTCCTTCCCGGCGGCCACGCGCTGCTGGAAGTACAAGGCGTCGGCGACGCCGCTCGCCGCGTCGTCCTGCGACACGCGCCACTGGTAGGAGGTGTAGGCGTCCGTCAGCTTCGTCCGCACGGCGGCGTCGCGCAGCCCGTCCAGGCCCTTGGTGGCAAGGTTGAGCGTGGCGGCCGCCGTCCGCCAGCGCGCATCCGTGGCGGCCAGCCTCGACGCCACGGAACGAGAGTCCGCCGGGTCCGACATCAGCGCGCGCAGGGCGAGGCCGGGGCTGTCCACCGCGTCGGGAAGGCCCAGGGCGGGAAGGAGAACCGCGGTGACGCGCGGATCCCGCAGCGCCGCCTCCACCGTCTTGGCCTTGGCGATGCCCTCCGTGAAGCGGGCGATCGCCAGCTTCACGTCGGCTTCGCCCGCCACCTGCGTCACACCCTTCGCCTCAGCCCCCTTCGCGCTCGCGCGGCGCAGCGCCAGCAGTGCCGAAGCGGGATCGGCGGTGCTGCCGCCGGCGGTGCCGCCGCCGAGGATGGCGAGGGCGAGAGAGCCGGACACGCTAGTTGTTCATCGCCAGGCCGGCGGCCATGTTCTCGTTCACCTCGATGAGGAAGGCGAGGTCGGGATCCTCCTTCTCCATCTCCCGCAGCACGGTGCGGCCGACGGAAACAATGGAGGCACGCAACGGGGCCGGCAGGGCGTTGGTGGGATCGATCAGCACCCCCTCCACCGCGAGCCAGAGGCGGCGATTGTCCGCCAGCGCGCGGATGGCGCGCAGGCCCGCCTCCGCCCCCCCACCCTGCGCGGCGCGCAGGGAGCCGTTCACGCGGCGGAACACGTCCGCCTCCTGGGCGCGGATGGGCAGGGCGGCCCGTGTCGCGCGGTAGGCGAGGGCTGGGTTGGGATGCTGCATCATGCGGTCACCTCCTCCGGCACAAGGCGGGTGTTCGAGGGCGGGGCGATGCCGAGCACCGCCTCCTCATGCCGCATCACGCGGCGGGCGAGCTTCAGCGCGGTGTAGCAGTCATCCTCCTCGGCGGCCGTCAGCGCGCGGTCGAGCATGGCGGAGGCGAGGTTGGAGGTGGTGGCCGCCTGGAACTCGGCGATGAGCTGGCGCGCGGCCTCCAGCCCGCGCTCCCTCTCCTCCTCGTTGCCGATATAGGCGGTCTGCAGGGCGAAGTAGATGCGGCGCGCCGGGGTGTCGGCGGCCTCCGGCGGCAGGATCTGCTTGCCGAAGAGGAAGCGGGCCTTCGCCGTCAGCTCGATGCGCGCGCGGTTGCGGAATCGAATGGGGGCGCCGTTGACGACCATCAGGTCGCCCTGGCGGAGTTCGAGAACCAGCGTGGACACGGTCTTCGCGTTCCTTCGTGGCATGCGATGCGCGGCGCGGGCCTCTCGCGGCCGCCGCATCGCCGCCGGGCGGCACCCTGCCGCCCGGCACGATGAATGGGGACGGAACGGGACGCCGCGGTTCTTTCACGGCGCCCTGCCCTTCAGCGGAAGAGGCTCATCAGGCTCTGCGGCGCCTGGTTGGCGATGCTGAGCGACTGCGTGCCGAGCTGCTGCTTGATCTGAAGCGCCTGGAGGGTCGCGCTCTCCTTCGCCAGGTCGGCATCGACCAGCGCCCCCAGGCCTGTCTGCAGGGAGTCCATCTTCTGCTTGTTGTAGTCGATCTGCTCGCCGAGGTAGTTGCTGTTGTTGCCGAAGGTGTTCAGCGCGCTGTTCACCGCCGTCATCTTCGTCGTGAAGTCGCCGCCCGAGGCGAGCATCGAGGCCGCCGAGGCCGCGTCGGTGGGCGCGGCGTCGACGGTGAGGTCCTCGCCGTCCACCGCCGCCAGCGTGTAGGTCGTCCCCTTCTCGTTCCGGACGGTCGCGATGTCGCCGCCGCCCGCGCCGGTGGAGGTGCTGAGCAGGGTACGGCCGTTGTAGGTGGCGTCCGAGACGTAGTTCTGCACCTGCGTGCGGAGCGATTCGTACTGCGACTGGTACTGCGAGCGCTGGCTGTCCGAGAGGGTGCCGTCCGCCAGCTTCACCAGGACGCCCTTGATGTCCCCCATGGTCTCGGAAACCTTGTTCAGGCCCGAGAGCGTGGTGTCCAGCACGCCCTGGACGCCCCCCATCTGTTCGTTGGCGGAGGTGATGCCCGCGATGTCCGCGCGCACGGCCTGGGCGACGGCGAAGGCCGCGCCGTCGTCCTTCGCGTCGGAGACGCGGTAGCCCGTGGAGATGCGCTTCTGCGTCGCGTTCAGCGCGTCGTTGGTCTTGTTCAGCGTCTGCAGCGCGACGGACGCGCCGATATTCGTGTTGACCGAGTTCAGGGCCATCTCTTGCCCCTTTCCTGTCCGGCGAAGGCCGCCTCTCCGGCCCGCGCGCGTTGCGTTCCGCCTCTTGCGGTATGGGCCCATCCTGGGCCGGGCCGGTTAACGGCCCTTGAATCCGGCCCTCATCACAGGAACTTGGTGAGCGAGAGGCCGGAGAGCATCGAGAGCGCCTGCCAGGAGGCCTGGAGGCGCGTCTGCGTGTCCTGCAGCGCGGTCAGCGTGGCGGCGAGGTCGACCTCCTCCACGTCGGAGAGCTGGGAGTTGAGGGCGAGCCCCATGTCCTCGTGGCGCGTCCTCGCCGCCTTCAGGCGCGATTCGGAGAGGCCGAGCGCGCCCGCCTCCTCGCCCAGCCCCGTCATGGCGGATTTCAGGCCCGCCTTCACGCCCGTCATCACCGCGTCGAAGTCGGGGCCGGCGGCGGTCTGGCCCGGGGTGAGGTTGGCGAGGGTCATCAGGCCGCGCAGCAGGTCGCGGGACCAGCTGCCGGTCTCGCTGCCCGTGCCGGAGGCGGCGGCGTTGCGGCTGGCGAAGAGGCCGGTGCCGATCGATTCGCCATCCCCCGTCAGGGTGGTGGGGCGGGGCTCCCCGCCGCCCCTCGCCGGGTCCAGCGCGTAGTCGGAGAAGGGCGTCTGGCCCGGGGCGGTGCCCGTCGCCGCCGCCAGCGTGCCGGCGAGCACGGCGGCGCCGTTCCCCGGTGCCAGGGAGAGGACGGCCGCCGCGATGTCCGTGGCCATGGGCGTGCCCATGATGCCGGCGGGGCTCGGGATGGGCGGGTTCGCCGTGTCGGCACCGCCGAACAGGTAGCTGCTTCCCTGCTTCTCGTTCAGCAGCGCGGCCACTTGGTACACCGCGTCCCGCGCGCCGCTCGCGAGCGAGGCGATGCGGGTGCTGTCGGCGGTGGTGATCTTGCCGGCCTCGGTCAGGAAGCCCTGCGCGAGGGAGGAGAGCTGGGCCAGCGCGTCCTGCGCCGCGGCGGTGGTGCCGAGCGCGCGGTCGATGCCGGCGATGTGGGTCTCGCGCCGGCCGATCTCGCCGCGCAGGCTGATGGCGCGCGCGGCCTCCCCCGCGAAGTCCCCGTACCAGGTGCCGCGCCGCCCGTCCGCCGACTGCGCGGCCAGGGTGGTGAGCTGCGCCTTGATGACGGAGGATTGCTGCACCAGCCGCGCCAGCGCGCCGGAGGCGATCCCCGCGATCGCCATCACCGCACCGCCTGGAAGAGGGTGTCGTACATCGTCTGCACGGTGGAGACGAGGCGGGCATTGGCCGAGTAGGCCGTCTGCAGCGCGATCATCGCGGCCAGTTCCTTGTCCATGTCCACGCCGGACTCCGCGGAGAAGCGGCTCTCCAGCGCGGCGAGCAGGTCGCCCGATCCCTCTGCGGCCTCCTCCGCCTCCGCGCGGGCCGCGGTCTGGGCGGAGACGAGAGAGGAGGCGTAGCCGCCGAGGCTTCGGTTGGAGCGGAGGGAGGAGGCGAGGTTGCCGCCCGGGCCGAGGCCGGTGGTGGCGAAGCCGGGCTGCGGGACCCCGTTGGAGACCTGGGTGCCGAAGGTGTTGTTCAGGACCCGGTCGATGAGGGTGGTGAACGCCGCGGGGCCGGAAGCGGGGTTCGGGGTGAAGGCCGTTGCGCCGCCCGCGCCGGCCGCCACGGCGTGGGTGCCGTCGCGCAATCTGTCGGGGCTTGCCGTCACGGCCGGGTTCACGCGGATCGTGCCGGCAAAGCCGATCCAGCCGCCGGTGGCGTAGGCGGCGGAGGGGTCGGGCACGGCGCCGGCATCGCCGGTGAAGAGGGCGAGGCCCTGCGCGTCGAAGCGCGCGGCGAGGGTTGCGGCGGAGACGTCCAGCTCCGCCTGGGCAAGGGGCAGCTCGGTGTCGCGCAGGGCGGCGTGGGCGGCCAGGGTGCCGCCACCCAGCCGGGCCGTGACGTCGGTGGTGCCGAGCATCACGCCCGGAAGCGTGCCGCCGCTGCCGTGATAGGTCTCCGGCCCGAGCGTGGCATCGGCGAGGGAGAAGGGGCCGCCTTCCGAGTGGAGGGGCAGGTTCAGCCCGCCGGCGGTGATGAGGGTGACGCCGCCATCCGCCCCGGGAACGGCCTTCACCTGCATCATGGAGGAGAGGGCGGCGACGGCCGCGTCGCGCCCATCCTCCAGCTCCGCCGTGCTCCTCCCCTGCGCGCGCAGGGGAATGATCTGGGCTGTGAGGTCGGAGATCTTCCGCAGCGCGTCGTTCAGCGCCTTCACGTCCCCCACCATCGCGTCCTGCGCGCCCTGGCGCGCCTCCTGGATCGCGGAGGAGACGGCGGCGTAGCGCTCCACCAGGTTCCGCGCGGCGCCCACAGTCCGGGACTGGAGCAGCGTGTCGGAGGGGTTCCCGCGCAGCGCCGTGAAGGCGTCGCCGAGGGCGGCGGTGAGGTCCGCGACGGATTCGCCCGTGGCGCCGTGCGCCATCTCCACGCTCTTGAGCAGGGTGGCGCGGGCACCCGCGGCCTCGGTGGCGGCGCGCGCCGCGTTCATCCTGTTCACCAGCGCCGCATCCACTGCCCGCGTCGCCTCCGCGCTGCGGACGCCGGAGGAGAGCGTGCCGGCGACCAGCGCCTCGCCCCGCACCTCCTTGCGGGTGTAGCCGGGGGTGGCGGCGTTCGCGACGTTGGCGGCCGATTGGGCGAGCTGCCGGTTGACGTGGGACAGGCCGCTGCGCGCGATGGACAGGGCGAGGTCGAGACTCATCCGCTCCGTTGCTCCGTTACGGGGTCAGCGCCGGGCGGCGCGGGGCCGCTACCGCGCTCAGCGGCGCATGTTGATCGTGTCCTGGAGCAGCTCGTCCGAGGCGGTGACGATCTTCGTGTTCGCGGCGTAGGCGCGCTGCGCGAGGATGAGTTTCGAGAACTCCGAGGCGATGTCCACGTTGGAGCTCTCCAGCGAGGAGGTGACGATCTTGCCGCCGCCGTTCGAGGCCGCGTCGTTCACCCGCGCCTCGCCGCTCTCGGTCGTGCGGAGATAGGCCTGGCCGTCCACCTTCTGCAGCCTGTCCGGGTCGGCGAAGGTCACGACGGGCACGCGGCCGATGTTGCGGCTCTCGCCGTTGTCGTAGTTCACGGTCAGGTCGCCGTTGTCGCTGAGCGAGACGGAGGAGAAGCTGCCCTGTGGCACGCCGTCCTGCCGGAGGTAGCGCAGCGTGTACTCCGTGCCCGCGTACTGCGTCATGCCGGAGGGCTGGCCGAAACTGCCGAGGTTGAGCTGGATGGTCTGAGCGCCCTGGCCGAAATCGGCGGAGAAGGTCACGGTCGCCGGATCGCCCGGCACCGCCGCGCTGCCCGTCAGCCCCGTGCCCGTGCCGAAGGACCCGATCGTGCCGGCGGCGGTGGTGGGGCTGGCGGCGGTGCCGAAGTTCACGTCGATGGTGCGCGTGGTCACGCCCGAGCCGTCATCCGGGATGTTCATGGAGAGCTGCCAAGTGTTGGTGCCCGTGTTCGTCCAGGTCATGTCCACCGCGTGCAGGCGGCCGAGGCTATCGTAGATCTGGATGCTGGCATTCGCCGGGGTGGTGGTGGAATCCGCGGGCAGGTTGGCGGAGAGGTTCACGTTGCTCGTCGCCACGGGGTTGTAGACGGACTGATCCACCCGCAGCGGCCCGATGTTGGACCGGTCCGGCGCGCCGTTCGCGCCCGTGGCCCAGCCCTGCAGGTAGTAGCCCTGGCCGTTCACCAGGTAGCCGTCCGTGTTCATGCCGAAGTCGCCGGCGCGGGTGTAGTAGGTGCGCGCGTCGAAGGTGGTCGCGCCGTTCTCCGTGCCCGTCGCGCTCGACACCGCGAACATGCCCTGCCCCGCGATCGCCATGGCCAGCGGGTTGTCCGAGGACTGCACCGTGCCCTGCACGGAGACGGTGTAGTCCGGCCGCGCGGCGACGGAACCGGGCTGGTTCACCCCCGCGGTGGAGCGGGTGACGTAGGAGACGAAGTTCGTGTCCGTGCGCTTGAAGCCGGTGGTTTGGCTGTTCGCCACGTTGTCTGCGACATTGCCGAGCGCGCGCGACTGGGCGGTCAGCCCGCTGATGGCCGTGTTCATCGAGGCGTAGAGCGACATGCCGGGCTCCGTGCGATGGTCGGTGGGGTAGGATGTCGGGCCCCGGCTTTTCCTGGCGCCCGGCATTCCCGGCGCAACGCCCGTGCCAGCCCCGTGGCGGGTTCCCGGCGGCGGGGCCTGCCGAAGGGCGGCAAGCCCTGCCGCCTTCCGGGCCGGGTTTGCCGTGCCGCGCGCGGCGCGGGCTGGCAGGCGGCTTGCGGCTTCCCCGCCCGGGGCCGGCCCGATCCGCGGCGGCCAGGGAGCGGAAACCGTGATGGACGTGCTGGAGAGCCCGCCGGCAGGCGCATCGCCGCGCATCGTCGCGCCGAGAGGTGCGATCCCGGGAGGTGCCGTGACGAGACATGCCGCGGCCGGGGTGCCGGAGGGCGGCTTCGCGCAGGCACTGCACGATGCCACGGGCGCGGCGGGGGCGCCTGGTGCGCAGGCCGGGGCCGCGCTGGCGCAGGCAGCCGGATCGCAGGCCGCGGGCGCGGTCACGCCTGAGCCTTCCGCACCGGCGACGGGCACCGTCGCCTCCCTGTTCAGGAGCGATGCGGCGCTGTCGGGCACGGCGGAGGCGGAGGCGACGCAGGCCGGCCGCTCTCAGACCGGCCTCTCTCCAAGCGCCCTCTCTCAAGTCGGCGGGCCGGGAGCGGTGCCGCCGGACGCGGGGGCCGGGGCGGCGCCCGGGCCGACCGCCCGGCAGGGCGAGGAAGCGGCAGCGCCCGAGCCCGCCCTTCCGGCCGATCCTGTCCGGGAAGGCCCGCCGGGTGGCGAGGGGGACGCGGCCGGGCCGGAAGACGGGGAAGCGACGGCTTCCGATGCCGGGCCGGCACCGGAGGGGGCTGTCGCGCCCCCTGCCCTCCCCGTGCATTCCCTCGCTCCGGGCGCGGCCGGGCCGGCACCGCCGCCGGTTGCCGTTGCGGCGGAGGAGCACCTCGATTTCCGGGAGGCCGCCGGTGCAGGGCGGGCCGGGCCGCCGGCCGCGGCGGCGGCTCCCCACGGTCCCGGTGCCGCCGCAGCACCGGAGGCGCAGAGGCCCGGCCCTGCCGGGACCGTGCGGAACGAAACCGCCTCAGGGGCGGATACGCGCCCGGAGGAGCCCCGGCGGGACACCCTCGCAACGGCAGCATCGGCGGCGGTGGCCCTGGAGGACGCCGCGGCTTCCGGCGCGCCGCCCCCGGAGATCTTCACGGATGATCCGGCGCAGAAAGGGCTGGCGGACCCCGCCTTGGCCTCCTCTGCCTCCCCGGCCGCGCAAGCCGCCCCCGCCCTTCCGGGCCTGCTTCCCGCGCCGCCGCCGATGGCCATCATCCCGCCCGCTGCATCGGCCGAGGCCCCGCGCCTGGTGCCGCGCACCGCCCCCATCGAGCAGGTGGCGCCCGTCGCCATCGCGGTCGCCCTGGGCGGCGCGGACGGGCGGATCGCCATCAGCCTGGACCCGGTGGAGCTCGGCCGCGTGGAGGTGGTGGTGGAGCGGGCAGGCGACGCCGCGCACGTCCAGGTGGCGGCGGAGCGGCCGGAGACCCTCGCCCTGCTGGCCCGCGACGGGGCGGCGCTGGATCGTGCCCTCGGCGGCGCCGGGATCGGCGAGGGCGGGCGCAGCCTGAGCTTCTCCCTTCTTTCCGATTCCGGCGCGGGGTCCGGGGGCGGCTTCTGCGGTGGGGGTGGCGGGCGGGAAGAGGGCCGCCGCCCCGGCGGGGGTTGGGCGGCCGAACGCAACGCGGCGGAGGAGGCGGGCCCGGGGCGCCGCGCCCTCCTCGGCCTGCTCGACATCGCGATCTGACGGGAGACGGGACATGGCCACCACCACCGCGACGACACCGACCACCAACACCGCAAACGCCGGCACCGCGGCCGCCGGCGCCTCCACCACCGCCCGCACGCAGCTGGCGGGCAGCTTCAACAACTTCCTCACGCTGCTGACGACGCAGCTGAAGAACCAGTCCCCCACCGATCCGCTCGACACCAACGAGATGACGGCGCAGCTCGTGCAGTTCGCCTCGGTGGAGCAGCAGATCGCGATGAACGGGAACCTGGAGTCGATGGTCGCGCTCCAGCAGGCCGCGCAGCTCACCGCCGCCTCGCCGATGCTCGGGCAGCGGGTGGAGGTGCAGGGCGATCAGCTGCCCTTGCAGGATGGCCGCGCCACGGTGCGGCTGCCCGCCGCAGGGGCCGCGCGCACGGCGCGGGTGGCGATCCTGGACGGCAGCGGCAAGGTGCTGCGCGAGGCGCAGGTGCGGCTCGGCGCGGCGGGGCAGGACTGGAGCTGGGACGGGAAGGACGCCAACGGCAAGCAGCTGCCGGACGGGGCCTACAAGGTGGCGGTGACCGGCGCGGACACGAATGGCGGCCCCGCCACCACCTCCTTCACCGTGGTTGGTACGGCCACGGCGGCGGAGCGGGTGAACGGCGCGCTGCGGCTTCGGATGGGCGCGGCGAGCTACGGCTTCGACGCCGTGCGCTCCATCGCCGGCGGGGGCTGACGCGTAACCGCCCGTTAACCCCCACCCGGCAAGGATTGCCGGGCCGGCAAGAGGCCGGTGCGAGGGGGTTGGCTCCATGCAGAGGCAGAAGCGGCCTGGACTGTCCGCGGCGGGGGGCGCGCGCTGAATGGCCGCCTTCCTGGCCCAGCTCCGCGCCCTCGGCCCCGCCCGGCTGGGCGCCATGGCAGCCACCGCTCTCGCCGTGCTCGGGCTGCTCGCCTGGCTCGGCACCCGCGCCGGGCAGCCCGGCATGGCCCTTCTCTACGCGGAGCTGGACCCGCGCGACGCGGGAGCCGTGGTGGCCTCGCTGGAGCGGCAGAAGGTGGCCTTCCGGCTGGGATCGGGCGGCAGCTCCATCCTCGTGCCGGAGGAGATGGTGCCAAGATTGCGCCTTTCCCTGGCGCGGGAGGGCCTGCCCTCCGGCGGCAATGTGGGGTGGGAGATCTTCGACCGCGGCGAGAGCCTGACCACCACCCCTTTCCAACAGGACGTGAACCGGCTGCGCGCGATGGAGGGCGAGCTCTCCCGGACCATCCGCGGCCTGGCCGGCGTGCGCGCCGCGCGGGTCCACCTGGTGCTACCGCGGCGGGAGGCCTTCTCCCGCCAGGGGACCGAGGCACAGGCGAGCGTGGTGCTGACCATGCAGGGCGTGCAGCGGCTGGACCGGGACGGGGTGCAGGCCGTGCTGCACCTCGTCGCCACCGCCGTGCCGGGGCTGCTGCCGCGCAGCGTCTCCATCGTGGACAGCCGGGGCGAGCTGCTGGCGCGCGGCGGCCAGGCGCTGTCCGGCCCGGCGGCGGCGGCCACGCAGGAGGAGGTGCGGCGCGCCGAGGGGCTGCGGATCGCGCGCGGCCTGGAGGAGATGCTGGAGCGCAGCCTCGGCGCCGGCCGGGTGCGGGCGGAGGCGACGGTCGAGATGGACTTCGACCGCGTGCAGACCACCGAGGAGCGCTTCGACCCCGAGAACCAGGTGCCCCGCAGCGTGCAGAGCAGCCAGGAGCAGTCCCGCGGCGCGGAGGGCGGGAACGTCTCCGTTGCCAACCAGCTGCCGGGGGCGGATGCGGGCGGCGGGAACGCCAGCCAGGAGAGCAAGAACGAGGAGACGACGAACTACGAGATCGGCAAGACCGTGCGGAACACCGTGCGGGAGCACCCCGTGACGAAGCGCCTCTCCGTCGCCGTTCTGGTGGACGGGGTGTGGGAGGGGACGCCCCCCGCCTTCCGGGAACGGGGCGCGGAGGAACTGGCGCGGATCGCGACGCTGGTTCGCAGCGCGATCGGCTTCGACGAGCGGCGCGGCGACCGGGTGGAGGTGGTCTCCATGCGCTTCGCGGCGCCTGAGGGCGGGGACAGCCCGGCCGATCCCGGCGTGCTCGGGCTGGGCCTTGGGCCGGCCACCGCCGCGCGGCTCGCCGAATCCGGACTTTACGCGCTGGTTGCGCTGGTGGCGATCCTGCTGGTGGTGCGGCCGATGACGAAGCGGCTGACGGCCACGCTGGTGCCGCAGCCCGCCCTGGCCGGCATCGGGCCGGACGGCGCCGCGCTGCCGGGCAACGGAATGGCGGCAGCCCTGGCGGGCGTGCCCGGTGCGGCGGGCGCCCTGGCCGGGCCCGAGGGCGACGAGATGGTGAGCCTGGAGAACGTGCACGGCCAGCTCCGCGCCTCCTCCGTCGCGCAGGTGAACGCGCTGATGGAGGCCCACCCGGACGAAGGGCTGGCAGTGGTGCGCGGCTGGCTGGCCCCGGAGGAGGCGCGATGACGATGCTGACAGGCCCGCAGAAGGCTGCCGTCCTTCTCCTCACCCTCGGCGAGGACCAGGCGCGGCGGCTCTTCGCCCGGCTGCACGAGGACGAGATCCGCGACGTCTCCGCGGCGATGTCCACGCTCGGCGCCGTCGACGCGGCAGTGGTGGAGGAGCTGTGCAAGGAGTTCAGCGACAGCCTCGGCGCCACCGGCAAGCTCATCGGCTCCTTCGAGACGACGGAGCGGATGCTGCTGAAGACCCTGCCGCCCGACCGCGTGGCGCAGATCATGGAGGAGATCCGCGGACCGGCCGGGCGGACCATGTGGGACAAGCTCGGCAACGTCTCGGAGGCCGTCCTCGCGAACTACCTGAAGAACGAGTACCCGCAGACCGTCGCCGTCGTGCTCTCCAAGGTGCGGCCGGACCATGCGGCGCGCGTGCTGGCGCTGCTGCCGGAGGGTTTCGCCATGGAGGTGGTGATGCGGATGCTGCGCATGGAGACCGTGCAGAAGGAGGCGCTGGAGGGCGTGGAGCGCACCCTGAAGATGGAGTTCATGAGCAACCTGGCCCGCGCCAGCCGCCAGGACAGCCACGAGATGATGGCCGAGATCTTCAACAACCTGGACCGCACCGCCGAGGGCCGCATCATGGCCGCGCTGGAGGAGCGCAACCACGAGAGCGCGGAACGCATCCGCGCGCTGATGTTCACCTTCGACGACCTGAGCCGGCTGGACGGCCAGGGCGTGCAGATGCTGCTGCGGAGCGTGGACAAGGACAAGCTGGCCCTGGCGTTGAAGGGCGCGAGCGAGCCGTTGAAGGACCTATTCTTCGGCAATCTCTCGGAGCGCGCGGCGAAGATGCTGAAGGACGACATCGCCGCGCTGGGCGCCGTGCGGCTGCGCGACGTGGACGAGGCGCAGGCGATGATGGTGGCGACCGCGAAGGACTTGGCCGCCACGGGCCAGATCCAGCTGGAGGACGGGCAGGAGCAGATGATTGCCTGAGATGTTCCCCATGCCCATGGGCCTTCGCGGTCTCTCCCTGCCCGATCTGGACGCCCCGAACCGGCCGGCGCCCCCGCCGCCCTCCGGCCCCTCGATCGAGGAGCTGCTGGAGGCCGCGCGGCGCGAGGGCCACGCCGCCGGGCTGCGCGAGGGGGAGGCGCGCGGGCGCGCCGCCGGCGAGGCCTCCCGTGAGGCGATGGCGGAGGAGGCGGTCCGCATCGCCCTGCTGCAGCTGGAGGGCGCGCGCGAGGCGGCGCGCGACGCGGCGGACGAGAACGCCGCCGCCCTGGCCGAGATGCTGGTGGGGGCGGTGGACGCCGCCCTACCCGGCGCCGCGGCGCGCGAGGCCCCGGCCCTGCTGGAGCCGCTGATCCGCGCCCTGGGCCCGGTAGAGGAAGCGCCGCCCGGCGCCACCCTGCGCGTGCCCCCTGCCCTGCTGGACCACGCCCGCGCGCGCTTCGGCGGCATCGGCCTGCCGATCGAGGCCGACCCCGCGCTGCCCGAGGGCGATGCGCGGATCGTCTGGCGCCATGGCGGGCTGGACCTCGACCTCTCCCGCCGTCGCGCCGCGATCCGCGACGCGCTGGGCGCCCTGCACCTTCCGATGGAGGACAACGCATGAGCAACGGCTTCGAGCCCGTGAGCGCCGACGAGGCTTCCGAATCCCGCCACATCCCCGGCGTGCAGGGGCTGGACGCGGTCTACGACATCCCCGTGCAGGTCAGCGCCGTGCTGGGCCGGGCGACGCTGCAGGTGAGCCAGTTGCTGAAACTCGGCCGCGGCGCGGTGGTGGAGCTGGACCGCAAGCTCGGCGAGGCGGTGGACATCTACGTCAACAACCGCCTCGTCGCGCGCGGCGAGGTGGTGATGGTGGAGGACAACCGCCTGGGCGTGACGATGACGGAGATCGTGAAGGCGGACCGCGCGGGATGACCCGCCTCCTCATCATCGGCAGCCTGGAGGCGGAGCTGGGCCAGGCGGCGCGCATCGCCACCTCGCGCGGGGCGCGGCTGCGGCAGGCGGACGGTGTGACATCCGGCATCACCCTGGCGCGGGGCGAGGGATTCGACCTCATTCTCTGCGACGTGCTGCACGACGTGGCTTGGCTCGTCACCTCCCTGGAGGCGGAGCGGATCGCCTGCCCCGTGGTGGCCTGCGGACGCAACGCCGATGCCGCCGCCGCTGTGCGCGCCATTCAGGCCGGCGCGAAGGAGTTCCTGCCGCTGCCGCCGGACGCGGAGCTGATCGCGGCCATGCTCCAAGCCGCCATGGGCGAGGCGGACGCGCCCGTGCACCGCGATCCCGCCATGGCCGCTGTGCTGAAGCGGGCGGAGGGGGTCGCGCGGGCTGAGGCGAGCGTGCTCATCACCGGGGAGAGCGGCACGGGCAAGGAGGTGCTGGCGCGGCACATCCACCGCCATTCCCGCCGGGCCGAAGGTCCCTTCGTCGCGCTGAACTGCGCGGCGCTGCCGGAGGCGCTGCTGGAGAGCGAGCTGTTCGGGCACGAGAAGGGCGCCTTCTCCGGCGCCGTGGCCGCCCGCCGCGGCAAGTTCGAGCAGGCCGATGGCGGCACGCTGTTGCTGGACGAGATCGGCGAGATGGACCCGCGCCTGCAGGCCAAGATCCTGCGCGCCCTGCAGGAGCGGGAGATCGACCGATTGGGCGGAGCCGGCCCGGTGAGGGTGGACGTGCGGATCCTGGCCGCCACCAACCGCGACCTGTCCGCCGAGGTGGCGGCGGGGCGGTTCCGGGAGGACCTGTTCTTCCGCCTGAACGTGGTGGCGCTGCGCATCCCCGCCCTGCGCGACCGGCCTGACGACATCCTGCCCATCGCCGAGCACTTCGCCCGCCGCTACGCCGAGGCGAACGGCATGCCGCAGCGGCGCTTTGCCCCCGCCGCACGCGCCGCGCTGCTGGGCCATACCTGGCCGGGGAACGTGCGAGAACTGGAGAACACCGTGCACCGCGCCGTGCTGCTGGCCGAGGGCGACGACATCGGCGCGGAGGCCGTGGAGCTGCACGTCCCCGCGCCGCGCGCCGCCACGGCCGCCATGCCCGAAGCGCAGGCCGCGCGACCGGTGGGCGTGGCCGCACTCGTCGGGCGGCGCATGGAGGAGGTGGAGCGCGACCTGATCCTGGAGACGCTGACGCACTGCCTGGGGAACCGCACACGCGCGGCGGAGATCCTCGGCATCTCCATCCGCACGCTGCGGAACAAGCTGCATGAGTACCGCGCGGCCGGTGCCGCGGTGCCGATGGCGCCGGGGCAGATGCCGATGGCGCCCTTCCCCTACGCGCAGCTGGGCTGACCGCGCATGGCGCTTCCCCCCTGGCTCCGGAACCTCGGCGGCTCCACCGACGTGGCGCTGGCGATCGGTGTCGCCATGCTCATCGTCGTGCTGGTGGTACCCCTGCCGGTGGTTCTGCTGGACGGGGGGCTAGCGCTCTCGGTCACGCTCTCCGTGCTCGTGCTGATGACGGCGCTGTTCCTGCAGCGGCCGCTGGACTTCACCTCCTTCCCGACCATCCTGCTGCTGACCACGCTGCTGCGCCTGGCGCTGAACGTCGCGACCACCCGCACCATCCTGACGCACGGGCATGAGGGGCCAGAGGCGGCGGGCCATGTCGTCTCCGCCTTCGGCGGCTTCCTGATGGGGGGCGACGTGCTGGTGGGCATGATCGTCTTCGCCATCCTGCTCGTCGTGAACTTCATGGTCGTGACGAAGGGGTCCGGCCGCATCGCGGAGGTGGCGGCGCGCTTCAGCCTGGACGCCATGCCCGGCAAGCAGATGGCGATCGACGCCGACCTCTCCGCCGGCCTCATTGACGACAAGACGGCCCGCCAGCGCCGCGCGGACCTGGAGGCGGAGAGCGGCTTCTACGGCGCCATGGACGGTGCCGCGAAGTTCGTTCGCGGGGACGCGATCGCGGGGCTGATCGTCACCGGCATCAACCTGCTGGGCGGCATCGCCATCGGCGCGGGGCGGCACGGGCTGCCCTTCATGGAGGCAATCACCACCTTCGCCTCGCTCACCGTGGGTGACGGCCTCGTGTCCCAGATCCCGGCGCTGCTCACCTCCGTCGCGGCCGGCATCGTGGTGACGAAGGGCGGCACGGAGGGCACGGCGGACAAGGCGCTGGTGCAGCAGCTCGGCTTGGCCAAGCCGCTCTGGATCGCGGCCGGCGCGTCGGGGATGATGGGCTTCCTGCCGGGGATGCCGCTCATCCCCTTCCTGCTGCTGGCCGGGGCTTTCGGGGCCGGGGCGTGGCAGCGCCGCAAGGCCGACGTGAAGGCGGAGGAGGTGGCCGCCGCCCCGCCCGCCGCCCCGGCCGAGGCACCGATCGCGGAGACGCTGCGGATCGACATGCTGCGGATCGAGCTGGGCTACGGGCTGCTCTCGCTTGCGGCCGGCGAAGGGCCACGGCTGACGGAGCAGATCCGCAACCTCCGCAGGACCGTGGCGCAGGAGATGGGCTTCGTGCTGCCCAGCGTGCGGCTGCAGGACAACCTGCACCTTCGCCCGCACGAGTACGTGGTGCGCGTGAAGGAGATCAAGGCCGGACGGGGTGAGCTGCGGATCCCCATGCACCTGGCGATCGACCCCGCCGGCGGCCGCCCGGACATGCCGGGCGAGCCGTGCGAAGAGCCCACCTTCGGCCTGCCGGCCCTCTGGATCGAGGAGCACCGCAAGGACGAGGCGCTGGCGCGCGGCTGCACGGTGGTGGACGGCGCGGGCGTGCTGGCGACGCACCTGACGGAGATCGTGCGGGACAACATGCCGGAGCTGCTGAGCCACGCCGAGGCGCAGAAGCTGATCGATGAATTGCCGCCTGAGAACGGCAAGCTCGTCGCCGACCTTATCCCGCAGCAGATCACCACGGGGGGCGTGCAGCGCGTGCTGCAGGCGCTGCTGGCCGAGCGCGTCTCCATCCGCGACCTGCCCACCATCCTGGAGGGGGTGCAGGAGGCGATGGCGGCCGGCGCCCGCGGCGTGCCGGCGCTGGTGGGGGTGGTGCGGGCGCGGCTGGCGCGCCAGCTCTCCGATGCCGCGCGGGGGCCGGCCGGCTACGTGCCGCTGATCACCCTCTCCGCCGAGTGGGAGCAGGCTTTCGCCGAAGCCCTGGTGGGGCCGGGCGACGAGCGGCAGCTGGCCATGGCGCCGTCCCGCCTGCACGACTTCATGGCGCGGCTGCGCGACAGCTTCGACCGTGCCACCGCGCAGGGCGAGGCTCCCGTGCTCGTCTGCAGCCCGGGCGTGCGGGCGCATGTGCGCGCGATCGTGGAGCGCTTCCGCCCGGCCACCCCCGTGCTGGCGCAGACGGAGATCCACCCGCGCGCGCGCATCCGCACGGTGGGGGCGATCTGATCTTCACCTTCCGGCAACCACGGGCGGCCCAGGCTTAACCCATGCGGCTCCGAGTCATCCGCGCAGCCAGGATGGCCGACGCCATGGCGGAACTCCGCCTGGCGCTGGGCCCCGACGCGCTGATCCTTTCCACCCGGCGCACCGCCTCGGGGGTGGAGGTGACGGCCGCGCTCGAGCCGGCGGAGGAGGAGCCCCCTCCCCCGCCGCCGCTGCCTTTACCGGCCGCGGCTCCCGCGGCCGCCGATCCGCTGGCACGCCACAATATCCCGCCGGCCCTGCGCGGGCGCATCGGCGCGGGCGGGGCTGCCTGCCTCGCCGCCGCGTTCCGCTTCGCGGCACTGCCGGACGCCGCGGCGCGCCCCCTGGCCCTGGTGGGGCCGCCGGGGGCGGGGAAGACGTTGACGGTCGCGAAGCTTGCCACCCGAATGGTGATGCGCGGCGCCCGCCCGCTGGTCGTCACGGCCGATTCCCAGCGAGCGGGGGCGGCGGAGCAGATCGCGGCCTTCACGCGGGTCCTGGGCATCCCGCTCGTCGCTGCCGGCACGGGCGCAGGGCTGGCCGCTGCCATGGCGGGGCGGCAGGCCGGCCAGCCCCTGCTGCTGGACACGGCGGGCTGCGATCCCTTCGATCCCGCCCAGGCCGAGCAGCTCCTTGCCCTGCTACGTGTCACGGATGCGGCGCCGGTGCTGGTCCTGCCCGCGGGGCTGGACGCGGAGGAGGCGATGGAGGCGGCGCGCGCCTTCTCGGCGCTGGGCGCCCGCCATCTGCTGCCGACGCGGCTGGACGGCGCCCGGCGCCTTGGCGGCGTGCTGGCCGCTGCCCTCGCCGGGCCGCTCGCGCTGACGGAGGCCGGGACCGGTCCGGGCGCGGCGGACGGCCTCACCCCCCTCACCCCGGCCGGGCTGGCGGAGCGGCTGCAAGGCCCCGCCCGCCCGAGGGCCGCACAGGAGGCCGCATGAGCCGCTTGATTGGGATCGCGTCCGGCAAGGGCGGCGTCGGGAAGACGGTGCTGGCGATCGGGCTCGCCCAGGCCCTGGCCCGTGCCGGGCGCCGCGTGCTCCTGGCCGATGGCGATCTGGGTCTCGCGAACGTGGACGTGCAGCTGGGGCTGGAGGCGCGGCACGACCTGATGGCCGTGCTCGCCGGCGACGTGGCGCTGGGCGGGGCGGCGATCCGGGTGGAGGCGGGCTTCGAGGTGCTGCCCGGCCGCTCCGGCTCCGGCGCGCTCGCGGGGCTGGATCCGGGCTGGATCGACCGCTTCCTAGCCCTGCTGCGGGAGGCGCCGCAGGACGACGTGGTGCTGGATATCGGCGCGGGGCTGGATCCCGTGCCGCGCCGCCTCTCGGCCGGCTGCGACGCGCTGCTGGTTGTGGCGACCGACGAGCCGACGAGCCTGACCGACGCCTACGCCGTGCTGAAGCTGCTGCGGCGCGATGCTCCGGCGGCGGAGGCGCGGGTGGTGGTGAACCTCGCCGCCGACACCGCCGCGGGCGCGCGCACCCACGCCGCGCTGGATCGGGCCTGCCGCGGCTTCCTCGGGCGCGGGGTGCCCCTGGCGGGGGTGGTGCGGCGCGACCCGAAGGTGCGGGACGCGATCCGCCACCAAGCGCCGCTCCTCACCCGCCACCCCACCTGCCCCGCCGCGCGCGACCTGGAGGCACTGGCGGCGGGGCTGATGGCGGCACGGGCGGCGGCCTAGCTCCGGCGCAGCACCATCAGCGTGCCCGCCACCGGCGCCCCGCGCTCCTCGCGCAGCGTCACGTCCTCCAGCTCCAGCAGGCTCAGCCGCGTGGCCTCCGCAAGCGCGATGACGTGGGCGGGGTCGTGGCGGTAGCGCATGCCCGGGCCGAGCGCGTAGGGCGCCCCGAGCCCCGTCTCGAGGCTGAAAGCGGCGTGGCCGCCCGGGCGAAGCGCGGCCGCCATGGCGTTCAGCGCCGGGGCGAGGTCGCCGAGGTAGTTCAGCACGTCTGCCGCCGCCACCAGGTCGTAGGCGCCGCGGTGCCGGGCCAGGAACTCCACCAGCTCCGCCTCCTCCAGCGCCTCGTAGACGCCGCGGGCCCGCGCCGCGTCCAGCATGCGCGGGGAGAGATCCACGCCCGTCATGCGCCGCGCCCAGGGGCGCAGCGCCTGGCCGGAGAGGCCGGTGCCGCAGCCCGCGTCCAGCACGTCCAGATCGCCCGCCGGCTCCAGCCCGGCCCCGCGCAGCAGGGCGGCCAGGGCCTCCGGCGTGCGGTACCCCAGCGCGCCGGTCAGCTCCGCCTCGAAGCGGGGCGCGTAGTTGTCGAAAAGGGTGCGCACATAGGCGGCGGAGGGCCTGGCCGGCGCCTTCCCCTCGCCGAGCGAGGCGAGGAGGAAACGGGCCTGGGCGGCCACCTCGCCCCCGGCCGAAAGGGCGCGGCGCGCGGCCTCGGCGGCGCCCGGTGCGCCGGCATCCCGCAGCCCGTGCGCGAGGGCGAGCTGCGCCTCCGGATCCTGCGGCGTCAGGGCCACGGCCTCCCGCAGGTGCGGCATCGCCTCCCCCACCCGGCCGAGGGCGCAGAGCGCCTGGCCGAGGTTGCGGTGGGAGACGGCGTCGGCCGGGCGCTTCGCCACGGCGCGGCCCAGCACCTCCACCGCCTCTTCCAGCATGCCGGCCGCCGCCAGGGTGGCGCCGCGGCCCGCGAGGAAGACCGGGCTCTCCGGCATCCGCGCCAGGGCGCGTTTGGACAGCGTGAGGGCCGCTTCTAGGTCGCCGCTCTGCCGGGCGATGATCCCCAGCAGGTGGGTGGCGTTCGGCTCGTCCGGGTCGATCGCGAAGGCGCGGCGGTACAGGGCAATCGCTCCCTGGACGTCGCCGACCGACTGGCGCGCCGCCCCCTCCCGCACGATGGCGTCCAAGGTCTGACGGCTGTCCTGCGGCGTGCTAGGCTGGGGCATGAGGGGCTCCGGAAAGGCCGGCATGGGGGAATCGATCCGCACGCCACTGCTTCTGGGGGGCTTGATCCGAGGAGGTCGTGACCTGCGCGTGGACCTCGCGCGGGGAATCGCCCTTTGGTTCATCTTCGTGGACCACGTGCCCGGCAATGTGCTGGGGCGGCTCACGATCCGCAACGTGCTGCTCTGCGACGCGACGGAGGTCTTCGTGCTGCTGGCGGGCTACGCCGCCGGCATCGCCTATGGCCGCCAGCTGGAGCGGGAGGGCTGGCTGCGCGCCGGGGCGCGCGTGGCAGGGCGGTGCTTCACCCTCTACGTGGCCCACATCTTCCTCTTCGTCGTCTTCACGGCGCAGGTCGGGTACTCGGCCGCGACACTGGACGCCAGCGCCTATCTCGACGAGCTGCACCTCGACCCCTTCCGGGACGCGCCCTACCTAGCGCTGCTGAAAGCGCTGCTCCTCTCCTACCAGCCGGCCTTCCTCAATATCCTGCCCCTCTACGTCGTGGTGCTCGGCCTCTTCGCCCTGGCGCTGCCGCTGCTGCGGCGGCCGGGGCTGATGCTCGGCGCCTCCGCGCTCCTCTATGCAACGGCGCGGCTAGGGGAGGTGAACCTGCCCTCCTGGACGGGGGGCGGGTGGTTCTTCAACCCCTTCGCCTGGCAGCTCCTCTTCGCCGTCGGGGCGGTGCTGGGCGGCGGCGGGAACGAGGGAAAGCAGAAGGGGGTGGGCTGGCGGCCCTGGGTCGGCGCGGCCTGCGGGCTGGTCCTCGTGCTCTCCTTTGCCGCCACACTCGTCGTCTATCTCCGGCGGGACCTGATCGGGCTGCTGCCGCTGCCCGTGGCGACGGTGGTGGATGCGGTGGACAAGTCGGCGCTGCACCCGTTCCGCCTGCTCTCCATCCTGGCGCTGGCCTACCTCGTCGCCCACGCCGTACCGCGCGGGGCCGCCTGGCTGGGAGGGCTGCTGGCCCGCCCCTTTGTCCTCATCGGGCAGCAGGGGCTTCCGGTGTTCTGCGCGGGGATCTTCCTCTCCTTCCTCGGCCGGCTGGCCTTGGAGTGGCGGGAGGGGTGGGAAATGCAGTTGGCCGTGAACGCCGCCGGGCTGGGGGCGCTGGTGGCCATCGCGGCCGTGGTGGCCTGGGCGGACCGGAAGCCCCCGAAGCCCGTCTTGCCGCCCGCCCCCGCCCTCGATACGGCTTAGGGACGATGCGCCGCCGGGCCGCCCGATTCGTGCCTGCCCTCCTGCTGCTCCTGGCGGCCGGCGCCCCCCTCCTCGCCCCGGTCGGCGTCTTGGCCGCGCCCTGCGGCGCGCCGGACGAGCTGATCGAGCCCGCACCCCTGCCCGCCGCCGCCGCCGCGATCTCGGCCGGAAGCCTGCCCGTTCTCGTGGTGGGCTCGGCCAGCGTCTCCGGGCCCGGCGGCAGCGGGTCGGAGAGCGCCTACCCGGCCCAGCTCCAGGCGCTGCTCGCCCGCGCCTTCCCCGGCGTGCGGGTGGAGGTGGCCGTGCGCGGCGCCCGCGGCACGCTGGCGGCCGAGCACCTCGCCCTGATCCGGGACGCCCTGGCCGACGGACGGCGCGCCCTGGTGCTCTGGCAGGCCGGGACGGTGGAGACGGTGCGCGGCACCGATGTGGGCGAGATGACCGATGCCATCCAGGAGGGGGCGGAGCGGGTGCGGGAGGCGGGCGGCGACCTGATCCTGCTCGATCCCCAGTGGTCGCGCTTCCTGCGCGCCAATGCCGACGTGGAATCCTACCGCGACGCCCTGCGCGCGGCCGCCGCCGCCGCCGGCGCGGGGCTGTTCAGTCGCTACGCGCTGATGGGCGCCTGGGCCGAGGCCGGCACGGTAGACGTGGAGCGCGCGCCGCAGGGGCTGAAGGTGGTGGAGGTGGACAAGCTCAACCGCTGCCTGGCGCAGGGTCTGGAGGAGATGATCGCGCGCGGAGTGGCGGAGGCGCGGCGCTAGTCGGCCTTCCGCGCGGCGGCAACAGTATCTGCGAGGATGCGCAGCACCCCCGGAACCCCCTCTCCGGTCGCGCCGGAGATCAGCAGCGGCTCCTTCCCCAGGGCGCGGGCCAGGGCCTTCACCCGGCTGGCCTTTGCCTGGGGGGTCATGGCGTCCATCTTGTTCAGCGCCACGATCTCCGGCTTCTCGGACAGGCCGCCGCCATAGCCCTCCAGCTCCGCGCGCACCGTGCGATAGGCCTCGGCCGGGTCGGCCTGGGTGCCGTCGATGAGGTGCAGCAGCACGGCGCAGCGCTCGATATGACCGAGGAAGCGGTCGCCCAGCCCGGCGCCTTCATGCGCGCCCTCGATCAGGCCGGGGATGTCGGCGAGGACGAACTCCTCCGTCGCGCTCGGCCGCACCACGCCGAGCTGCGGGTGCAGGGTGGTGAAAGGGTAGTCCGCGATCTTCGGGCGGGCGGCGCTGCTCGCCGCGAGGAAGGTGGACTTGCCGGCATTGGGCAGACCCACCAGCCCGGCATCGGCGATGAGCTTCAGCCGCAGCCAGACCCAGCGCTCCTCGCCCGGATAGCCCTTGTCGGCGCGGCGAGGGGCGCGATTGGTGCTCGTCTTAAAGTGGGCGTTGCCGTGGCCGCCATCGCCGCCGCGGCAAAGGACCTCGGTCTGGCCGGGCTTGGTCAGGTCCGCCAGCACCGTCTCCTTGTCGTCCGCCAGGATCACGGTGCCGACAGGGACCTTCAGCACCACGTCGTCCGACGCCGCGCCGGTGCGGTCCGAGCCCGCGCCGTTACCGCCCTTGCGGGCCTTGAAGTGCTGGGCGTAGCGGTAGTCGATGAGGGTGTTCAGCCCCTCCACCGCCTGGGCGAGCACGTTGCCGCCGCGGCCGCCGTTGCCGCCGTCCGGACCGCCGAACTCGATGTACTTCTCGCGCCGGAAGGCGACCACGCCGTCCCCGCCGTCACCGGCCTTCAGGTAGACCTTCGCCTCGTCGAGGAACTTCATGGCTCTGCGTATTCCAAACGAAAACGGGGGCCGACGAGCGGCCCCCGTGATCCTCAGCGCTGGGCTGGAGGCTTACTCGGCCGCGACGGCCAGCGGCTCCACCGAGACCGCCACGCGGTTGTCGGCCTTGCGCTCGAACTTCACGTGCCCGTCCACGAGGGCGTGGATGGAGTGGGTGCGGCCAACCAGCACGTTGCGGCCCGGCATCATCTTCGTACCGCGCTGGGTCACGATGATGTTGCCGGCGCGCACGGCCTGGCCACCGAACAGCTTCACGCCGAGGCGCTTGCCGGCGGAGTCGCGCCCGTTGCGGGAGGAGCCGCCGGCCTTCTTATGAGCCATCTCTCAGATCTCCTGGTCTAAGCGCTCAGGCCGCGAAGTCGCCAATCCGCAGCACCGTGAGGTGCTGGCGGTGGCCGTTCTTGCGGCGGCTGTTCTGCCGGCGGCGCTTCTTGAAGATGATCACCTTGTCGCCGCGCTTCTGCTCCAGCACGGTCGCGGTCACGGAGGCGCCGGGAACGGTCGGGGCGCCGATCTGCAGACCGGCCGCGCCGCCAAGGGCGAGTACGTCGTGCAGGGTGACGGTCGCGCCCACCTCGGCCTCGAGCTTCTCGACGGTGAGAACGGCGTTCGGCGTGACGCGATACTGCTTCCCGCCGGTGCGGATCACTGCGTAGGTCATGGGGGCGGGTCCGCCTCGTCTCGGGCTCGTGTTTCGGTCGTGCAGATGCCGGCACGGCCCGCGCCCTGGAAGGGGGGCCCACCGGAAGAGGGGCGGCGTATAGCGGGCTTGTCATGCGGGAGTCAACCATTCCGCACCCCGCGCCGCGCCGCCCCCTCGCGTCGGACCCGCCTCCTGCCCCGCGCGGCGCGTTGCACCCGGCCGCGGGGCCCATTATACGGCGGTCACGCGCCCCGGAGAGGTGCCAGAGTGGCCGATTGGGCCGGTCTCGAAAACCGGAGTAGGGGCAACCCTACCGTGGGTTCGAATCCCACCCTCTCCGCCAGCCCTCCCCCTGCAACGATCCTCCGCCGCAACGCCATCGCATTGTCGCGGCGCCGCCACGTTTCGGTCCCGTCCGCATCCAATCTGCCGCTGCGAGGTTGCGATCGAGCGGGAATGTCCCAGCCCGGCGCGGGACGCTGCAGGAGTGAGGGCGCATGTCTGCGGAACTCGAGCGGCTCAACAGAATGGCGGAGTTCTTCCTGGGGCTGGCGGACCGGGCCGGGCCGGGGCCGGGGCCGGCGAAGGACTTCCTGCTCGACATGGCCGAGTACTTCCTCGCCCGGGCCGTGCCGCTGGATGCCGAAACCGCGCTTCCGCCCGGGGACACGCCCGATCCCGAGATGCCGGAGGCGATGTAGGCCTGGCTCCGGGCAGGCGCTCGGCTACCCCGCCTGCAGCGCGCTCCGCCCCGCCTCCACCACGTAGCGGCGCGGGGTCGCGCTGCCCGTGCCGGGGTCCCGCACATTCGACAGGGCGCGCAGCTCGGCGGTCGCCGTCTCCGGTGTCAGCGTCATCATCACGTAGCCGCGGGAACGGCCGTCCGCGTAGGCGACGTGCGGGTCCGCCGGGTAGGCCCGGCCATAGGGCGGGCCGGGGCTGGAGATGGAGGTGCCGGTGAACTCCACCGCCACGGGCGGCGTCTCCGCCCGGTCGAAGTCCGTCCGCAGCTCGGAGACGATGTGGGCGTGCACGTCGCCGCCGATCACGATCGGGTTCTGCGCGCGGCTCGCGGCCACCCCTTCCAGCAGGCGGCGCCGGGCCGCGGGGTAGCCGTCCCAGTTGTCGGTCTGGTAGCGCGGCGGCTCCTCGGGCGTGCCGAGCCGGGCCATGCGGGTCTGCTGCGCCAGGATCGTCCAGCGCGCGCCTCCCTCGGCCAGCCCTTCGCGCAGCCAAGCCTCCTGCGCGGCCCCGAGCATGGTGCGGCCGGGATCGTCCAACGCCGGGCAGGCCTCGCGGGACACCTGGTTGCCGCCGCCCATGCCGGGCCTCGGGCAGGGCTGGTGGTCGCGGTACTGCCGGTCGTCGAGGATGTGAAAGCGCGCCAGCCCGCCGAAGCCGGCGCGGCGGTAGATCCGCGTGGCCGCGCCGCGGGGGCGCGCCGATTCCGGCAGCGGCATGTGCTCCCAGAAGGCCTTGTAGGCGGCGGCGCGCTTCGCCAGCACCGTCTCGCCCCCTTCCCGCTCGTCGCGATCGTTGGCGTAGTCGTTGCTCACCTCGTGGTCGTCCCAGGTGACGAGCCAGGGGCAGGCGCGGTGCATCGCCCGCAGGTCGGGGTCGGTCCTGTACAGGGCGTAGCGGTCCCGGTAGCCCGCCAAGTCCCGCGCCGTCGGGGCCTCGTGGCTCCGTACCGGGTTCCGCGCCGTGGAGGCCTCGTAGATGTAGTCGCCGAGAAAGACGACGAGATCCGGGTCTTCCGCCAGCATGTGGCGGTAGGCGCCGTAGAACCCCGCCTCGTAGTTCTGGCAGGAGGCGAAGGCGAAGCGCAGCCGCGCGGGGGCGGAGCCCGGCAGCGGCGCCGTGCGGGTGCGCCCCGTCTCGCTGGCGGCGCCGAGCGCCGTGAAGCGGTACCAGTAGGGCCGGTCCGGCTCCAGGCCCGTCAGCTCCAGGTGGACGGAGTGCGCGTCCTCCGGCACCGCCATCGTCTGCCCCCGCCGCACCACGTCGCGCAGCGCCTCGTCCCGCGCCACCACCCAGTCCACGGGCACGGGGCGGGCGGGCATGCCGCCGCCGCGCCAGGCCGTCGCCAACCGGGTCCAGAGCACGAAGCCGTCCGGCGCCGGCTCGCCGGAGGCGACCCCGAGGAGGAACAGGTCGGGCTCCGCCCCTTCCGCCGCCCGGGCCCGGGCATGGCCCATCAGCGCCAGGCCGGGCAGGGCGAGAAGGCCGCGGCGCGGCAGAAGAAGCTCAGGTGCTGACATCCCCGCCCGCCATGCCGCTTGGTCCATAACCTTCCGATTACACCAGCCGCGAGGCAGACAGGGTGACATCACGGCATCGATGCACCGCCACAAACATACAACCTGTGATAGAAAATCTTTAGCATCAATCGCGTTATCGTCGGGAATGTGGCCGGTCGTTGCAGCACGGAGCGGCTGGCCAGACCGGATCGCCAAGGGGGATCGCCTTGCCAGCCTTGACCGTCTCCACCGGGGCAGCACCCGCCCCGGGCCGGCCTTCCCGGGCTGTCAGACTGGCATACGCCCTCCTCTTCAGCGTCAGCGCGCTGCTCCTCCCGCTGACGGTCTGGCACGAATGGTCCGGCCGGCAGGGCCGGATCGAGGAGGTGCGGACGGCCTCCGCGAACCTCGCCCGCTCCCTTGTCCGCGACGCAGAGGGGGATTTCGCCATGGCGGACGTCGCCCTGGTCGGGCTGGTGGAGCAGCTGGAGACGGAGGGAACCGGTCCCGACAGCCTCGGCCAGCTCTCCCGTCTCATGCGCCGGCAGCTCGACAACCAGCCGGAACTGCGGAACTTCTCGGTCTATGGGGCGGACGGGGCGCTGCTGCTCAGCTCCTACGCCTCGCCGGTCGAGGGCATCGGCATCGCCGACCGGGACTATTTCCGCCTGCACCGGGAGGACCCCTCCCCCAGCCCCCGGCTCGGCACGGCCGTGCGGAGCCGCCTGGACGGGCAGTGGGTGGTCACCCTCTCGCGCCGCTTCCGGGACCGGGAGGGGCGGTTCGGCGGCGTCGCCGTGGCGGCGATGGGGATCGGGGCGCTGGCGCGCGGCTTCGTGGGGTTCGACCTCGGCGAGCACGGCTCCATCACCCTCGTCCGCGCCGATGGCCGGGTCCTCGCGCGCGTGCCGGCGGACGAGGCGGCGCTCGGCACGCCCGTCCTGAGCCGGACGCCGCTGCGGGATTCCGTCGCGCGCCGCGAATCCGGGCGGTTCCACTTCGCCTCGCCAATCGACGGGGTGGAGCGCATCGGCGCCTACTGGAGCGGCGAGCGCTTCCCGCTGACCGTGCTGGTCGGCCGGGGAACACAGGAGGCTCTCGGCGGATGGACCTGGCGGGCGCTGCTGCGGATCGCGGTCGCCGCCGTGCTCGCCGCCATCCTGGCCTTCCTGGGCCAAAGGCTCATCCGCCACGCGCGGCAGCGCCGGGCGGCCGAGCGGACCCTGGCGGAGAGCGAGGCGCAGTTCCGCCTCCTGGCGGAGCACGCGAGCGACATGGTCTCCCGCATTGGGCCGGACGGGCGGATCCGCTACGCCTCGCCGGCCGCGGCGCGCCTCCTCGGCCTGCCGTCCCGTTCGCTGCTGGGACGCCCGCTGCCGGAACTCGCCGACACCGAGGAGCGCCCGGCGCTCCAGACCGCGCTGGAGGAGGCGGCCGCCTCGCGCGCGCCGGTGGACGTGACCAGCCGCATCACGCGCCCGGACGGGGGCCGCGGCTGGATCGAGACGACGATCCAGAAGGTCCGCGGGGCGGAGGCCGAGCGCGACGGCTACGTCGCCGTCTCCCGCGACGTGACCGAGCGCCGGCAGATGCAGGAGCGCATGGCGGAGCTGGCCGCGACGGACGGGCTGACCGGCCTGGCCAACCGCCGCCGCTTCGACGAGGCGCTGGCAGTGGAGTGGCGCCGCGCGGCGCGCGAGGGCACCTGGCTGTCGATGCTGCTGCTCGACGTGGACCGCTTTAAGATGTTCAACGACCGCTACGGGCACCTGGCGGGGGATGACGCGCTGCGCGCCGTGGCGCGGGCGATGGAGGCCGCGATCCGCCGCCCCGGCGACCTCGCCGCGCGTTACGGCGGGGAGGAGTTCGCGGTGATCCTGCCCAACACCGACGCCGCCGGCGCGCGGGAGGTGGCCGAACTGGCCCGCGCGGCCATCGCGCGGGCCGGCATCCCGCACGAAGCGAACGAGTCCGGGCTGGTCACGGCGAGCATCGGCGTGGCGGCGGCGCAGCCCGTCGCCGCCACCCAGCCGGAATCCTCCATGCTCGTCGCCGCCGCTGACGCCGCGCTCTACGAGGCCAAGCGTACCGGGCGGAACCGAGTGGTCCATGCGCCCTCCATCACCGTCATGGGAACCCGGCGCGCGGCGCAGGGGGGCGGGCGCTGAGCCGCGGCGCGCGGTAGGCGGGAAAGTAGCCCCGCTCCTCGCGACCGGCTGAGAGCCGGGCATAGGCCGCCCCGTCCAGCACCCGGCCGCAGAGATGCGCGACGCGGGAGGCGTTGGCGAAGCCGCGCTTGAAGGCCGCCAGCCCGTCCGCCGCGTCGTCCGCCAGCCCGGCGCCGCCGCCGAGGTCGATCGCCTCCCGCCCCGCGAAGTGCGCGATGGCGGCGGCGTGCAGGGCGTAGGGCGCGCCCGCGCGGTAGCCCGCCGCATCGGTCGCGGCCAAGTGGCTGTAGGCCACGCGCCCGTCGTCGATCCAGAGGTGCATCCCGATCACCTCCCCTGCCGCGCCCTCCGCGAGGAAGCCGTGCAGCCCCTCCGTCTCCGCCAGGGCGACGAAGGAGGCGCGGGGGTAGTCGTGGGTGCCGGTGATGCCGTGCCGGCGGGTGAGCTCGCCGTAGAGCCGGCACCACTCGTCCAGATGGTCCCGCAGGGCGGCCTGGCGGACCCGGCACCGGCGCTCCGCCAGGCGGATGCAGCCGCGGTGGTGCGCGCTCGGCGCGAAGGCCCCGGCCCGGGGCTCCACCGTCAGGTGCGTCTTGAAGGGGGCGACAATGTCGAAGGCGGCGCGCAGGCGGTCCGGCGCCGGGCCGTGAAAAGGGTCCGCCACCAGCACCGCGCTGACGGCGCCGGCCGCGCGCAGCGCCTCGAGCCCGCCGCACAGGTCGGCCGCCTCCCCCAGGGCACCGAAGGGGTGCGGGCCGGCCGCGTCCACCGCGCCGCCGGGCGCCTCGCGCAGCAGCATGGTGGCGTCCCAGGGCTCCACCCAGATCGCACGGCCCACATGCGCCAGGGTCGCGGCGTAGCGGAGGCCGGCATAGGGGTGCGTCACGCGCCCGCCGCCCGCCGCGCCACGCCGCAGATGTACTCCACCTGGGTCGCCGTCATGTCCCGCCAGAAGGGCAGGCCGATGGCGCGCCGGGCGATCGCTTCCGTGACGGGCAGCGGATCGCGCGGGCAATCCGCGTAGGCGGGGTTGCGGTGACAGCCATCGCCCCACCAGCGCAGCGTGCCGATCCCCTCCCGCGCCAGGGCCGCCGCGCCGTCCGCCCCCTCCCCCGGCCAGAGCACGGAGAGGGTGGCGCTGACCCAGTCCCCGCCGAAACCCGGCGAGGACGGGAGGCCCGCATGCTCGAGGGCATCCGCGTAGTGGCGGGTGATGGAACGCCAGCCCGCGCGCGTTCCCGGCCAGGCATCCATCGCGGCCAGCCCGATGGCGGCCGCGTACTCCGACATCTTCGCGTTGGTGCCCGCCAGCACCGCGTCCCGCGAGCCGAGGAAGCCGAAGTTGGACAGGCGCCGCAGCCGTTCCAGCCACGCCGCGTCGCGCGACAGCACCGCGCCCCCCTCCCCAATCCCGAAGGATTTGGTGGCGTGCAGGCTGACGACCACCGGCGCGCGGCCGACCGCCATGGGGCCGCCGTCGCGCAGCGCGTCGAAGGCGGCGGCGGCATCGACGATCACGGGAACACCCGTGCGGTCCGAGAGGGCATCCCACCGCGCCAGGTCCAGCGGGCGGCCGAAGGGCGCGACGACGAGGATCGCGCCCATCTCCCCCAGGTCCGGCCGCGCCTCCACCGCATCCGGGTCCAGGGCCCAGGTCCCGGCATCCACGTCGGCGAAGTGCGGCACCAGCCCCGCTCCCCGCGCCGCGCCGGCGGTGGCGACGAAGGTCCAGGCCGGCATCAGGCACTTCCGCCCGGGCGCCACGCCGGTGGCGCGCAGCGCGAGCGCGAGCGCGAGGGTGGCGTTCGCCGTCAGCGCCACCTCATCGCCGCCCATCCCCCAGTGCGCGGCCAGGCGCGACTGGAGGCGCAGCCAGAGCAGGCCGTGATTGGCGTACCAGTGGTTGGCGTCGATCTCCTGCAAGTAGGGCAGGATCGCCTCCGCCGCCGGCAGGCGCGGCCGGGCCACGGGGATGCCGGGCGCCGCAAAGCCGCGCGCCAGGACCGGCGGGCGGGCGGGCTCGGCGAGACGCGCCGAATCCAAGGGCATGGTGACGCTCCTGATCGTCCTGATCGGGTGCCGCCCGGCATCCGGGCGGCATCGGAGAGGCTAGGCGGGAAACCTTTCCAGCCGGTTTCCGGCGCGCACGAGTTCCGCCAGCTCCACCAGGGCGCGCAGGAAGACTTCCGGCGGGAAGTCGCGCTCCGCCACGGCCAGGGCGGCGGCGGCGTCCGCGTCGCGGTCGGCGCGGCCGTGGAAGATCGCGGCGACCTGCTCGGGCAGGTTTCCCGCCGTCCAGTCCAGGCCGTGGAAGGCGGGAAGGTCGGCGAAGCGCGCGCGGGTGTAGGCGTTGCTGTCAGAGACGACGCAGGCGCGCGCGGCGAAGCCGCCGGCCACGCGCTCGTGCACGCCGCCCCCGAAGTTCGGCGTGGTGCTGACGAGGAACTGCGTCTCGGCGTAGAGCGCGGGCAGCTCCGCGGCGTGCAGCGCGGGGCGCAGCGCGGCGCGGGCGCCGGCGGTGTCCAGGTGATCCCATCCGCGGCCGATGATCAGCGCGCCGAGTGGCAGCAGCGCGCGGGCGAAGGCGTTGGACCGCAGCGCGCGGGTGTGCATGTCCACCTGGAAAGCGACGGCGAAGAGGATCTCCAGCCGCTCCTCCAGGTGCAGGCCGTTCGCGCGCGTCGCCTCGATCACCAGCTCGGTGATGTCGCCTGTGGGGCGCCGCGCCGCCTCCGCCGCCGCGTCGTTCAGGGCGCGTCGGAGGGGGGCGGGCCATCCCTCCCACTCCGCCCGGCGGCGTGCGGGGTCCTCCCCGGTCTTCACAAAGACCATGCGGTGCGGGCGGCGGGACCAGGGCGTGCGGTCCCGGTAGGGGTTGGGCAGCACGCCGAAGGGCAGCAGGGCAGAAATCTGGGGCGAGCGGATCAGGCGCCGCTGCACCGCCAGCCAGTCCTCCATCATGTAGCCGTTCGCCACCCAGCGGGAGAGGACGCGGTGGTTCGCCGGCAGCTGGCAGGGCGTGTCCGCGAGGACGGAGATGAAGGGGACCTGCAGCATGTCCCAGAGGTTCCCCTCCCCCACCGAGAGGGTGGCGCCGATTCCGGCGGAGCCCCAGGCAAGGGCGATGCCTTCCCGCGCCAGGGGCAGCAGGCGGTCGGTCCAGCCGGGCTGGTGCAGGTCGATGACGTGGCCCTGTAGCCCCATGGGTTGCAGGCGCTGCATGAAGGCGCCGTTCAGCTCGGCAAGGATGCCGTTCTCGTTCTCGCCGATGAAGGTGACGACGTGCCCGGCCATCCTGGCCCCCTGCTGAAACGCGGGGAGGATGTGGCGGGAGCGGTTAAGCGGCGCTGAAGCCGGGCATCCGGGTTTGCGCCGCCGCAAGCCGGGCCAGGGCGGGAGAGAGGCGGGCGGCGAGGGCCAGGGCGGCGGGCGCCCGGTCCAGCCCGCGCGCCAGCAGCCCGGCCCAGCGCATCGGCCGGTCCAGGCGGCGGTCCAGCGCCGCGTGGCAGGCCGGGGCCGGGCGGCCGGCCAGGATGGCGCGGGCCGCCTCCTCCCCGCCCGCCAGCGCCATGGCCACGCCATCCCCGGCCAGCGAGGGCACCACCGCGAACTGGTCACCCACGCGATAGAGACCCGGGTCGGGCGCCTTCCCGTCGCGGTGGCGGAAGCCGTAGGGCACGCCGGCCACGGCCATGGGGCGGGGCAGAAGTGGCGCCGCGCCGCGCAGCAGCGCCGCGCCCCGGGCGGATCCGGCCGCGACGCGTGCCAGCAGCGCGCGCGAATCCGTCGCCTCCACCGCGCGCAGCGCGGCGCAGAGATTCGCCCCGCCATCGGGCCGGGGCTGCAACCCGGCATAACCGCCCGGAAAGGGGAGCAGCATCACGGCATCTGGCAGCGGCGCCGCCAGACGCAGCGGCAGCTTCAGCCCCACCGCCCCGCCCGCCTTCGGCCGGGCATGGCCGCGCAGCTCGTGCTTGCCAGTGGCGAGCACGAGCACGTCACCCCGCAGCACCTCTCCGCCGGAGAGCCGCACGTGCCACTCCGCCCCCTCGCGCCGGGCGGTGGCCACGGCGGCGCCGCGGAGCAGCCGTGCGCCCGCTTCGGCGGCGAGCGTCAGCAGCACCTCGTCCAGCACGGCGCGCGGCAGGCTCCAGGCGCCGAAGGGCAATCGCCAGGAGGCTTCCTGCTCCCCCGCGGCGAGCCGTGCGGTCCCGATAGGCAGGGCGCCCAGCGCGGGCAGCGAGAGGCCCAGCGCTCCCAGCAGCGCGGCCGCGTCGGGGCCGAGGAACTCGCCGCAGACCTTCTCCCGCGCCGCCGCCTCGCGCTCCACCAGCGTCACCCGCGCACCCCCGCGCGCGAGGAGGATCGCGGCCGCGGCCCCGGCCGGACCGCCGCCCACCACCAGCACCGCCGTCACGGCATCCCCGGGCCGGTGACGATCCAGCGGAAGGGGAAGGCCCAGCGCAGCTCGGCGCGCGCGCCCGCGCGGTCGATCAGCGCCTGCCAGTCCGCCCGGGAGAAGCCGCGAGCGATGGAGACGGTGCTGTCATGCACCACCATCGGGTCCATTCGCAGCAGCCGCACACCCGCCCAGACGGTGGCCCAGGGGATCGGATGGCGGTGCAGGTCGCTCACCAGCCAGCCCAGCCGCGCCCGCTCCTCCATCCAGCGGAGGAAGCGGACGAGCGTTGCGTCGTCGAGGTGATGGGCAAAAAGGGAGCAGACCACCGCGTCGAACCGTTCCGCGGGATCCAGCGCGAAGAGGTCGGCGGTGATCCAGCGCGCGGCCAGATCCGGGTGGCGCGCCCGCGCATGCGCCTCCGCGTGCGGGGAGCGGTCCAGCGCCGCCAGCTCCACCGCCACGCCCCGGCGCGCACCCCACTCGGCCACCCGCGCCAGCATGTCGCCGCCGCCCGCGCCCACGTCCAGCACGCTCAGCCGCCGCACGCCGGTGCGCCGGGCCAGCGCGTCCAGCCAGCGCAGCGTCGGGCGGTAGGCCAGGCTCATGCGGTTGATGCGCTCCAGATCCTTCAGCGCGCCGGAGAAGGCGGCGAAGTCCTGGGCCGAATCGTCCATGATCTCCGGCGCGGAGGAGCGCGAGCGGAGCACTAGACGGTCTCGAAACGCATCGTCTCGGCCGAGAGGCCGGGGCCGAAGGCCATGGCGATGCCGCGCCGCCCCCCTTCCCGCTCCTCCATCATCGCGCGCAGCACGAACATGACCGTGGGGGAGGACATGTTCCCGTGCCCCTCCAGCACCGCGCGGGAGGCGGCGAGCGCCCCCTGTGGCGGGCGGCAGGATTCCTCCACCGCGTCCAGCACGGAGCGCCCGCCGGGATGGATCGCCCAGAGGTCGAAGGCGGCCGACTCCGCCCCGTCCAGCAGCGCGGGCAGGCGCGGCGGCAGGGCGCGGGAGAGGCTTTTCGGCACCTCGCCGGAGAGCACCATGTCGAAGCCGTTGTCGCCCACGCGCCAGGCGATCTGCTCCTCCGCCTCCGGCATCAGGGCGCAGCGGAAGCCGTCCAGCCGCAGCCCCTGCGGATCGGCGCTGACGAGGGCGGCGGAGCAGCCGTCGCCGAAGAGGAGGAAGCAGAGGAGCTGCTCCACCTCCGGCCTCTCCTGCAGGTGCAGGGTGCAGAGTTCCAGGTTCACCACCAGCACGCGCGCGGCGGGGTCGGCGCGCACCATGTCGTTGGCCGCCCGCAGCGCCACGATGGCGGCCTGGCAGCCCATGAAGCCTATATTCGTGCGCGCCACCGTCTCCGCCAGGCCCAGCCGGGCGGAGATGGCGTGGTCCAGGCCGGGCGCCGCGAAGCCGGTGCAGGAGGCGGTGACGAGGTGCGTGATGCCCTCCACCGGCCCCAGCGCCTCCAGCGCGCGGAAGGCCAGGGCGGGGGCCTCGGCCTCCCACCGCGCCATGCGCGCGCGGGTCGAGGGGAAGCCGCCGGGGGCGTAGAAGCCCTCCGCGTCCACCAGCCCCGGGCGGCCATCGGGCTCCAGCACGCTCCAGCGGCGGGCGATGCCGGCCCGGTCGGCCATGCGGGAGAAGAGGCGGCGCTCGCGCCCCTCGGGGATCAGCCCCTCCGCGAAAGCGCGGAAGGTGCCGTGGACCTCATGGCGCGGGGTGGCCGTGCCGATGCGGTTGAGGAAGACGGGCGCCATCCCCGTGCAGATCGGGACGGCGCCGGGAATTGTCAGGGGGCGCGGCCTCACAAGGCCGCGGCAGCTATCGCCAGGTCGGGCCCGGGGCCTTGCGAACGCGGCTGTTCACCTCCTCGGCGGAGGCGATGTTGCCCTCCCAGAACTCGTCGATCAGGTCGCGGTTCGCCATCACCCAGGCGGAGACCCGGTCGAAGTCGTTCTGGCCGAGCCCGCCGCTGACCTGCATCACGATGGGCTCCACCATCAGCACCGTCAGCCGGTCCGTGTCCATGCGCGTGCCGGGGGTGACGCCGACGAGGATGTTCTCCTCCCCGTGCCCGCGCCGCAGCCAGACCACCTGCGGCAGGCCCGTGAGGTGGGAGCGCAGCCGGATCATGTCGTCCATGATCGCGTCCACGGGGCCTTCGGCGCCCTCGTCGCGGCGGCGCCGGTCGTCGCGGCCGCGATCCTCGCGCGAGCGGTCCTCGCGGGGGCGGTCCTCGCGCGGCCGCTCGTCACGCACCCGCTCCTCACGGGGGCGCTCTTCCCGGGGGCGCTCTTCCCGGGGGCGCTCATCACGAGGCCGCTCGTCGCGGCGGCGATCCTCCCGCGGGCGAGTCTCCTCCGCCACGGGGGAAGACAGAGCGGCAGGTGCCTCCTGGGGGAGGACGGGTGCCGGGAGCGGCGCTTCCGGAATCGGTGCAGCAGGGGCGGGTGCGGCCGGGGCAGGCGCAGCAGGGACAGGCGCCTCAACAGCGGCCGCTTCCTGCGGCTGCGCCCGGCGCACGCTCACGCCATCATCATCCACCGCGAGCTCGATCGACAGGTCCGCCTCGAAGACGAGCCGGAGCGCGCCCTCAAAGGCCTCGCGGAAGGCCTCGGCCGAGGCGCCCGGCACGCCGAAGCGGGCCTGCAGCTCCGGCCAGGGGGTGGTCACCGTGGCCTCCGCCCCCGCGCGGGCCAGCGCCTCGCGCGTCCAAGCATGGGCGTCCATCGCCTCGGCGGAACCCGAGAGGGCGCGTTGGATGCCGCGGTCCAGCGGCACGGCGCTCGACTCCAGGCTCGCCAGGAAGCGCGCGTTGAGCTTCACCTGCGCGGGCCAGCCGCCGCCGCGCGGGCGGCTGCGGGCGTCGAGCACCGCCAGTTCCGGCCCGCCATCGACGGAAGCGGTGATCCGGGCACCGAGGATCCGGTCCATCTGCTCGGCCAGCGGGGTGGCCGCGCCCTCGGACAGGCCCATCCGCGCGGCCAGCGCCGCGGCATCCGCGCCCAGCGCCACGGTGGCCCCGCCGGCGCGCAGCGCGGAGTCGCACAGGAAGGCGAGCAGCAGGCGCAGACCCGGCCCGTCCGGCAAGGTCTCCCCCGCCGCGCCCGGGGCGATGCGGATCACGGCATCCAGCCCCTCGCGCCGCCACGCCTCCGCCCCCGGCTCAACCGGCAGGGCGAGGCGGCAGAACGCCGCGTGTTGCCAGAGGACGGACTCGGGCGCGGACGCGCGATCGGCTTCCGCCGCAACGGCAGGATCGGTGCGGGACGTCATGGACGGCAGGTGTACTCGAGAGGAATGAGGAACGGGGGCCGCGCGGCAGGTGCCGATAAAGAGGCGGCCAGACCTTCAGCCAGATAATGGCCGCGGGGCGCGGCGGCAAGCCCGGGCGCGCGCCCTGCTGCGAGGCGCCCGGCGACCGTGGACGTGGAAGGCGGTCCGATCGGCCTTCGCTGTCGGTCCGTGCCCAGAGTTCAGGGGCCGCGCGACCTGCCGGAATCGACCGGACTCGACGGGGAGAGCGCTCGACGGGAAAAGCGATGGATGTCCGGCCTGCGCCGGCGTGCCCGCGCCCTGCGCGGGGTGGCGGCCCGCCCCCACGCGGGGCCGGGCGCGGGTGCCCGGGCCGGTGGGCCGGCCCGGATCCCCTGGAAGGGCCGTCAGACGGCCTCCTTCAGCTCCTTGGCGGGGCGGAAGGCGATCTTCTTGGAGGCCGCGATCTGGATCTGCTCGCCCGTTGCGGGGTTGCGGCCCATGCGGGCGGGGCGGGACTTCACCTCGAGGATGCCGAGCCCGTTGATGCGGATCTTGGCGCCCTCCTTCAGGTGGTCCGCCAGGGAGGCGACGAAGTCGTTCACCAGCGTCTCGGCCTGCTTCTTCGGCATGTCGTGGCTCTCCGCGAGGGAGGCCGCGAGCTGCTTCAGGCTGACCACCGCGGCGGCCGCGGGCTTCGCCGCCGCATCCTTCGCGGGGGCCTTCGCCGCCGGAGCCTTCGCCGCGGGCTTCTTGGGTGCCGCTGCCTTTGCCATGTGATCCGCCTGATGTCTGTTGCGCGTGGTCGCCGAAATCACCACGAAGCCGGGGGGTCAACAAGTGGGATGGCGGGTTTATCCAGTAAATCCGGGCAAATTCGGCATTCCCGCCACACCTGCCGGGTCACGACTCGGGCACGTTGCGCCGCAGCTCGGCGAGCCAGGCCGCCGCGTTGCCGTCGGAGGGCGCGCGCCAGTCCCCGCGCGGGGAGAGGGAGCCGCCCGCAGCCACCTTCGGGCCGTTCGGCATGGCGGAGCGCTTGAACTGGGCGAATCCGAAGAAACGGCCGAGGAAGACCTCCAGCCAGCGGCGGATGGCCGGCAGGTCGTAGGCGCCGCGCCGCTCCTCCGGGAAGTGGGGCGGCCAGGCGCCGCGCGCCGCATCGCCCCAGGCCCGCAGCGCCAGGAAGGCGATCTTGGAGGGGCGGAAGCCGTAGCGCAGCGTGTAGAACAGGTTGAAGTCCTGCAGCGCGTAGGGGCCGATCTTCGATTCGGTGCTCTGGAGGGCGCCCGCGGCATCGGCCGGCACCAGTTCCGGCGAAATCTCCGTGTTCAGCACGCCGGTCAGGATGTCGGAAACCTCCGCCTCGAAGATCCCCTCCTCCGCCACCCAGCGGATCAGGTGCTGGATCAGCGTCTTCGGCACGCCGGCGTTGACGTTGTAGTGCGACATCTGGTCGCCCACGCCGTAGGTGCACCAGCCCAGCGCCAGTTCCGAGAGATCGCCGGTGCCGAGGACGATCCCGTTCTCGTTGTTCGCGGCGCGGAAGAGGTAGTCCGTGCGGAGCCCGGCCTGCACGTTCTCGAAGGTCACGTCGTACACGGGCTCGCCGCCCGCGAAGCGGTGGCCGAGGTCGCGCAGCATCTGCGTGGCGGAGGGGCGGATATCCAGCTCCCGCGCGTCGATCCCCAGCGCCGCCATCAGCCGGTGCGCGCTGCTCTTCGTGCCGGCGCTGGTGCCGAAGCCCGGCATGGTGAAGCCGATGATGTCCGTGCGCGGCCGCTTCATCAGGTCCATCGCGCGCGCGGCGACGATCAGCGCCTGGGTGGAATCCAGCCCGCCGGAGACGCCGATGACGATCTTCGGGTTGCCGATGGCGGTCAGGCGCTGCACCAGGCCGGAGACCTGGATGGCGTAGGCCTCGTAGCAGTCCTGGTTCAGCCGCGCGGGGTCGGCAGGCACGAAGGGGAAGCGCTCCACCCGCCGCTCGAAGCCGATGTCGTCCATCGGCGGGTCCAGGCGGAAGGGCACGGTGCGGAAGGGGCGCGCGTGGATACGGCGGTTGTCGTCGAAGGTGCCCTGCCGCGCCCGCTCCTGCCGGAGCATGTCGAGGTCGATGTCGGCGAAGACCGTCTGCCCTTCGGCGGGGAAGCGCTCGCTCTCGGCCAGCGTCGCGCCGTTCTCGAAGATCGAGACCTGTCCGTCCCAGGCGAGGTCGGTGGTGGATTCGCCCGCCCCGGCCGCGGCGTAGATATAGGCGCCGATGCAGCGGGCGGATTGGGAGGCGCAGAGCAGCCGGCGCGTATCCGCCTTCCCAACCGTGATGTTGCTGGCCGAGAGGTTCGCCAGCACCACGGCACCGGCCAGGGCACCCGCGTTGCTCGGCGGGTCCGGCACCCAGAGGTCCTCGCAGATCTCGGTGTGGATCACGAGGCCGGGCATGTCATCGGCGGCGAAGATCTGGTCGGGGCCGAAAGGCGCGCCGTGGCCGCCCACGCGGATCGTCCCGCCCTCCGTCCCCGCGCCGGAGGCGAACCAGCGCCGTTCGTAGAACTCGCGGTAGTTCGGCAGGTGGATCTTCGGCACCACGCCCAGCAGCCGGCCGCGATGAATCACCAGGGCGCAGTTATAAACCCGCCCCATGTGGCGCAGCGGCGCGCCCACCATCAGCACCGGCAGCAGCCCGGCCGATTCAGCGACCAACCGCGCGGCCGCCTCCTCCACCGCGTCCAGCAGCACGTCCTGCAGGTGCAGGTCGTCAATGGCGTAGCCGGAGAGGCCCAGCTCGGGGAACACGGCCAGGGCTGCGCCGCGCGCGTGGCACTCCCTCGCGGCGGCGAGGATGGCGGTGGCGTTGGCGGCGGGGTCGGCAAGGTGGACCCGCGTGGTGCAGGCGGCGACCCGCGCGAAGCCGTGACGGTAGAGGGCGTGGAAGCTCATGATGTCCGACTGAACGATCCCGGGCCGCCCGCGTTGGCGGGGTGACGCAAGATCATCCGCGGGTCTGGCGGGCGCAACCCGCCCCCTGCGCGCGGCGGAGGGCCGATCCGCGCCGGGCTGTCGCTGCGCGGCGATCCGCCGCGGAGGATGCCGGCACGAGGGGGAACGGCCAGGGAATGCCCGATACGAGCGCGCCGGATTCCGCCACCTCCCCTCCCCCGCCCCGGCCGGCACCCCGCCGCACGGTCTTCGCGGGGGCAATGCTGTGCATGCTGCTGGCCGCGCTGGACCAGAACATCGTCAACACGGCCCTCCCGCGCATGGTGGCGGATCTCGGGGGGATGGCGCACCTCTCCTGGGTGGTCACGGCCTTCATGCTGTCCTCCACCGTCACCACCCCGCTCTACGGCAAGCTCTCCGACACCTATGGGCGGCGGAAGCTCTTCCTCGTTGCGATCGTGGTGTTTCTTGCCGGTTCCTTCCTCTGCGGGGCGGCGGGGTCGATGGGGCAGCTTATCGGGTTCCGCGCCCTCCAGGGGCTGGGGGCAGGCGGGCTGATGGTGCTGGCCATGGCCTCGATCGGCGACGTGATCCCACCGCGGGAGAGGCCGCGCTACCAGGGGCTGTTCACCGGGGTCTTCGCCCTGGCCAGCGTGGCGGGGCCGTTGCTGGGCGGTGTCATCACCTCGGCCATTTCCTGGCGCTGGGTGTTCTACGTGAACCTGCCGCTGGGGGCGGTGGCGCTGCTGCTGATCGGCTTCGGGCTCCGCACCCCGCCCTCCGGCGGGCGCAAGCCGCTGGACCTGCCGGGGGTGCTGCTGATGGCGGGCTTCACGGCCACCCTCCTGCTCTACCTGGCCTGGGGCGGCACGGAGTTCCCTTGGTCCTCCCTGCCCAGCGCGGGGATGGCGGCGCTGGTGGTCCTGCTCTTCGCCGGCTTCGTCTGGCGGGAGAGCCGGGCGGAGGACCCGCTGGTCCGGCTCGGCCTGTTCCGCAACCCCGTCTTCTCCCGCGGGGTGGCGGTGGGCGGGATGATGGTCTTCGCCATGCTCGGCTCCACCGTCTTCCTGCCCCTCTACTTCCAGCTCGTCCTCGGCATGACCCCGGCGAGCGCGGGGGCGATGATGCTGCCGCAGGTCGCGGGGATGGTGCTCACCTCGATCCTCGGCGGCCGGGCGGCCGCGCGGATGGGAAAGAACAAGATCTTCATGCTCTGGGGCATCGGGCTGGAGGCGGTGGCGCTCTGCGCCCTGGCCGCCTTCTCCTACTTCGCCGCCCCGACCCCCGCCTTCCTCGTCGCTCTGGCCCTGCTGGGGCTGGGCATGGGGATGGGGATGCCGAACCTCACCACCGCCGTGCAGAACGCCGTGGCCTACAAGGAACTGGGTGCCGCGACAGGCGCGATGACCTTCCTGCGCTCCCTCGGCGGCGCGGTGGGGGTGGCGGCGTCCGGCGCCATCCTCGCCGCCAGATTGGCCGGGCCCGTGGACGTGGAGGCGATCACGCGCGGCGGGGCCGCCGCCCTCGCCGCCCTCACCCCGGAGCAGCACGCCGTGCTGTCCGAGGCCTACCGGACCGCGCTGTTCGGCTGCTTCAGCCTCAGCGCCGCGGTGATGACGGCGGCCTTCTTCCTCGTCCTCGGCCTGCCCGAGCAGACGCTGCGGGCCTCGGTGGAGGAGCAGCCGGCCTGAACCCCCTCCCCCGCCCCGCGTTCCCATGCCTGAAGGAGAACCGGCCATGAGCGAGCGCGAGGAAAGCTTCGAGGAGCGGGTGCGGCGGCTCGAGCGCCGGCGCGTCGGCCCGGAGGACGGGGAGGTCCGCAAGCAGGGCGGCGAGGCGGAGGACCGGATGGAAACCGCGGAGGACGAGGCGTTGCAGCCGGGAGAGGGAACCCGCCCCGGACCGACCCCACCCGGTCCTGCAGCGCCCGGTCCTGCTTCGCCCGGTCCTGCATCGCCCTCGGGGGTGCCCTGATCCCGCGCCCTGTCGCGGCGGCAGCCCGCCCGTGGTAACGGCGCGGGCATGTCCTCGCCCTCCCTCGCCACCTCCCGCCGCGTCGTCGTGAAGATCGGGTCCGCCCTCGTGGTGGACCCGGCGACGGCGGCGCCGCGGGAGGCGTGGCTGGCCTCCGTCGCGGCGGACGTGGCGCGGCTGCGGAAGGGCGGGGCGGAAGTGGTGCTCGTCTCCTCCGGCTCCATCGCCCTGGCGCGCCACCAGCTCGGCCTCACCCGACGCGCCCTGCGCCTCGAGGAGAAGCAGGCCGCCGCCGCCGTGGGCCAGATCCGCCTGGCGGGCGCATGGGAATCGGCGCTGGCCGCTCACGGCATGACCGCCGCCCAGGTGCTGCTGACCCTGGAGGACAGCGAGGACCGCCGCCGCTACCTGAACGCGCGGGAGACGCTGAAGACCCTGCTGAACCTCGGCTGCGTGCCCGTGATCAACGAGAACGACACGGTCGCCACCGCCGAGATCCGCTTCGGCGACAACGACCGCCTGGCCGCCCGGGTGGCGGAGATGATCGAGGCGGACGCGCTGGTCCTCCTCTCCGACATCGACGGCCTCTACACCGCCGATCCCCGCCGCGACCCGGAGGCGCGGCACCTGCCCCTGGTGGAGCGGGTGACGGAAGAGATCATGGCGATGGGTGGCGAGCCCCCGCCCGGCTACTCCTCCGGCGGGATGCGGACGAAGCTGATCGCGGCGCGGATCGCCACCGGCGCGGGCTGCGCCATGGCGATCGCGATCGGGAAGGAGAACAACCCCCTCTCCGCGATGCTGGCGGGGGCGCGCTCCACCTGGTTCCTTCCGGCGCCGGAGGGCCGTTCCGCCCGCAAGAGCTGGATCGCGGGCTCCCTCGCCCCGCACGGGCGGCTGGTGGTGGATGACGGCGCGGCGAAGGCTCTGGCGGAAGGCAGCTCCCTCCTCCCCGCCGGGGTGCGGGAGGTGCAGGGCGACTTCGACCGGGGCGACGCCGTCTCCGTCCGCGCCCTGGACGGGCGGGAGCTCGCCCGCGGCCTCTCCGCCTATGACGCGGAGAGCGCGCGCCGCATCGCCGGCCGCCGCAGCGCGGAGATCGAGGCCATCCTCGGCTGGCGCGGGCGGGACGTGATGGTCCACCGGGACGACATGGTCCTGGTCTGAGGGAACCGGGTCCCGCGCGGGCCGTTGGGCGGGGGCAACCCTGCCGCCCGGAGGCTCCGCTTGTTCCGTTCCCTGCTTATCGGCATCCCCGGCGGCATGCGGTCCATGACGCCGCTCGCTGCCGTCACCCTCGCGGCCCGGCGCGGCGCGCTGCCCCGCGACAACGGCGCCCCGTCGATCCTCTCCCACCCCTGGGCGTCCTGGGGCGCGGTGGCGCTCGCGGTCGGGGAGCTGATCGGGGACAAGCTCCCCTCCGCGCCGGACCGGATCATCGCGCCGGGCATCGCGGCCCGGATGGTGACCGGCGCGGTGGCGGGCATGGCCCTGGCCCCGCGCGAGAGGCGGGGCTTCGCCGCCTTCCTTGGCGCCGCGACCGCCGTGGCGGCCTCCTACATCACCTTCGACGCCCGGATCCGCTCCATGCGGCACCATGGGCAGGTCTCCACGGGGCTGATGGAGGACGCGATGGTGCTGGCGGCCACGCTATGGATCGTACGCGGCGCCCGCCGCGACTAGCGGTCACGCGGGCCGCGCCGGTCTGTCCCGCGCACCGGCGCGCCGCGCGGCGCTTCCCCTCATCGCCGCGCGGGATTACCTCAGAGCCATGAACGCGATCGTCGATCCCGCCGCCATCGCCCGCGCCGCGCTGGAGGAGGCCGCCAAGGCCGCCCGCGCCGCCGCCACGATCCTGGCGCTCGCCCCGCGACCGACGAAGGACGCGGCCCTGCTGGCCGCCGCCGCAGCGCTGCGCGCGCGGCAGGACGAGATCCTGACCGCGAACGAGGCCGATTTGGCCGGCGCACCCGACCTCTCCTCCGCCTACAAGGACCGCTTGACCCTCAACCCCACGCGGGTGGAGGCGATAGCGCGCGGGCTGGAGGAGGTGGCGGCCCTGCCCGATCCCGTGGGCCGCGTGCTGGCGGAGTGGACCCGCCCCAACGGCCTGGTGATCCGCCGCGTCGCCCAGCCCATCGGCGTGGTGGGCATGATCTACGAGAGCCGCCCCAATGTGGGCGCCGATGCCGCCGCCATCTGCCTGAAGGCCGGCAGCCCCGTGATCCTGCGCGGCGGGAAGGAGAGCCTGAACAGCGCCGCAGCCATCCACGCCTGCATCGTGGAGGGCCTGCGCGCGGCCGGGCTGCCCGAGGCCTGCGTGCAGGTCGCGCCGAACACGGACCGCGCCTTCGTCGGCGCCATGCTGGCCGCCGCCGGGCTGATCGATCTTATCATCCCCCGCGGCGGCAAGGGCCTGGTGACGCGTGTGATGCAGGAGGCGCGCGTGCCCGTGCTCGCCCATGCGGAGGGGCTGAACCACACTTACATCCACGCGGCCGCCGATCCCGCCATGGCGCGTTCCGTGCTGGCGAACGCGAAGATGCGCCGCACCGGCGTCTGCGGCGCGACGGAGACCTTGCTCATCGACCGCGCCGTCGCCCCCGCGCTGCTGCCGGTGCTGGTGGACGATCTGCGCGCCCTGGGCTGCAGCTTCCGCGCGGACGAGGCGGCGCGCGCGATCGTGCCGGGGCTGGAGCCCGCGGGCGAGGCCGACTTCTCCACGGAATGGCTGGACGCGATCCTCAACGTCGCCGTGGTGGACGGGGTGGAGAGCGCGCTAGAGCACATCCGCCGCCACGGCAGCGAGCACACCGATGCGATCATCACCGAGGACGCGGAGGTGGCGCGCGCGTTCCTCGACGGCCTCTCCTCCGCGGTCGGGCTGTGGAACGCCTCCACCCAGTTCTGCGACGGCGGGGAGTTCGGCTTCGGCGCGGAGATCGGCATCGCGACCGGCCGGCTGCACGCGCGCGGGCCGGTCGGGTTGGAGCAGCTCTGCACCTGGCGCTACCATGTGATCGGGACCGGACAGGTTCGTCCCTGATCCGGCCTGCCACGGGAAGGACCCGGGCCCGGAGGAGGATCACACCCATGCGCCGCATCGCGCTGCTGGCCGCCACGGCCCTTATCGTCGGAGGAGGCGCCGCGCGGGCCTCCTGCCCGTCCGACGCCGACGTGCAGCGCATGGCGGGCGACATCCTCGCCAACCGCCCGGCCCAGGGCTACGGCCCGGGGCTGACGATGGAGGACGCGGCCTGCGCGCGGGCGAAGATCGTCGCGATCCTGGCGGAGCGGCTGGGGCCGCCGGTGGGCTACAAGGTCGGGCTGACCAACGCCGCCGCGCAGGGCCGCTTCGGGATCCCGCACCCCGTGCGCGGCACGATCTTCCAGGCAACGGTCCGCGCCCGCGGCACGGCGGGCAGCCCCGCCGAGGTCCCGGCCGCCTTCGGCGCCGTGCCGAACGTGGAGAGCGACCTGCTGGTGCGGGTGCGCGACGAGGGCATCAACGAGGCGGGGACGGACCACGTCGCCATCCTGCGCCACCTCGACCAGGTGATCCCCTTCATCGAGATGCCGGACCTCGTCTTCGCGCCGGGGCAGATGAGCGGGCCGGGGCTGGTGGCGATCAACGTCGGCGCCCGGCTGGGCGTGCTGGGCGACGCCATCCCGGTCCAGGCCACGGCGGAGTTCGCGGCCCGGCTTGGGTCCATGACGGTGGTGCTGGCCAATGATCAGAAGGAGCTGTCCCGCGTGCCGGCTACGGCGCTTCTGGGGCACCCGCTGAACGCGATCCCCTGGCTGGTCCAGGACCTGAAGAGCGAGGGCAGGCGGTTGCGCGCGGGGGACATCATCTCCCTCGGCGGCTTCTCACCCGCCCTGCCGACGGAGGCGGGCCGCACCGTCACCGCGACCTATGAGGGGCTGGCGGAGCGCCCGGTGACCGTCTCGGTGCGAACACCCTGACACCGGATCCTGCATCGCGGGGGGGCTTCTAGCCCCCATGCCGCCCCCTGTTCCGCCGGCTGGCCGCGAGAGGGCGCCCTCGCCCCGCCCTGCCCCTTCACACCGCGAGCCCGGCCGCTACGGCGACGGGCGGCGGGCGCGGATCGGGCTGCTCGGCGGCTCCTTCAACCCCGCCCATGCCGGCCACCGCCACGTGGCGGAGATGGCGCTGCACGTGCTGCGGCTGGACGAGGTCTGGCTGCTCGTCTCCCCGGGCAACCCGCTGAAGCCGCGCGCGGGCATGGCGCCCTTCGAGGAGCGGCTCGATTCGGCCCGCCGCGTCGCGGATGGCCGCCGCGTGATCGCCGTGGACATCGAGGCGCGGTTGGGGCTGCGGGAGACGGAGCGCACCCTCTCCCGCCTGCGCCGCCTGTTCCCGCGCGCCAGCTTCGTCTGGATCATGGGGGCCGACAACATGGTGCAGCTGCCGCGATGGCGGCGCTGGCGAAAGCTGGCGCGCGGCACGCCGATGGCCGTGCTGCCGCGCCCGGGCTACACACGGCGGGCCCTGCACGGCGCCGCGGCGGGGGCGCTGCGCCGTCACCGCAGCCCCTGCGGTGCGCTGATGGCGGAGACGTCGCGCCAATTCCATGGGCGCGCGCCGTCACGCCGTTCAGGCGGGCACGCGCCGTGGTGCCTCGTGCCCGCGCGGGAGCACCCGGCGAGCGCGACGGCGATACGGGCCTTGCGGGCCCGCGCAACCACAGCCACTTCCGGCCCTTCTGATGAGAACGCCCCGCCGCCCCTCGCGGCGCCGGACGGGACGAACTGAACCCGGCGCCGCGCGCGGCGCCACGAGGCAGCGACGGAAGAGAGGAGCGAGCCATGGCCCGCACCCCCAAGGAACCCACCGGCGGCACGCGCAGCCGGACCACCGGGACGAAGCCCCCTGCCGGCGCCCGCAAGGCACCGGCCGCGAGGGCGCCAGCGCGCGCGGCCAAGCCGGCGGCGGCCAAGACTGCGGCGCGGCCGGCGAAGCCTGCCCCCGCCCGGGCGGGGGCCTCCAAGCCCGAAGGCCGTGCCAAGGCCCCGGCCGCCCCCGCGCGGGCGAAGGCGCCCGCGGCCGCATCCCGCACCTCCAATGGCACCCGCGCCGGGGCTGCCGCGCCGGCGAGCCGCGCGAAGGCCCCGGCGAGCAGGGCTCCTGCCGCGAAGGCCTCCACGGCCCGGACTCCGGCGAAGACGCCGAAGCGCGCCGCTCCCAGCAGGGCGGCCCCGACCAAGGCAGCCCCGACCAAGGCGGCTTCCGCCCGCACGACCCCGGCCCGCGCTCCGGCGAAGCCCGCCCCCGCCTCCCGCGCCACGGCGAGGAAGGACGCGCCGGCCCGCGCCACCCCTGCCCGCACTACCCCGGCCCGCGCTGCCAAGGCCGCGCCGAAGCCCGCCGCGCCGTCGCGCGCCAGGTCTGCCCCGAAGGCGGCCGCGAGCCCGGCGCCCCGCGCCGCCGCCAGGCCCGCCCCCGCCGCGCGCGCGGGCACCACGCCCTCCCGCGCCTCCGCCCGCGCAGGGTCGGGCGCTGCGGCGCGCGACGAGGCGCCGGCCCGCCCCGCCGCGGCCCGCCGCGCCGAGAAGGCTCCGGCGGCGGAAACCCGTACCACCCGCAGGACGCCCGCGCGCGCCGCGGCCAGGACCGGGACGGAGGTCGCGGCGCAGCCTCCCGTGAAGGCTCCGTCCCGCGCCCGCGCGGCCAAGGCCGTGCCCGACGAGACCGCGGCCCGCATCGCGGAGCTGGAGGCGGAGCCCGCCCCCACCTCGCGCAAGCGCGCCACCGTCGCCGGCCCGAAGGGGCGCGGGCGCACGCCGCCCCGCCCCGCCCCCAGCCCCGACCGGCTGGAGGAGCTGGTGCGCGCCACCGTGACGAGCCTGGAGGACGACAAGGCCGAGAACGTGGTGGTGCTGGACGTCGCCTCCCGCTCCGCCTTCGCCGACCGCATGGTGGTCGCCACCGGCCTCGCGGAGCGGCAGATCGAGGCCATGGCGCGCCACGTGGAGGAGGCCCTGGCCGAGCACGGCATCCGCCGCATCCGCACGGAGGCCTCGCCGGACTGGGTGCTGCTCGATGCCGGGGACCTGGTGATCCACCTCTTCAAGCCCGAGGCGCGGCAGAACTACGCGCTGGAGCGCATGTGGGGCCCGGACAGCCCCGCGCCCGAGGAGACCACCATGCCGTCGCGCCCCTCCGGCGGGACGGCCGGGGATGAGGGTGCGGCCGAGGCCGACGACGAGGGGCTGGACGACGAGGATCTCGACGCCGACGAGGTCGTCCGGAGCGAGGACCTGGACGACGACGACGACGATGATGACGACGACGACACCGATGGGGACGATGACATGAACGGCGACGAGACCGCGGCCGATCCCGATCCCCGCAAGCCGATCGTGGACGGCGACGCCGACGACGCGCAGGCCGGAGACGCGCAGGACCGCGCCTATATCGGCGAGCTGGGCGATGGCCGCCCGGGCGGGAACGGCGACGGCGCCATCCTGCCCCGCGGCGAGGCGCTGGACGGCCCGGCCGGCTTCGCCTTCGACGTCACCGGCGAGGACATGCAGCCCACCTTCCCGGACGAGGAGTCGGGCGGGGCCGCCTCGCTGAGCGAGGGCGCGAACACCCGCAGGAAGGGTAAGCAGGACTGAAGCCGCCCCTTCTTCTCGCCGTCGGTCGCGCCCGCGGCGGGCCGGAGGCGGCGCTGTTCGAGCACTACAACGCCCGCCTCCGCCCGGCCCTGCACCTGCGGGAACTGGCGGAGGCGAAGGGCACCCCCGCCGAGATCCGGCGGCGGGAGGGCGCGCTTCTCCTCGCCGCCATCCCGGCGGAGGCGCTGGCCGTGGCGCTCGACCTCGGCGGCGAGATGCCGGACAGCGCGCGGCTGGCGGCCCTGACGGCGGGCTGGGCGGAATCCGGACGCCAGCTCGCCCTCGTCATCGGCGGGGCTGAAGGGCTGGACGAGGCGGTGCTGGCCCGCGCCGACCACCGCCTCTCCCTCGGCCCGCTCACCTGGCCGCACATGCTGGTGCGCGGGCTGCTGGCCGAGGCGTTGTTCCGGTCGCAGTGCATCCGCACGAACCACCCTTACCACCGCGCCTGGCGGCCGGGCTAATCCGCGGCCCCCCCGCGAAAAACGTTGTGGTCACGGGGATGTGAGGTAAGCTCGCCCTTATGATCGCACTCGTCGTCGCAGCGATGATCTGGATCGGGCTCCACGTCGGCATTGCCGGCACGCGGGCGCGGGCGGCCTGGGCGGCGCGGCTGGGCGAGGGCGGGTTCCGGGCCACCTTCTCCCTCGCCTCCGCCCTCGCGATCACCCTTCTGGTGCTGGCCTGGCGCAGCGCGCGCACGGCGCCGCTCTGGGCCGTGCCGCGCCCCCTCGGCTGGGTGCTGGTGGCGGCGATGCTCCCCGCCTTCATCCTCTTCGCCGGCAGCCTCATGGCGCGGAACCCGACCGCGGTGGGCCAGGGCGGGGCGCTGTCGGCGGAGCCGCGGGGCGTGCTGCGGATCACGCGGCACCCGATGCTCTGGTCCTTCGCCATCTGGGCGGCGGTCCACATCCTCGGCAATGGCGACCTCTCCTCCCTCGTCTTCTTCGGTGCCTTCCTGGCCACGGCCGCGCTCGGCATGCCCTCGCTGGACGCCAAGGTGGCGGCGCGGGACCCGCAGGGCTGGGCCGGCTTCGCGGCCCGCACCTCGGTCCTGCCCTTCGGCGCCGTGCTGGGCGCGCGGAACCATCTGGCCTGGCGGGAGGTGGCCTTGCCGGCCCTGGTGGGGCTGCTGGCCTGGGCGGCGATGCTGCACCTCCACCCCGCCATCTTCGGCGTCTCGCCCCTGCCGGACTGATCCCGGCGCCGTCCCTCCTGCACGGCTCCTCCAGACAGCCCTTGCACCTGGCGGCCGGGCGGGCGATTCCTGCCCGCCCATCCTCCAGGGAGTGGCCCCGCATGACCCGGACCACGCCGGACACCGACGCCGTGGCCCCCCACCCCGTCCTCGCCCACCGCTACGGCCGGGCGGAGGAGCGGGAGGGCTTCGTCCGCAGCCTCTTCGACGAGACGGCGCCGCATTACGACCGGATCGACCGCGTCTTCTCTCTCGGCACCGGGCCGGGCTACCGCCGCCGCGCGCTGCGGGAGGCGGGGCTGCGGCCGGGGATGCGGGTGCTGGACGTGGCCGTAGGCACCGGGCTCGTCGCGCGGCAGGCCGTGGCGATCACCGGCGACCCCGCCCTCGTCACCGGGCTGGACCCGAGCGAGGGGATGCTGGCGGAGGCGCGGAAGAGCCTGCCCGGCGTCACCCTCGTCCAGGGGCGGGCGGAGCGGATCCCTCTGCCGGACGGCAGCATGGACTTCCTCTCCATGGGCTACGCGCTGCGCCACGTGGCCGATCTCGGCGCGGCCTTCGCGGAGTACCGGCGCGTGCTGCGCCCGGGCGGCACGGTGCTGCTGCTGGAGATCGGGCGGCCGGAGAGCCGACTCGCCCGGATGGTGGAGCGCTTCTACATGGGCGCGGTGATCCCCGCCCTCTGCCGCATCGCCGCGCCCCGGCACCGCTCCGGCGAGCTGATGCGCTACTACTGGGAGACGATCGAGGCCTGCGTGCCGGCGGAGACCATCCTCGGCGCGCTGGGCGCGGCCGGGTTCCGCGACGCGGCCTGCGCGACGGAGTTGGAGGTCTTCCGGGCCTACACCGCCCGGGCCTGAACGGGGGCGGCCCGCACGGCCCGGCCCCGCATCGCCCGCCGCAGCGGCATCTCCACCAGCCAGTAGAGCACCAGCCCCGCCGCGATGCAGGCGCCGGCCGCGACGAGAAGGAAGAGCAGCGTGCCCCCCATCCCGCCCGGCATGGGCAGGCGCCGCCAGGCCTCCGCCAGCGCTGCCAGCACGGTGCCGTGGCAGAGATAGAGGGCGTAGGAGGCGTCGCCGAGCAGCAGGGGCCCCCGCCGTGAGGGCACCCGCCCCGCCGCCTCCAGCCCCAGGGCGCCGAGCACGACCAGCGCGGCGGGGGGGCCGAGGGCGAGCCCGCGGGAGAGGGGCTCCGACAGCGTCCAGCCCAGGGGAAGCAGGGCGAAGCCCAGCGCCAGCAGCGCGGCGGAGGCGCCCGGCCCCGGCATCCGCCCGGCGAGCAGCAGCCGCCCGAGCGCCATGCCCAGCCAGAACTCCAGCACCACGGTGGAGCCGTAGAAGGCGAGCCCGAGGCCAGGCCGGGGCAGGAGCTGCGCCAGGGCCACGGGCAGGGCCAGCGCCGCCCCCACCGCCCAGAACCGCGCCCGCGCGGGCAGCAGCAGGGCCAGGCCGAAGAGAAGGTAGAAGGCCATCTCGTAGTTCAGGGTCCAGCCGGGGATGAGGACCGGCAGGGGCAGCCCCATGGCAGGGTGCGGCCAGGGCAGGAACAGGAAGGAGGCCAGCGTGTGCGCCGGGTCGAAGCGCGCCGTGCGGAGAAGGCTGGGCGCGACGAGGGAGACGGCCACGAGCATCGCGGTGAGGACCCAGTAGAGCGGCACCACCCGCACGGCCCGGCGCCACAGGAAGGCGGCGGGCCTCACGGGCTGCAGGCTCGTCGTCACCCACATGATGAGCCCGCTGATGACGAAGAACACGTCCACCCCGCCCGCGAGCCAGTCCGTGCCCGCCAGGGGGAGCCCGAGCCGGTCCGTCTGCAGCCGGGCGTGGTAGAGCACCACCATCAGCGCGGCGAGCGCCCGCAGGTACTGGACGGAGACGAGCTGGGGCATGCGGGCGGGCATGGCCGGGTCATCGGGCCGGTCTCACCATGTTGCAAGGCTGGCTCTTTCCGGAGATCGCGCGGCGGAGGCGGCGGCGGCGGGGCAGCGAGGGGGCGGCGCCCTGTTCAAGCCCCTGCCCCGGCGCTATGGCAGGCCACCCCGCACGCCAGGAGCGCCCGATGGCCCGTCCGAAGCCCGTCATGCTCGTCATCCTCGATGGCTGGGGCTGGCGGGAGGAGCGGGCGGACAATGCCGTGCTCCTGGCGGATACACCGACCTTCGACGGCCTCTGGTCCTCCTGCCCGCGCGCCTTCCTGCGCACCTGCGGCCCCGATGTGGGCCTGCCGGAGGGGCAAATGGGCAATTCCGAGGTGGGGCACCTGAACATCGGCGCCGGGCGGGTGGTGATGCAGGACCTGCCGCGCATCGGCGCCGCCGTCGCGGACGGCTCCCTCGCCGCCCTACCGCCGCTCGTGGCCCTGGGGGCGAAGCTGAAGGCCACGGGCGGCACGCTGCACCTCCTCGGCCTGCTCTCCCCCGGCGGCGTGCACGCGCACCAGGACCACGCGCTGGCAATCGCGCGGATCGTGGCGGCGCAGGGCATCCCCGTGGCCGTCCATGCCTGGACCGATGGCCGGGACACCGCGCCCCAGGGGGCCGAGACCACCCTGCCCGCCTTCGAGATGGCCCTGCCGGACGGGGCGCGCATTGTCACCGTCACCGGGCGCTACTTCGCGATGGACCGCGACAACCGCTGGGAGCGTGTCTCCCAGGCCTGGCGGGCCATGGTGCTCGCCGAGGGGGCGAGCGCCCCGACGGCGCTGGAGGCGGTGCGGGCCGCCCATGCCGCGGGCAAGACGGACGAGTTCGTCCCGGCCACGGTCCTGCCGGGCTATGCGGGCATGAAGGACGGGGACGCGCTGGTCTGCTTCAACTTCCGCGCGGACCGGGTGCGCCAGATCCTTGCCGCGCTGCTGGACCCGGCCTTCGGCGGCTTCGACCGGCCGCGCGCGCCGGCGTTCTGCGCCGCCATCGGGATGACGGAGTATTCCGAGGCGTTGAATCCCTTCCTGGACACGCTCTTCCCGCCTCAATCCATGGCTGACCTGCTCGGCCCGACGGTGTCGATGGCGGGACTGAGACAGCTCCGCATGGCGGAGACGGAGAAGTACCCGCACGTCACCTACTTCCTGAACGGCGGGGAGGAGACGCCCTCGCCCGGCGAGGACCGGGTGATGGTCGCCTCGCCGAAGGTCGCGACCTACGACCTGCAGCCGGAGATGTCGGAGCCGGAGCTGGCGGAGAAGGCGGAGGCCGCGATCCGCTCCGGCGACTACGACATGATCATCCTCAACTTCGCCAACGCCGACATGGTCGGGCACACCGGCAGGCTGGAGGCCGCCATCAAGGCCTGCGAGGCGGCGGATGCCGGGCTGGGCCGGATCGCCGGGGCCATCCGGGATGCCGGCGGCGCGCTGCTGGTCACGGCGGACCACGGCAACGCGGAGATGATGCGGGATCCCGTCACGGGCGGCCCGCACACGGCGCACACGCTGAATCCCGTGCCCGTGCTGCTGATGGGGGGCCCTGCGGGCATCTCGCTGCATGACGGCCGGCTGGCGGATCTGGCGCCCACGATGCTGGCGCTGCTCGGCCTGCCCCAGCCGCAGGCCATGACCGGACGGAGCCTGATCAACACCCCGCCCCGGGCGACGACGACCGGGTGAGCATGACGTGAGCCCGGGTGGCGCCCGCGCCCCCTTCCCACAGGCGCGGCGGGGCGGAACCCTCCGCCTCGCCCTGCTGCTCGGGCTGATCCCCTCCCTCGTCCTGGCGCAGCCCAGCCGTCGCGCCCTGGAGGAGGTGGAGCGCGGCGCCCGCACGGCGCGCGACGAGGCCGCCGCCATCGCCCGCGACGCCCGCACGGCGGAGGCGGCGGAGCGCGCCCTCTCCGCCCGCCGCGCTGAGGCGGGGCGGCGGGCCGTTGCCGCCGAGGAGGCCGTGGCCGAGGCGGAGGGGCGGCTGGAGGCCGCCGCCGCCGCCCGCGAGGCCGCCGAGGCCGACCTGACGCGGCGCGCCGAGGCGCTGGCGCCCCTGATCCCCGCCATGCGCCGCCTCGGCCTCTGGCCGGCCGAGACGCTGCTGGTGATCCCCGCCCCGCCGGAGGAGGCGCTGCGCGGCGCGCTGGTGCTGCGCGGGGTCGCCGCCCGCCTGGCGCGGGAGGCGGCGGAGTACCGCGCGGCGAAGGAGGAGGCGGACCGGAAGACGGTCGTGCTGGAGGCGGAGCGGGCCCGGCTGGTGGCCGCCCGCGCCGCGGCCAGGGAGGCGGCGGAGGCGGTGGAGGCGGCGCTGGCCGAGGCCCGCGCCCGGCGGGAGGTTGCACGGGACGCCGAGGACACCGCCACCCGCCGCGCCGCCGACGCCGCGGCCGGCGCCCGGGACCTGCGCGGCGCGGTGGAGCGGCTGGAGCGCGAGGCCCGCGCGCGGGAGGCGCGGGAGCGCGCCGAGGCGGAGCGGCGCGAGCGCGCGGCCGAGGCCCGCGAGCGCGAGGCGGCCGGGCGCCGCCAGGAGGCCGAGACCCGCGCGCGGGAGAACGAGGCGCGCCAGGCCGCGCGGGAGGAGCAGGAGGCGCGGGAGAGCGCCGAGGCCGCGCGGGAGCGGCTCCGCGAGGCCGCGGCGCCGCCCCGCGTCAGCCGCGGGGCGCCCGTGGCGGGGTCCGTCCAGCGGGCCTTCGGCCAGGGCGGGGCCAATGGCCAGACCTGGTCCGCCCCCGCCGGGGCGCGGGTGGTCAGCCCCTGCGGCGGGCGGGTGGTCTTCTCCGGCCCGTTCCGGTCCTACGGGCGGATGTTGATTGTGGATTGCGGCGGCGGATACCATTTCGTCCTGGCCGGTCTCGACCGGCTGGACGCGGAGCCCGGGCAGCGCGTTCTGGCCGGGGAGGCCGTGGGAACACTTGGTAACGCCGGGGTATCTGGCGGGGGCCGCGCGACGCTATACCTTGAACTGCGCCGCAGCGGGCAACCCGTGGACCCCGCGGGCTGGACTTCCAGGGGCTGACGCGCAGGGGCTGCCGCGCGCCGGCACCCCGCGTGGCTTAACTGCTGGGCAGCACGCCCCGCGGCAATATGACAGCGCCGTGGCCCACCGCGGCGAGAGGGGTGTCTGACGGATGCGAGTTCCTGCTGAGCGTTCCTCGACCAACAGCAGCGCGGGCGGAAACGCGGGCGAGGGCAACGGGGCCGAGAACGGCGGGAGGTCCCGCTTCCGCGCCCGCACCGTCGCGGCCGTGGCCGCCGCCTTCACCGCCGGCGCCATCGCCGGCCCCGTGGTGACGGCCTGGGCCCAGGAGGGATCGCGCGCCGAGACCTACCGGCTGCTGAACCTGTTCGGCGACGTGTTCGAGCGGGTGCGGGCCGAGTACGTGGAGCCCGTGAACGACCGCGAGGTGATCGAGAACGCGATCAACGGGATGCTGCAGGGGCTGGACCCGCACTCCTCCTACATGAACCTTCGCAACTTCCGCGACATGCAGGTGCAGACCCGCGGCGAGTTCGGTGGGCTGGGCATCGAGGTCTCGCAGGAGGCCGGCTACGTGAAGGTGATCTCCCCCATCGACGACACGCCGGCCGCCCGCGCCGGGGTGAAGCCCGGCGACCTGATCACCCACATCAACGAGAAGACGACCCAGGGCCTCACCCTCCAGGAGGCGGTGGACCAGATGCGGGGCGAGCGGGGCACGAGCATCCGCCTGACCATCCGGCGCGAGGGCACGGCCACCCCGATCGAGGTGAGCCTGACCCGCGACGTGATCCGCCCGCAGGTGGTGCGCGCGCGGCTGGAGCAGGGGGACATCGCCTATATCCGCCTGACCTCCTTCAACGAGCAGACCGAGGTGGGCCTGCGCCGGGCACTGCAGAGCCTCCGCTCCCAGGCCGGGGGCAACCTGAAGGGCGTCGTGCTGGACCTCAGGAACAACCCGGGGGGGCTGCTGGACCAGGCAATCCAGGTCTCCGACGACTTCCTGGACCAGGGCGAGATCGTCTCCACCCGTGCCCGCCGGGCGGAGGACGCGCAGCGCTGGAACGCCAAGTCCGGCGATATCACCAACGGCCTGCCCGTGGTGGTGCTGGTGAATGCCGGCTCCGCCTCCGCCTCCGAGATCGTGGCGGGCGCGCTGCAGGACCACCGGCGCGCGATCGTCATGGGCGTGAAGAGCTTCGGCAAGGGTTCCGTGCAGACCGTTATGCCGCTGCCGGGGAACGGCGCCATCCGCCTGACCACCGCGCGCTACTACACCCCCTCCGGCCGATCCATCCAGGCGACCGGCATCCAGCCCGACATCGAGGTGCTGGCCCAGCGCGAGGACGCGCAGCAGACCCGCGAGCGCGACCGCGAGGCGGACCTGAATCGCGCCTTGCGGAACGACAACAACCCGACGCCGGGCACGGCCCAGGGCGCCAGCGCCCGCCCGCCCGCGCCGCTGCCGCCGCTGAACCTGCCGCCGGCGACCCTTTCCGCCGTGCAGCGCATGCCGCCGGAGGGCGCGCCCGCCTTCGACGCGACGAAGCCGGAGACGGACCACCAGCTCCAGCAGGCCATCGGGCTGCTGCACAGCATCGCGGCCAACCCGCCGCAGCGCCGCGCCAGCCGCTGAGGCCGGGAGGACGCCGAAGCCCGCGATGAAGGCCCTCGGCGTCTTCTGGCTGCTCCTTCTCGCCGCGCTCGGGGCCGGCGCTCTCGCCCTGCACCGGGCGGGGCCGCCCGAGGGCGGGATCCCCGCCTCCCTGCGCCGGGAGGGCGGCGATCCGTCCGCCCCGCCGGAGGTGGCCGGGGAGCCGGCTCCTGCCGCGCCGGCCCCCGCTTCGCCGGAGGTGCCCGCCGCCGTGGGCGAAGCCGCGCCACCTGCGGCGGTGCCAGAGCCTCGTCCGCCAGAGCCCAGCTCGCCGGAGCCCCGCCCACCGGAGGCGCCCCCAAGCGCGCCCGAGCCGCCGCCCCTGTCCGCCCCGGCCGGCCGGGCGGAGGCGTCCACCGATCGCCCCATCCCGCCGCCGGACCCGAATCTTCAGGAACCCTCCCCCCACGGCCCCCTGCCCCGCGCGGGGGTGGATGGGCGCACCTCCATCCGCGCCTATGGCCGCCCCTATGACCGCGCCGAGGCGCGCCCGCGCATCGCCCTGGTGGTCGGCAACCTCGGCCTCTCCGCCGCCCTCTCCGAGGAGGCGATCCGGCGCCTGCCGCCGGAGGCCGCCCTCGCCTTTTCCCCCTACGCGGCCCGCCCCGCCCCTCTGCTCGAGCGCGCCCGGGCGCGGGGCATGGAGGTGCTCAGCGCGCTGCCGCTGGAACCCGCCAACTACCCGGTGAACGATCCCGGCGACCGCGCACTGCTGACCACCCTGCCGGTGGCGGAGAACGCGGACCGGCTGGCCTGGTCCCTCTCCCGCATCGCCGGCCAGGTGGGGGCGGTCGGGGCGCTGGGGCCGATGCGGGGGGAGCGCTTTGCGGCGCTGCCGGAATCCCTGGGCGGGCTGCAGGACGTGCTGCGCGGGCGCGGCCTTCTCTACGTCGATCCACGCCCCGGTGCCCCCTCCCCCGCCCGCGCCTGGGGCCGGAGCGTGGACGTGGTGGTGGACGAGCCCGCCACGCGGGGCGAGATCGACCGCCGGCTGGCGGAGCTGGAGCGCATCGCGCGGGAGAGGGGCACGGCGCTCGGGCTTGCCGGCGACGTCTCCCCCGTGCTGGTGGACCGCGTGGCCGCCTGGGCCGCCGGGCTGGCGGAGCGGGGCGCGGTGATGGCCCCCCTCACCGCCCTGATCCGTCGCCCCGAGGATATCCCGCGGGAACCGAGATGACTCAACCTTCGACCCAACTCCCCTTGCGCCCCAATGTCGGCGCCTGCCTCTTCAACCGCGAAGGCTTGGTCTTCATCGGCCGCCGCGCGGACCAGCCGGCGGGAGAGGCCGCCTCGGGCGCCTGGCAGATGCCGCAGGGCGGGCTGGACGGGGGCGAGGAGCCCGAGGCCGCTGTGCTGCGCGAACTGTCCGAGGAGATCGGCACGCGCAATGCCCGGGTGATGGGTCGGATGGAGGAGTGGCTGGACTACGACCTGCCCGCCCACCTCGTCGGCAAGGCACTGGGCGGGCGGTTTCGCGGGCAGACGCAACTGTGGTTCGCCCTGCGCTTCCTCGGCGAGGACAGCGAGATCCGGCTGGATGCCGACCGGCACCAGGAATTCGACGCCTGGCGCTGGGTGCCCCTGGCGGAGCTGCCCGCCATCGCCGTGCCCTTCCGCCGGCCGATCTACGAGCGGCTGGCCCTGGACTTCGCGCGGTACGCCGTGCCCGGCTAGGCGGCCGTGTTGAAGCTGCGGGCCATGGCCCGCCACATCTCCTTGCGGTTGTACTCCCAGTCCAGCGGCAGGGCGCGGTGCAGCTTGCCGTCCCGGCGGGCCACATCCGCCTGGATCACCGTCCAGGAGAATCGGTCCACGAGGCCCCAGGTGAGGAAGGTCCGCACCCCCGCCTCCGCCGAGGCGGAGATGAAGGCGGCGACGCGGTCCGCCACCAGCCGGTCCCTGGCCACGTAGTCCTCCGGCACGCTGTCGCCTTCCCGCACGTCCAGCTCCGTGATCAGCACGGAGACGCCCTCGGCCCGAAGGGCGCGGAGGAAGCTGCCGAAGATCGCGGGGCTGAAGGGGTTCCGCATCTGCAGGTGCGCCTGGATGCCCACTGCGTCGAGCGGGACCCGCTTGCGGACGAGGTCGCGGACGAGGTTCAGCAGGCGGCGGCGCTTCTCCTCCGCCCAGGGCGTGTCCTCCTCCACCCCGTAATCATTCAGCACGAGGCGCAGCGTCGGGTCCTGCTCCCGCGACATGCGAAGGGCGGTCTCGATGTAGCCGGGGCCGAGGGCGCGGAAGAAGGGGGAATTGCGGAGCTCGCCATCCGCCTGAGGCGTGTCGCTCCCGGGCGGATCGGCGACGATCTCGTTCACCACGTCCCAGTCGCGGATCCGCGCGCGGGTGGTGTTCAGCACGCGGGAGATGTGGGCGGCCATCACGCCGCGGGCGCGCTGCGGGCCTTCCGCGATCGCGGCCAGGGCCCAGTCCGGGAAGGCCTCGTGCCAGACCAGTGCGTGGCCGCGGACGGGGCGGCCCCGGGCCTGGCCCCAGTTGACGATCGCGTCCAGCCCGGAGAAGTCGAACTCCCCCTCCTTCGGCTGCAGGCTGGACCACTTCGCCTCGAACTCCGGTACCAGCACGCCCGCCTCGCGCTCGTAGGCGGCGGCGTAGAGCGGGTCGGTCGCCAGCATGTTCGCCTGGACCGCGGCGCCGAAGGTGAAGCCGCGGCCCCGCGCGACCTGCCACAGGCCGGGGGGCGGGTTGAGCTCCGGGCTGGCCTGCTGGGCGTGGGCGGTGGCGGCCATGCCCGCCAGCGCCATGCTGAGCGCCGTGCGACGGGTCGCCTCCCCCGCCGGGAGGGACGGGGGAAGCGCGGGGCTCATGCGGCGGCGCGGCCGGGCGCGGCGTTCTCGTTGGCGGCGCGCAGCAGGGCTTGGCGATACTTCTCACGCCGCCATTGCAGCAGCCGCCAGGCGCCCTTGGCCGCGAGGTCCGACATGCGACCGCGGGGCTCCAGCCCGATCGACTTGAACACCATCCCCATGCTCCTCTCGATGTGCCGGAAGCGGTAGAAGGACATTGCGCGGCCCATGTAGCCGGTGATGCAACGGTCGTGGCTGTAGGGGGTGTCCGCGGTCTCGTTGCCGCAGTGGTAGGCGAAGGCGAGCTCGTCGTCCTCGGACTCGCCGATGCGCCCGGCGGCCACGCGCAGCCGCTTGGGGAAGGAGAGCTTCTCCCGCGCCAGGTACCGCTTCATGTGATCGTAGAAGAGCTTAAAGTGCCGGTACTCGTCGGCCGCGATCAACCGGCAGACCTGGCGCAGCACCGGCTCCTCCGTGCTGTCGCCGAGCGCGGTGTAGTAGGAGGAGGTGCCCGTCTCCACCATGCAGCGCGCGATCAGCTCGCCCGTGCGGGAGCCGCGGATGGAGGCATCCGCCTTGATGTCGATCTTGTAGCCGGCGCGGTAGCGGGCGAAGGCGTCGTCGAAGGACCAACCGGGATCGGCCATCTCGCCCCAGCGACCGAGCGCGTCGCCGTGCTGAACCTCCTCCACCGCCCAGTTGTCGGCGGCCCTGGAGAAGTCGGGATCGCCGACGAAGACGTTGTTCAGGTACACGGCGTAGTCCACCCCGTTTTTCTCCACCAGGGCGGCGGCCTTCACCAGTGGCACGATCTCCGGATCGACCTTGGAGGGATCGAAACTGTCCCAGGCGATCTGATCGAGCGTCCAGTGCTTCATTTAATCCGTCTTCCCGCGGGGCGGCCGGAGGATGGGCCGCGCCTGTTCCGCATTTGCAGGTCCCGGGGTGATTCTTTCAAGTCCCACCGGGTTTCAACGTCGGGTTGTGACCGCCCCGCCACCCGGATCGTTCCGCCCGGAACGCGGCGAGCCCGAACGACGAAGCGCCCGGCACCGAGCGGCGCCGGGCGCTTCAATTCTTCGGCGAGCCCGCCTCAGGCGGCCCCGGCGGCGTCCTGCATGGCGCGCACGGCCAGGAGGCGGTCGGCGGCGCGCTCCCGCACCTCCGGCGCGTCGTTCGCGGCGGCGGCCAGCGCGGCCTCCGCCTCCGCCACGCGCTGCGCGGCGGCAGCGCGGGAGAGGCTGGCGAGCGGCGTCGCCTCGTCGGCCAGCACCGTCATCCGGGTGGGGGTGATTTCCGCGAAGCCGCCCATGATGAACAGGCTCTCGGTCTCACGCCCGCCCTCCGTCACCCGGATCACGCCGCCCCGGAGGGCGACGATCATCGGGGAATGGCCGGGCAGCACGCCCATCTCGCCCTCATGCGCCGGGATCACCGCCATCTCGACGGGGCGCGAGAGGAGCAGGCGCTCCGGGCTCACCAGCTCGAGGTCGAAGGTGGCCATGGGACTAGGCGTTCGCCTTGAGGGTCTCGGCCTTCTTCACGGCCTCCTCGATGGTGCCGACCATGTAGAAGGCGGCCTCGGGGAGGTGGTCGTACTCGCCGGCCACGATGCCCGCGAAGGAGCGGATCGTGTCCTCGAGCTTGCAGAAGACGCCCGGCGTGCCGGTGAAGACCTCGGCCACGTGGAAGGGCTGGGAGAGGAAGCGCTGGATCTTGCGCGCGCGCGCCACGACCAGCTTGTCCTCCTCGGACAGCTCATCCATGCCCAGGATGGCGATGATGTCCTGCAGGGACTTGTAGGTCTGCAGGACGCGCTGCACCTCGCGGGCCACGCGGTAGTGCTCCTCGCCCACCACGCGCGGGTCGAGCGCGCGGGAGGTGGAGTCAAGCGGGTCCACGGCCGGGAAGATGCCGAGCTCGGCGATGGAGCGGTTCAGCACCGTCGTCGCGTCAAGGTGCGCGAAGGAGGTGGCAGGCGCCGGGTCCGTCAGGTCGTCGGCGGGCACGTAGATGGCCTGCACCGAGGTGATGGAGCCCTTCTTCGTGGAGGTGATGCGCTCCTGCAGCGCGCCCATGTCGGTGGCCAGCGTCGGCTGATAGCCCACCGCGGAGGGGATGCGGCCGAGAAGCGCGGACACCTCGGCGCCCGCCTGGGTGAAGCGGAAGATGTTGTCGATGAAGAAGAGCACGTCCTGGCCCTGCTCATCGCGGAAGTACTCCGCCATGGACAGGCCGGAGAGGGCGACGCGGGCGCGGGCGCCCGGCGGCTCGTTCATCTGGCCATAGACCAGCGCCACCTTGGAACCCTCGGTGCCGCCATTCTCGCCGAGCTTGATGACGCCGGCGTCGATCATCTCGTGGTAGAGGTCGTTGCCCTCGCGGGTGCGCTCGCCCACGCCGGCGAAGACGGACACGCCGCCATGGCCCTTGGCGATGTTGTTGATCAGCTCCTGGATCGTCACCGTCTTGCCGACGCCGGCGCCGCCGAAGAGGCCGATCTTGCCGCCCTTCAGGTAGGGGGCGAGGAGGTCCACCACCTTGATGCCCGTCACCAGGATCTCGGCCGCGGTCGCCTGCTCGTCGAAGGCGGGGGCGTCGCGGTGGATGGTGTAGGTCTTGTCGTGGGGAACGGCGCCGCGCTCGTCGATCGGCTCGCCGATGACGTTCACGATGCGGCCCAGCGTGCCCTCACCCACCGGCACGGCGATGCCCTTGCCCGTGTCCACCACCTCGGTGCCGCGGACCAGGCCGTCGGTCGTGTCCATGGCGATGCAGCGCACGGTGCGCTCGCCCAACTCCTGGGCCACTTCCAGCACCAGGGTGCGGTCGCCCACGGTGGTGGTCAGCGCGTTCATGATGAAGGGCAGCTCGGAGGGGAACTGGACGTCCACCACGGCGCCAAGGATCTGGGTAACCTTGCCAACGTTGTTCTTCATGGGGCGGGTTCCTTCAGACGGCTTCAGCACCGGAGATGATCTCGATCAGCTCCTTGGTGATGTTGGCCTGTCGCGTGCGGTTGTAGTTCAGCGTCAGCCTGTTGATCATGTCGCCGGCGTTGCGGGTGGCGTTGTCCATGGCCGTCATCTGGCTTCCGTAGAAGCCGGCCTGGCTCTCCAGCAGCGCGCGATAGATCTGGATGGCGAGGTTCTTGGGCAGCAGGGCGGCGAGAAGCTCCTCCTCGCCCGGCTCGTACTCATAGAGCGCACCGGCCTCGGAGGAGGCGTTCGCGGTGTCGTTCGCCGGCAGGGCTGCGGGAATGAGCTGCTGCTCGCTCGCCACCTGGGCGATCACGCTCTGGAAGCGGTTGTAGACCAGCGTGCAGACGTCGAACTCGCCCGCCTCCAGCATCGCGGTGATGCGGGTGGCGATCTCGTCGGCCTGCTCGAAGCCGATGCGCTTGATGTTGACGTAGCTGATCTCGCCGATGATGCGGCTGGCGAGCTCGCGCTTCAGGAAGGCCGCGCCCTTGCGGCCCACCGTCAGCACCTTCACCGTCTTGCCCTCGGCCTCCAGCGCGCGGATGCGGGCGCGCGCGAAGCGGCCGACATTCGTGTTGAAGGGGCCGGAGAGGCCGCGCTCGGCCGTGACCACCACCAGCAGGTGCGTCTGGTCGCGCCCGGTGCCCACCAGCATGCGCGGCGCGTCGGGGCTGTCCGCCACCGCCGTGCCGAGGGAGGCGAGCATGCGCTCCATCCGCTGGGCATAGGGCCGCGCCGCCTCGGCCTGGGCCTGGGCGCGGCGCAGCTTGGCCGCGGCGACCATCTTCATCGCCGAGGTGATCTTGCGCGTGGACTTCACGCTGTTGATGCGACCGCGCAGGTCCTTCAGGCTGGCCATGAGGGCTGCTCCCTATGCCCCCTGCTCAGCCGAAGGACTTGGCAAAGCCGTCGAGGAAGGACGCCAGCGCCTTGTCGTTGTCGCCCGTGATCTGCCCGCTGCTGCGGATCGACTCCAGGATCTCCGGCTTCGTCGCCTTCAGCTCGGAGAGCATGCGGCTCTCGAACTCGCCCACCTTGTTCGTCGGGACCTTGTCCAGGAAGCCGCGCGTGCCGGCGAAGATCGACACCACCTGCTCCTCGACCGGCACCGGCGCGTACTGGGGCTGCTTCAGCAGCTCCGTCAGCCGCGCGCCGCGGGCCAGCAGCGCCTGGGTGGAGGCGTCGAGGTCCGAGGCGAACTGGGCGAAGGCCGCCATCTCGCGGTACTGCGCGAGCTCCAGCTTGATCTTGCCGGCGACCTGCTTCATCGCCTTGATCTGCGCCGCCGAGCCCACGCGGGACACCGACAGGCCGACGTTCACCGCCGGGCGGATGCCGCGGAAGAACAGCTCGGTCTCAAGGAAGATCTGGCCGTCGGTGATGGAGATCACGTTGGTCGGGATGTAGGCCGAGACGTCGCCCGCCTGCGTCTCGATCACCGGCAGCGCGGTGAGGGAGCCGAGGCCAGCGCCCTCGCCCATCTTCGCCGCGCGCTCCAGCAGGCGGGAGTGCAGGTAGAACACGTCGCCCGGATAGGCCTCGCGGCCCGGCGGACGCCGCAGCAGCAGCGACATCTGGCGGTAGGCCACGGCCTGCTTGGAGAGATCATCGTAGAAGATGACCGCGTGCATGCCGTTGTCGCGGAAGAACTCGCCCATGGTGCAGCCCGTGTAGGGCGCCAGGAACTGCATCGGGGCCGGGTCGGAGGCCGTGGCGGCGACGACGATGGAGTACTCCATCGCGCCCCGCTCCTCGAGCGTGCGGACGAGCTGGGCGACGGTGGAGCGCTTCTGCCCGATCGCGACGTAGATGCAGTAGAGCTTCTTGCTCTCGTCGGTGCCGGCGTTGACGGTCTTCTGGTTCAGGATCGTGTCGATGATGACGGCGGTCTTGCCGGTCTGACGGTCGCCGATGACCAGCTCGCGCTGGCCGCGGCCGATCGGGATCAGGCTGTCGATCGCCTTGATGCCGGTCTGCATCGGCTCGTGCACGGACTTGCGGGGAATGATCCCCGGCGCCTTCACCTCGACGCGGGAGCGCGTGACGTCCGTCAGCGGCCCCTTGCCGTCGATCGGGTTGCCCAGGCCATCGACCACGCGGCCGAGCAGGCCACGGCCCACCGGCACGTCCACGATAGTGCCGGTGCGGGCGACGGTGTCACCCTCGCGGATCTGCTGGTCGGAGCCGAAGATCACGATGCCGACGTTGTCGGTCTCGAGGTTCAGCGCCATGCCGCGCACGCCGGCGGAGGGGAACTCCACCATCTCGCCGGCCATGACGTTCTGCAGGCCGTAGCAGCGGGCGATGCCGTCGCCCACGGTGAGCACGGTGCCCACCTCGGCCACGTCGGCCTCGGTGTCAAAGCCAGCGATCTGCTGCTTCAGGATGTCGGAAATCTCGGCGGGACGGATGTCCATGGTCAGGCGGCCCCCTTCATGGCGTATGACAGGCGTTGCAGCCTGGACTTGATGGAAGTGTCGTAGAGGCGGGACCCGATGCGAACGATCAGGCCGCCCAGGATGGACGGGTCCACCGTCTCGGAGAGGCGGACGTTGGAGTACCCGGCCTCGGTGAGGCGGGCGGCGATCTGGGCGCGCTGGGTGCCCGTCAGCGCGTGCGCGGTGGTCACCTCGGCGGTCTGCTGCCCGCGCTGGTCGGCGAGCAGGTTGCCAAAGGCGTGGAGGACGGCGGGCAGCACGGCCAGGCGGCGGTTGGCGATCAGCACGCCCACCAGCTTCTTCACCTCCCCGCCCACGCCCGCGCGGTCCAGCACGGCGAAGGCGCCGGCCCGCTGGGTCTTGGAGTCCAGCCGGGGGTCGGCGAGGAAGGCACGGAACGCCTCGTCGGTACCCACGAGGTCGGAGAGCTTCTCCACCTCGGCGGCGGTGGCGTCCACCGCCTTGTTGTCCTTGGCCAGCTCCAGCAGAGCCAGGGCGTAGCGCCCGGCCGCGCCCCCCGTGACATGGCTGCCCGGGGTGGCGGCGGTCTTGTCGTTGGAGACGGCTTCGGAGGCCACTGGCGATCCCGTTCGAGGGGTGTGAGAACCTTCCGGCCCGTTCCGCGGCCCGCCCCGGGGGCGGTACCTCCGGGCGGGGCCTTCGCGGGCCTTAAGTGGGCGCCCGGAGAATCCCCCCGGCACCGGCGCGCGCCCCTTAACACGGTGCAATGCGGGACGTCCATCGCCCTGCAACGGTTCTATCTTCTCCTCGGCGCTTCCTGGGCTCTCTCCTGGGCTCTCCCCTGGCCGCTTCGGCGACCGGAATGGAACCCTTGGCCCATCTGCCGCGCTTCATGGGGGACCGGGCATGACCGGCCCCACGACAGCCCTCCGGAGGAGGACAAGATGGACAGCGACAAGACCGACCAGAAGCGGGATCACGAGACCGGCCACTGGGTGTCCGACCTCAAGCCCGACGCGACCCCCAACGCCAAGGTGGAGAAGGCGCTGGAGGACACTTTCCCGGCCTCCGACCCCGCGGTGAAGAGCGGCACGACGGGCTTTATCTCGCCGGAGGGCGAGGATACGGGCGCCTCGACCGAGAAGGGCGAGGGCGGGCCGGGTTCGCCCTCCGGCGGCAAGCCCTGAGGCGGGCGGGCCGGCCATGAGCGGCCCGAAGGCCGATCCCTCCTCCGCGGCGTCCTACGAGGGCGCCGCGGAGGAGAAGGCCCTGCGCGAGACCGGCGGCTGGCGGCCCGGTCTCCAGCCCGGGACCGGGCGGGGCGACGAGCTGGACAAGGCCGCGGCCGAGGGCGCGCCGGAGGCCGATCCGGCAACCCGCTCCCCCCTCCCCGGCTTCACTGAGGCGCCCGACGCCACCGAGGAGATCGTCGAGGGCGAGGCCACCGCGATGGCGCGGAACGCGACGGAAGACCTGCCCCGCCAGGGGTAGGTCCTTCCCTCTAGAGGAAGCTGACGGGGTCCACGTCCACCTGGACCCGCACGGCGTTTGGCACCTCCACGCGGGAGAGCCATTCCCGCAGCAGCGGCTGCACCGCCACGTCGCGCCGCGCCTTCAACAGCAGGCGGCGGCGGTGGCGGCCCCGCAGCATGGCCAGCGGCGCCGGCGCCGGGCCCAGCACCTCCACCCCCGTCCCGCCCGGTGCCGACAGCCCGAGATCGCGCGCCACCCGGTCCGCCGCGCGCTCATCCTCCGAACTGACGATCAGCGCCGCCAGACGGCCGAAGGGCGGCCAGTTGCCGGGGCGGCGCGCCTCCGCCTCCTCCGCCATGAAGGCGGGCAGGTCGCCGGAGACGAGGGCCTCCATGACGGGGTGGTCCGGGTTCCAGGATTGCAGCAGCACCCGCCCCGGGCTCTCGGCACGGCCGGCACGGCCGGAAACCTGGTGGAGGAGCTGCACCGTGCGCTCCGCGGCGCGCAGGTCGCCGCCCGCGAGGCCGAGATCGGCGTCGACCACCCCCACCAGCGTCAGATGGGCGAAGTGCCAGCCCTTGGCGACGATCTGGGTGCCGATCAGCAGGTCCACCTCCCGGTCCTGGATCTGCCGCGCCGCCTCCGCGGCGGCGGCAGGGCCGGGAATGGTGTCACTCGCCATCACGAGGCGTCGGGCGTCGGGGAAGAGCACCGCCGCCTCCTCCTGCACCCGCTCCACCCCCGGCCCAATGGCGGTCAGGCTGCCCTCCGCGCCGCATTCCGGGCAGTGCGGGGGGATGGGCTCGGCGTGGCCGCAGTGGTGGCACTGCAGGCGGCGCTGGGCGCGGTGCTCCACCAGCCAGGCCGTGCAGTTGGGGCAGCGGATGCGGTGGCCGCAGGCGCGGCACAGCGTCATCGGCGCGTAGCCCCGGCGGTTGAGGAAGAGCATCGCCTGCTCCCCCCGCGCCAGGGTCTCGGTGATCGCCTCGATCACCGGCGGGGCGATGAAGCGGCCGCGCTCCGGCGGGGTCTTGCGGAGGTCCAGCACCGTCACCTCGGGCAGGCCGGCGCTGCCGTGGCGGGTGGGCAGGTTCAGGGCGGTGTAGCGGCCCTGCTCCGCGTTCGTCAGCGTCTCCAGGCTCGGGGTGGCGGAGACGAGGACGCAGGTGGCCTCCGCCATGCGGGCGCGCACCACGGCCATGTCGCGGGCGTGGTAAATCACCCCGTCCTCCTGCTTGAAGGCGGTCTCGTGCTCCTCGTCCACAATGATGAGGCCGAGGTCCGGGTAGGGCAGGAACAGGGCGGAGCGGGCGCCGACCAGCACCCCCGCCTCGCCATCCGCCACCGCGCGCCAGGTGGCCCGGCGCTGGCGGCCGGAGAGCTCGGAGTGCCAGAGCGCGGGGGCGCAGCCGAAGCGCTCCCGGAAGCGGTCCAGCCACTGGGTGGAGAGGGCGATCTCCGGCAGCATGACGAGGGTCTGCCGCCCCTGGCGCAGGCACTCCGCCACGGCGTCCAGGTACACCTCCGTCTTGCCGGAGCCGGTGACGCCCTGGAGCAGGGTGACGCCGAAGGCGCGCTTCGCCACGGATTCGCGCAGCGTGGCGGCGGCCCCGGCCTGCTCCTCGCCCAGCACGGGGCCGGGATGATCGGGATCGGGGCGGGCGAAGGCCCGCGGGCGCGGCAGCAGGGCGGGCTCGATCAGGCCGTTATCGGCCAGCCCGCGCAGCACGGCGGTGGAGACCCCCGCCTCGTCCGCGATGTCGGCGCCGGCGCGGGGCTCGTCCGGCTCCATCACGTCCAGCACGCGGCGGCGCTGGGGCGTCATGCGGTAGCCCGGGGCGCCGCCCTGCGCGGCCCTCCCGGCGGCGGAGAGCTTCCACCCGGCCTGCTGCCCCGGCGGTTCCAGGGCGGAGGGGACGGACATGGCCATCCGCAGCACAGCGCCGGGCGGGGAAAGCGTGTAGGCCGAGACCCACTCGACGAATCGGCGCAGCGCCGGCCGCATCGGCGGCGCGGGAAGCACGCCGAGGATGTCGCGCAGCTTGCCCTCCGGCAGGTTCGGGTCGGGATCGCCGTCCCACACCACGCCGAGCATCTCCCGCCCGCCCAGCGGCACGGTGACGAAGCTGCCGATCTCCGGAAGGGGGGCGCCGTTCGGCACGCGGTAGTCGTAGGCCCCGCCGCCCGGCGTATCGAGGGGCAGGGGCAGCAGCACGCGGATGCGGCGGACCGGCGGGCCCTTCGGCGCGGCGCCGCGCTTGCCCTTGGCGGTCGCCGCAGGGGCGGAAACAAGGCCGTCCCCGAAGAGGCCGCCGTCGAAGCTCGGCTGGTTGGCGTTGGCCTCGGCCTCTTCCATGGCTATCTGTCCGACCGCAGGCCCTTCAGGACCCCCATCATGAAATTCTTCGTGGACACCGCCGAGGTCTCCGAGATCCGTGCCCTCGCCGAGAGCGGGTTGCTCGACGGCGTCACCACCAACCCCTCCCTGATCGCCAAGGCGGGTCGCCCCATGGCCGAGGTGATCAAGGAGATTTGCGACATCACCCCCGGCCCCGTCTCCGCCGAGGTCACGGCCACCGATTACGACGGCATGATGCGGGAGGGCGAGCACCTCGGCCGCATCGCGCCCAACGTCGTGATCAAGCTGCCGCTGACGGAAGCGGGGCTGCGCGCATGCAAACATATGGTGAACAACGGGGTGATGGTCAACGTCACCCTGTGCTTCTCCCCGGCCCAGGCGCTGCTCGCCGGCAAGGCGGGGGCGACCTACATCTCCCCCTTCGTAGGGCGGCTGGACGATATCGGGCAGGACGGCATGGAGCTGATCGCCGACATCATGCAGATCTACGAGAACTACGACGCGATCCGGACGGAGGTGCTGGTGGCCTCCATCCGCAACCCGATTCACCTGATCCAGGCGGCGAAGCTCGGCGCCCACGTGGCCACCCTGCCGCCGGCGGTCATCAAGTCCCTCTACAAGCACCCGCTGACGGATAAGGGGCTGGAGAGCTTCCTGGCGGACTGGAAGAAGACCGGCCAGTCCATTCTCTGATGCACTCCAAGGCGCTCTGGTCGCTCGGCGTCCTCCTCGTGGCGGTGGGCGTCGCAGCCCACGCAGTGGGGTGGGACGCCCTGCTCTGGTTCCCGCGCTGGGCTCTCGACTCCCTGTTCTGGGTGCCGCTGGCCCTGATGGACGCGATCGCCGCCGCGCCCCTCACCTTCGCGGTGATCGCGCTGGGGGTGGTGCTGATGGTCGCGTCCCGGATCATCGGGCGCGGCCGGGGGCCGTAGGTAAAGCGCGCCAGGGCTTCCCATCCGATCGCGGCGGGAAGCGGGAGGAGGATGGGATGACCGGAAGCACGGCAGATCAGGCCCTGGCAGGGCTGCGGCGCCTTCTGCGCCCCGCCTCGGTCGCCACCGTCGGCGGCTTCCGCCCGCCGGAGGACCCGCTCACCTCCTGGTTCCTCCACGGCACCGGGCGGCCCGGCGAGGCGCTGCCGGAATGGCGGGGCGGGGCGATGTTCCCGCTGCTGCAGATCCGCGTGGACGAGCTGCCCTTCGTCCCGCCCCAGCTTGAGGCGACGGCGATGCTCGTCCTCTTCGTGACGCTCGACCTGTCCCTCGACGCCCCGCACGGCGAGGGCTGGCTGATCCGCGAGTACCCGGCCCTCGACGGGCTCGTGCCGCTGCCCGGGCCGGAGACGCCCTACCGCCCTTTCCCGGTCCGCTGGGATGCGGTGGAGGACGACGCGCCGGGCTGGGAAGACGCCTGGTCGCTGATGGACCTGACCCCCATCAACCGGGACGAGGCGGCGAGCGAGAGGTTCTTCTCCGAGTTTCGGCGCTACGATGGCACCAAGGTCGGCGGCTACCCGCGCGAGGTGCAGCACGGGGCGGGCGTGGAGGACTTCGTGTTCCAGGTCGGGTCCGAGCCGAAGGTCGGGTTCATGTGGGGCGACCGGGGGATCGCGTATTTCCATCGCCCCGCGGATGGCGGGTGGCGGTTCTCCTGCCAGTTCCTGTAGGCCGCCCGGCCCTGGCCCGGCCCCGCCCTTAAAGGGCTGGCCGCGCCAGCGTCGCCCGCCCGCCATGCGCGGCGGACCACCCCACCGGGTCCGCCAGGAAGGCCCCGAGCACCGCCCGGTCCGTCTCCGGCAGCGCCGCCGGGCCTTCCACCGCCAGCACGTCGCGCCAGCTCGCCAGCGCCATCAGGTCCAACCCGAGATGCGCCATCCGCTCCGCCCCGCCGGGGAAGGTGCCGTGGTGGAAGAGGCAGAGGGCGTGCGTCACCTCCGCCCCGGCGGAGCGCAGGCCGCGCGCGAAGGCGGCCTTGCTGCTGCCATCCGTCATCAGGTCGTCGACCAGCAGCACGCGCATCCCCTCCACCGAACCGCCCTCGACCTGGGCGTTGCGGCCGATGCCCAGGGGGCGCTTGCGGACGTAGCGGAGCGGCAGGTCCAGCGCCTCGGCCAGCCAGGCGGCCCAGGGGATGCCGGCGGTCTCGGCACCCGCCAGGGCCTCGGGCGGCTGCGACAGGACGGTGCGGATCGCCCCCGCGGCCAGCGCCACCGCCGCGCGGCGCAGGCGGGGATCGCCGACCAGCAGGCGCACGTCGACATAGGCGGGGCTCGCCCAGCCGGCGGCGAGGATGAAGGGCTGCTCGTGGCTCACCCGCACCGCGCCGCCTTCCAGGAGAAGACGGGCCATGTCGGCGCCCCCGCTCACGCCGCGATCTCCCGCAGGGTGCGGGCCAGCAGCCCGGCACCAACCAGGAAGTCGTCCATCTCCATCGCCTCGTGCGGGTTGTGGGAGCCGTTCTGGTTGCGGACGAAGATCATGGCGCTCGGCACCCCTGCCCCGGAGAACACGGCGGCGTCGTGGCCGGCGCCGCTGGGCACCGGCTCGTCCGGCTGGCCCATGGCGCGCAGCCCGGCGCGCAGGCGCCCGATCAGTTCCTCATCCATCCGCGCCGGGGCCGTGTCCAGCCGGCGGTCGAAGCGGAACCTGACCCCGCGCTCCTCCTCGATCCCCGCGCATTCCGAGAGAAGAAGATCGTAGAAGGCTTCCAGCACCTCCGTGCTCTGGCTCCGCGCCTCCAGGGAGAAGCGGAGGCGGCCGGGGATGCGGGCCAGGGCATGCTCGGCGGGGTCCGTGCCGATGACGCCGGTGGTCACCACCAGGTCCCGCCCGCGCTCCAGCAGGGTGCGCCAGTGGCGGTCCAGCCGGGTGATGAGCTCGGCGGTGGCGAAGACGGCGTCGTGCCGCAGCCAGCGCGGGATGGCGCCGGAATGCCCGGCCTCGCCCACGCACTCCACGGCGCGGTGGCGGACATTGCCGCGAATGCCCGTGACCACCGCCACGGGCAGGTTGCGGGCGATCAGCACCGGCCCCTGCTCGATGTGGAGCTCCAGCCAGCAGGCGAGCGAGGCCGGGTCCAGCAGCGCCTCGCCCCGCGCCACGCGGTCGGTGTCCACGCCCACCCCGCGCATGGAATCGGTCAGCGGGCGGCCGGTGAGGACGTGCGGCGTCGCCAGGTCCTCGGCCGAGAGGCGGCCGAACAGGGCGGAGGAGCCCATGTAGGCCCGGCCGAACCAGGCGCTCTCCTCGCCGCGCAGGGCCATGAGGCGGATGGGGCGGGCGGGTTGGAAGCCCTCGGCCCGGAAGCGCGCCAGGGCCGCCAGCCCCGCCACCACCCCCGCCGCGCCGTCGAAGTTGCCGCCCTGGGGGACGGAAGCGAGGTGGGAGCCGCAGGCGGCCGCCGGAAGGGAGGGATCGCGCCCCTCCAGCGTCACGACGAGGTTCGCGCCCGCGTCCCGGGCCGTCTTCAGCCCCAGGGCACGCGCCTCCTCCTCCAGGATGTCGAGCGCGGCGGACTCGCCGGGGCCGTAGCTCTCGCGGGTGATGCCCACGCCGTCGAAGGAGGTCTCGCGCAACCGGTCGAAGAGCCGCCCCGCGAGCGCGCGCTCCAGCCCTGCCGCCGCGCCGATACCACCGGCCTCGCCCATTCCCTCTCCGCCCCTCTCCTGTCTCGCGGGACCGATTCGCACGGGGCGGCGGACCCTGGCAATCTGCGGGGGATGATCCGCTCCTCCCCCCAGCCCGGCCGCCCGCCCGACGGGCCCTCCACTGGGCCCGCCGACGAGGAGGCGGCGCGCGTCGCGGCCTACCTTGCCGCGAATCCCGGCTTCCTGGCGGAGCGGCCGGCCCTGTACCGCGCCCTGCACCCCCCGGTCCGCGTCCACGGCGAGACCCTGGCCGACCACATGGAGGCGCTGCTGGGCGCCGCCCGCGCCGAGACGGGTGCGGTGGCGGAGGCCGCCCGGGCCGGGCAGGACCTGACGCTGCGCGCCGCCACGGCCGTGACGGCGCTGATCGGCGCGCCCGACCCGATCGCCGTGGTCTCCGCCGAGTGGCCGGCACTGCTGGGGCTGGAGGGCGCCGCACTGGCCGCCGAAGGACCCCCCTCCCCCGGCATCCGGCACCTGCCCTGCGGCGCCGTGGCGGGGATCATGGCCGGGCGCGAGGTGCTGCTGCGCGAAGCCCCCGCGGACGCCGCCCTGCACGGGGAGGCGCACCCGTTGATCGCCCGCGACGCCCTGGCCCGCCTGCCGGGGGCCCGCCCCCGGCTGCTGGTGCTCGGCGCGCGGGAGGCGGGGCGGCTGCCGCTGCGCGGCGCCACCGCTCCGCTGCGCCTGCTGGCCCATGCGCTCGCCCACGCCCTGAACCAAGCGCTGGACGTCCGGCCGTGATCGCGGCCTTTCCCGCGCGGAACGCCTTCCTCGACTGGCTCTCCGGCGAGCGCCGGGCCAGCCCGGAGACGGTGGAGGCCTATGGCCGCGATGTCTCGGACCTGCTGGCCTTCCTCACGGTCCATCAGGGCGGAGAACCGGACCTAGCCGCGCTGCGCCTGGCCGACCTGCGCGCCTTCCTCGCCCATCGCGCGTCCGAGGGGATCGGCAACGCCTCCCGCGCGCGGCAGCTCTCGGCGATCAAGACCTTCCTGCGCTTCCTCGTCCGCCGGCACGGGCTGGAGCCGCTGCCGCTGGGCGGGCTGACGGGCCCGCGCCGCAAGCCGCCCGTGCCGCGCGCCCTGACGGAATCCCAGGCGCGCACCGCCACCACCGACAGCTTCGAGGACAGTCCGGCGCTGGCGGCGCGGAACCAGGCCCTCTTCACCCTGCTCTACGGCTGCGGCCTTCGCATCTCGGAAGCCCTGGCGCTGGACATGCGCGATGCGCCGCGCGCGGGCCAGGGGCTTCGCGTGATGGGCAAGGGGCGGAAGGAGCGGGTGGTGCCCGTTCTGCCGGCGGTGGAGGCCGCGATGGCGGAATGGCTGCGCCACCGCGGCGCCGCGGGGCCGAACGACCCGCTCTTCACCGGCGCCAAGGGCGGGCGGCTGGCGGCCACCGTGGCGCAGCGGGCGCTGCAGGACCTGCGCCGCGCCACGGGGTTGCCGGAGCACGCCACGCCCCACGCGCTGCGCCACTCCTTCGCCACCCACCTGCTGGGCGGTGGGGCCGACCTGCGCGCCATCCAGGAGCTGCTGGGCCATGCCAGCCTCTCCACCACCCAGCGCTACACGGCGGTGGATCAGGCGGGGCTGCTGGAAACCTGGCGGCGGGCCCACCCGCGGGCCGATTGATCACGGAGCCGCAGGGGAGCCGCAGGTCCCGGCGCGATGGCCGGGGCCGGAAGCCGCTTAATCCCCCTGCCCGGCCCCTTACCTCGACCGGCGCGTCGCCCGGGCCCGCTCCCGGGATGCCGCCCCGCGGCGCTCTTCCCGCAGCACCTCGATCGTCGGCTGCCACCAGCCGCGCGCCAGCTCGTCGGGGCCGGGCGGCGTCCGGGCCGGCCAGGCGCGGACCAGCTCCTCATGCTCCGGCCTGCGCCAGGACGCCCAGACCAGCGCCGCGGGGGCGGCAGCGACGGCAGGGTAGAAGCGGGCGGCGAGCGCGGGCTCGACGGGCTCGCCCGTGACGGCCTCGAACACCACGCTCCCGACATGGGTCATCAGGACACGGTCCGTCGGCGGCAGGGCCTGCTCCGGCACGGGATACCGCTTCCGGCGACGCTCGGCGGCCTCGGCCCGCCTCTCTCCATCTTCCGGGGCGGTGGCGCGGGCCTCCCGGCGCTTCCGCCGTTCCTCGGGCTCCGCCTGTCGGGCCGCGGCCTCGATGGCCGGCCAGTGGCGGCGCAGAGCCTCCAACGACCGGAACGGCACCTGCCACGCCCTGGAGGCCGGGTCCCAGCGGGCCCAGGGCACCTCCCGCAGCTCGGCGATGACAGCCCGGGAATACGGTGTCCGGACCACCAGCGCATCGGCGGCCTCCAGGTAGGGACTCTCGATCGGCTCGAAGGTGAAGGCGTCCCGGCCGCGCTCGTCGGCATAGGCCAGCACGCCCGTCCATTCCCGGCCCATCCAGGCCGTCAGCCGCCGTTCCGCCCGGGTGCCCGGCACGAACCAGGCGCCGAGATCCTCGCGCCACCGCGCCTGCGGGAAGGCCTCGCGGAACCGCTCCACCGTCATGCGGTCATAGGGAAAGGCGGCCGTCGCGCCGGGCGGGCCGTCGCCGGCGTCCCGCTGCTTCGCCCTGAAATCCGGTCCGTCCTCGGCCACCGGCCCTCTCCCTTCCCCCCGAGAGACGCCGGGACAGCCCTTCTGGCCCCCGGCCGTCAGCCCCGCGGCGGCGCGGGCAGGCGCAGGCCGAGGTTGCTCGGCACCGGCCATTCCTCCCGCACCCGCCGCACCGCGCGGAACCCGGCCGCGACGTAATTCGGCAGGGCGCGCGGGTGGTCCGCCGTGCAGGTGTTCACCGTCATGAGGTTGCAAGCACCGTCCCAGGCCGTATCGATGGCGTGGCGGAGGAAGGCGCGGCCCATGTGCTGCCCGATGGCCTGCGGCATGAGGCCGAAATAGGAGAGGTTGGTGGTGCCGTCCCAGCGCCGCTCCAGCTCGTAGAACCCCGCCGGCTCCCCGCCGCGGTAGAGGACGTGGATGGACACGGCCGGGTCGCGCAGGATGGCCTCGATCTTCGCGTCCGGCACGGTGCGGCGCAGCCACCAGCACCAGTCGCGCCCCACCGTGTTGTAGAGGTAGCGGTAGAAGGCCACGCTGCAGCCGGGCACGTGGATCACGCCGGCATCGGGCGGCAGGGCCGCCGGCGCGTCCGCCGGCGGGTTCTCCATCCGCAGGAAGGTCACCTCAACCTGGACCGGGATGGTCGTGACCCGGTTCAGGGGATCGGGGGCCGCGGACACCTCAGTTGTCCAGGAAGGACCGGAGCTTTCGCGACCGCGTCGGGTGCTTCAGCTTCCGCAGCGCCTTTGCCTCGATCTGGCGGATGCGCTCGCGGGTCACGTTGAACTGCTGCCCCACCTCCTCCAGCGTGTGGTCGGTGTTCATGCCGATGCCGAAGCGCATCCGCAGCACGCGCTCCTCGCGGGGGGTGAGGCTGGACAGCACGCGGGTGGTCGCCTCGCGCAGGTTGGACTGGATGGCGGCGTCCAGCGGGATGATGGCCGCCTTGTCCTCGATGAAGTCGCCGAGGTGGCTGTCCTCCTCATCGCCGATCGGCGTCTCGAGGGAGATCGGCTCCTTCGCGATCTTCAGGACCTTGCGGACCTTCTCCAGCGGCATGCCGAGCTTCTCGGCCAGCTCCTCCGGCTGCGGCTCCCGCCCGATCTCGTGCAGCATCTGGCGGCTGGTGCGCACCAGCTTGTTGATCGTCTCGATCATATGGACGGGGATGCGGATGGTGCGCGCCTGGTCCGCGATGGAGCGGGTGATCGCCTGCCGGATCCACCACGTCGCGTAGGTGCTGAACTTGTAGCCGCGGCGGTACTCAAACTTGTCCACCGCCTTCATCAGCCCGATGTTGCCCTCCTGGATCAGGTCCAGGAACTGCAGGCCGCGGTTCGTGTACTTCTTGGCGATGGAGATCACGAGGCGCAGGTTGGCCTCGATCATCTCCTTCTTCGCCTGGGTCATGTCGCGCTCGCCGCGGGACACGGTCTGGTAAACGCGCTTGTACTCGGCCACCGGCAGGCCGGTCATGGCCGCCACCTTGCCGATCTCGGAGCGGATGGTCTCCGCGTCGTCGCGGCTGTTCGCGACGAAGGCCTGCCAGGCCTTACCCTTCAGCTTGCCCAGGCGGTCGAACCAGGTCGGGTCCATCTCGGCCCCGGCCCACTGCTCCAGGAACTCGGCGCGCTTGACCTTGTGGCTCTCCGCCAGGCGCAGGATCTGGCCCTCGAAGCCCACCATGCGGCGGTAGAGGCCCTTGATCTGGTCGACCAGCTCCTCGATCCGGTTGTTGTGGAGGTGGACCTTCTGGACGAGGGCGACCAGCTCCTGGCGCTGCTTCTCGTAGGACTTCTCGGACTTGCCCGCGAGCTCGCCGCCCGAGGTGTAGGCCTCCATCCGCTTGGAGGACATCTTCTCCAGCCGGGCGTAGGCGGCCTCGATCGCCTCGAAGGCGGCCAGCGCCTCCGGCTTCAGCTTCTCCTCCAGGGCGGAGAGGGACAGGCCGACGCCCTCGCCCTCCTCGCCCTCCTCGAACTCCTCGGCCTCCGGCGGCGGGCCGTCCGGCATGTCGGCGTTGTTCGTCGCCTCCAGGTCGATCACGTCGCGCAGCAGCAGCTTGCCGGCCACCACCGCCTCGTGCCAGCCGATGATGGCGCGGAAGGTCAGCGGGCTCTCGCAGAGCCCGCCGATCATCATGTCGCGCCCGGCCTCGATGCGCTTGGCGATGGCGATCTCGCCCTCGCGGGAGAGCAGCTCGACGCTGCCCATCTCCCGCAGGTACATCCGGACCGGGTCGTCGGTGCGGCCGAGGGAGTTCTCGTCGACGTTGCCGCCGCTCTCCTCGTCCTCAGACCCCTCCTTGCCCTCCTCGCCTTCTTCCTCGCCCTCGGCCTTCGGCGCGGCCTTCTTCTCGCCGTCCTCGTCGGCGCTCTCCTCAGCCTCAACGAGGTTGATGCCCATCTCGGAGAAGAGGGCCATGGTGTCCTCGATCTGCTCCGAGGAGACCTGGCCCTGGGGAAGCGCGGCGTTGAACTCGTCGTAGGTGATGTACCCACGCTCCTTGCCCTTCGCCATGAGCTTCTTGACGGAGGCCAGGAGGCTGTCGAGCAGCGCGCCCTCCACCGCCTCGTCGCGGTGCTCAGCCGTCTCCGTGCCGTTCGCCACCTTCGTCGCCATGCCAATCTCCCGCCACGGATCCAGATGCCGGCCGGCGGTTTCCACCGCCACCGGAACGAAGCTTCCCTACCCTATGCGCTGGCGCCCTCGGCGCCATCCTCCAGCCCGGTCTCGCCGCTGCGATAGGCGCGCAGGGTCCGAGAGAGGCTGACGACGCGGGCCTGGGCGGCGGGGTTCCCCGCTTCCAACTCCCGCCTTGCCTCTTCCAGGTCCTCGACCAGCGCGCCCTCGCCCCGCAGGAAGCCGAAGAAATGCCACCACCCCGCGAGGGCTTCCCCGGGCTGGGCCTCCGGCCCGGCCTCCCGCGGGAGACCGGTCGCGCGAATCACCCAGGCCCGGGCCTCGTCGAGGCCGGTCTCGTGCAAGTGGGAGACGAGTTCGGCCGAGTCAAGCGAGCCCGGCCCGGCTTCTGACGCTTCCGTGAGGACGAGCCCGGCGTGCCAGGCCAGCAGGGCCGCCTGGAGGGCGGCGGGGTGGCCGTGGGGGAGTTCCAGCAGGGCGAAGGCCTCCTCCACCTCGTTCAGCAGCCAGGGATGAGCGAGGGTGATGCCGAGCAGGCAGCGGGCCTGCTCCTTCCGGGTGGCCTCCTGCTCCGGCACCGTGCGGGGGGGCAGGCGCGGCGGCGGGCGGAAGCCCGGCCGGGCGCCGCCCCTGCCGCCGCCCCTGCTACCGTCCGGGGAGAAGGAACCGGGGGCCGGGCGCGCCTCCCGCGGGCGGCGGGTGCTCTGGAAGAAGCGGTCCAGCAGGGCGCTGCGGTACTCGGCGGCCAGGGATTTGTCGGGAATCTGCCCTGCCGCCGCGACGAGGTCGTTGCGGAAGGCCGCCCTCCCTTCCGGCGTGCCGAGGGGGCGGCCATCGGCCATCAGGTCGTAGAGGGCGACCGAAAGGGGCTTCTTCGCCTTCAGCACCGCCTCGAAGGCGGCCGGGCCCTTGGCGCGGATCAGCTCGTCCGGGTCCTTGCCGCTCTCGACGGTGGCGAAGTGCAGGGTCCGCTCCGTGCCGAGCAGGGGCAGGACCATCTCGGCGGAGCGGGCAGCGGCGCGGAGGCCCGCCGCATCGGCGTCCAGGCAGAGGATCGGCTCCGGCGTGACCTTCCAGATCTCCTCCATCTGCTCCGGTGTCAGGGCCGTGCCGAGCGGGGCCACCGCGCCCGTGAAACCCGCCTGGTGCAGGGCGATGACGTCCATGTAGCCCTCGGCCACGATCAGGTCGGCCTGGCCGCGGAACACCGCCTCCCGCGCCAGGTCCAGTCCGTAGAGGGTGCGGCGCTTGGCGAAGACCTCCGTCTCCGGCCCGTTCAGGTATTTCGGCTGGCCGTCGCCCAGGATGCGGCCGCCGAAGGAGACGATGCGGCCGCGCCGGTCCCGGATGGGGAACATCACGCGGTTGTAGAAGAAGTCGTTGTAGGTCCCCTCCCGCCCCTCCGCTGGCTTCACCAGCCCGGCTTCGGCCAGCTGCCGGGGCTCGATGCCCAAGGGCTTGAGGGCGGCGGTCAGGGCACCCCGGCCGGCGCCGGACCAGCCGAGGCCGAAGCGCTCGATCGTCTCGTCCGTCAGGCCGCGGCGGCGGAGATAGTCCAGGCCCTCGCGGCCCTCCGGCGCGCGGAGCTGGCGCTGCATCTGCTCGGCGGCGGCGGCGAGAACGTCGTGAAGGGTCCTGGCCTTGGCCTCTCGCGCGGCCTGACGGGGGGACTCCTTCGGCACCTCCAGCCCGGCCTCGTGCGCCAGGCGCTCCACCGCCTCCCGGAAGGGCAGGCCCTCGGTGCCCATGGTAAAGCCGATGGCGTCGCCGTGCTGGCCGCAGCCGAAGCAGTGGTAGTGGTCGTCATAGACGTAGAAGGAGGGAGTCTTCTCGTTGTGGAAGGGGCAGCATCCCTTCCACTGGCGCCCGTTGCGGGTGAGCTTGACCTTCCGCCCGATCAGCGGCGGCAGGGGGGTGCGGGCGCGCAGCTCGTCCAGGAAGTTGGGGGGAAGGGGCATGTCTCCCCTTCCTTGTATCCTCTCCGGCTACATCCTCCCAGCAGCCAGCCCTCAGCCCCCCAGCGCCGCCTTCACCATCGGCCCGGCCTTGGCCATGTCCAGCACCGCGGCGTGCTTCGCCTTCAGCGCCGCCATCACCTTGCCCATCTCCTTGATCGAAGCCGCGCCGGTCTCGGCCACGGCCTCCTTCACGGCGGCCTCCATGGCGGCCTCGTCCATCTGCTGGGGCAGGAAGGACTCGATCACCGCGATTTCCGCCTCCTCCTTCTCCGCCAGCTCCGGGCGGTTGCCCTGCCGGTACATCTCCACGCTCTCCCGCCGGCTCTTCACCATGCCGCGGAGCATGGAGGTGATCGCCTCGTCCCCAATCTGGTCCACCCCGCTGGGACGGGAGGCGATGTCCGCGTCCTTCAGCTTGGCGGTGATCATCCGGATGGCGGAGGTGCGGGCCGCGTCGCCGGCGCGCATGGAAGCCTTCAATTCTTCGGTGAAGCGGGCGCGCAGGCTCATTGCGGGTTCTCCTGATCTCGGGGGCGCGGTGTAGATCGGATCGGCCTGGAGGGCCATGCAAGCGGTTGGGAAGAGACTTCCCAGGCCGCCAGGCGGGCCGCTCTTCCATTGGGAAAAAATTTCCCACATAAGGGTGGCATGCGGACGGTCGAGCAGATTCTCACCCTCATGGGGGGCGCCAGCGCCGCGGCGGCGCATTGCGGCGTGGGCACAGAGGCGATCCGGAAGTGGCGCCAGGCCCGCGCCATCCCGCCGCGCCACTGGACGGCGGTGCTGGCCGCCACCGGCCTCTCTCTTGCAGATCTTCCCCGCGCCGAAACCAACCCCGCCCCGGAGCCCGAGATGAGCCCTGCCGCCACCCCTGCCCCGGACGCCAACGCCGACACCGTGCCCGAGGGGGCGACGGCCTGCCTCGTGCTGGGAAACGGCAAGGTGATCTGGGGCCACGGCTTCGGGGCCGCCGGCAAGAAGGTCGGCGAGGTCTGCTTCAACACGGGCATGACCGGCTACCAGGAGACGCTGACCGATCCCTCTTACGCCGGGCAGATCATCACCTTCACCTTCCCCCATATCGGCAATGTCGGCGCCAACGCCGAGGACACGGAGGCGACCACCGCCGCCGCGCTCGGGCTGGTGGTGAAGGCGGACATCACGGAGCCCTCCAACTACCGCGCCACGCGGGACCTGGATGACTGGCTGAAGAGCAACGGCCTGCCCGGCATCTCCGGCGTGGACACCCGGGCGCTCACCACCCTCATCCGCGAAGCCGGCGCGCCGAACGGCGTGATCTGCCACGCCCCGGACGGGGTCTTCGACCTGCCTGCGCTGCGGGCGGAGGCAGCGGGCTGGCCGGGGCTGGAGGGGATGGACCTGGCGAAGCAGGTCTCCTGCACCCAGTCCTACCGCTGGGATGGCGGGCTCTGGGCCTGGGGCCAGGGCTACGCGAAGGAGACGGCGCCGAAGCACAAGGTCGTGGCGGTGGATTACGGCGCCAAGCGCAACATCCTGCGCTGCCTGGCCGATGCGGGCTGCGACGTGACGGTGGTGCCCGCCACCGCGACGGCGGAGGAAATCCTGCGCCACGGGCCGGACGGCGTGTTCCTCTCCAACGGCCCCGGAGACCCGGCGGCGACGGGCGAGTACGCGGTGCCGGCGATCCGGGGCGTGCTGGACGCAGGCAAGCCGGTCTTCGGCATCTGCCTGGGCCACCAGCTCCTCGCCCTTGCGCTGGGCGCGAAGACCTACAAGCTGGACCGCGGCCACCGGGGCGCGAACCAGCCGGTTAAGGACCTCGCGACTGGGAAGGTGGAGATCACCAGCCAGAACCACGGCTTCGCGGTGGACGACAAGTCGCTGCCCGAGGGCGTGAAGGTCACGCATGTCAGCCTCTTCGACGGGTCCAACGAGGGCATTTCCTGCGAGGGGCGCAACGCCTTCTCCGTGCAGTATCATCCGGAGGCCTCGCCGGGGCCGAGCGACAGCCACCACCTGTTCCACCGCTTCACCGACATGATCGACCGGGTGAAGGCGGGCTGACTTGCCGTCCCTCGCCTCCCTCCTCGCCTTCGCGGCGCTCTCGGTCGGCCTGGCGATCACGCCGGGGCCGAACCTGTTCTACCTGGTGTCGCGCACGCTGACCCAGGGAACACGGGCGGGGATGCTGTCGCTGATCGGGTGCCAGACCGGCAGCCTCGTCATCATGCTCGGCGCGGCGCTGGGCGTGACGGCGGCGTTGCTGGCCGTGCCCTATGCCTACGACGCCATGCGGCTGGGCGGCGCGGCCTATCTCGGCTGGCTGGCCTGGGGGAGCCTGCGGCCGGGCGGGCAGGCACTGTTCTCCCCGCGGCCCATCCCGGCGGAGAGCGGGCGGCGCCTCTTCATCCTCGGTTTCGCGACGGCGGCGCTGAACCCGAAGGTGGCGCTGTTCTACGTCGCCGTGCTGCCGGCCTTCATGGACCCGGCGCGGGGCAGCCTCTTCACCCAGGGCCTCGTGCTCGGCGCGGTGCAGATCGCCATCTGCACGGTGTTCGACGCGCTTCTGGTGGGCGGTGCCGGCGGCGTGGCGCGGTTCCTCTCCACCCGCCCGGCCTGGCTGGCCGTGCAGCGCTGGGTGCTGGGCGGGGCGCTGGCCCTGCTGGCCGTGAAGCTGGCGACGGATCGACGCGCATGATCCGCCTGCTGGTCCTCGCCCTCCCCCTCTCCCTGCTGGCCTGGTGGACGCTGACCCGCGTGGGCCAGCCGCGCGACAGGGCGTGGCTGGGCGGGATTGCGATCTCCTTCGTGGCGCTCGGCGGGATCGTGTTCTTCGCCGACGACGACCGGCAAGGGGGCCGCGCCCTGGCCGCCGCCCTCTGGGCCGGGGTTCACGCGGTGCTGTTCCTGATCGGCAGGCCGTTCCTGGGGAGGGCGCGATGACGCCGCAGCTGCTCGCCGGCGCCGTCGCCATGATCGGCGTGCTGGCGCTGATCCTGAACCTGACGATCGTGCAGGCGATCTATCTCTTCGCCTTCTCCTACCTGCTCTTCGCGGCCGCCGCGGCGGCCACGACGCTGCTCTTCCGCTGGGCCATCAAGCTCTTCCTCACCCCGGCCCTGCGCGTCGCCGCGGCCCTGACCGGTTCGCTCGCCCTGCACGGCTGGGCCTGGTGGGACGGGTGGCACCCGCTCGCCGAACTCGCGCCCTCATCGGACCCGGCCGCCGTGGCCGGCGCCCTGCTCATCGCCCATGCGCCGGTGGCGGTCCTGCTGCTGCGCGACCTGCCCGGCGCGGCCCCGCCCGCCGCCCCGACCTCTCGCTGAACGAGACGCCCATGCCCAAGCGCACCGACATCCAGTCCATCATGATCATCGGCGCCGGCCCGATCATCATCGGCCAGGCCTGCGAGTTCGACTATTCCGGCGCCCAGGCCTGCAAGGCGCTGCGCGCTGAGGGCTACCGGGTGATCCTGGTGAACTCCAACCCCGCCACGATTATGACGGACCCGGAGCTGGCCGACGCCACCTACATCGAGCCGATCACCACCGAGGTGGTGGAGAAGATCATCGCCAAGGAGCGGCCGGACGCCATCCTGCCGACCATGGGCGGGCAGACCGCGCTGAATACCGCGCTGAAGCTGGCCGAGGCGGGCGTGCTGGCGAAGTACGGCTGCGAGCTGATCGGCGCCAAGGCCGAGGTGATCGACAAGGCCGAGGACCGGCTGAAGTTCCGCGATGCCATGACGAAGATCGGCATCGAGAGCCCGCGCTCCGGCATCGCGCACTCCATGGAGGAGGCGCGCGCGGCGCTGGAGATGGTGAAGCTGCCCTGCGTCATCCGGCCGAGCTTCACGCTCGGCGGCACGGGCGGCGGCATCGCCTATAATCGCGAGGAGTTCGAGCAGATCGTGGCCGCCGGCCTCGACGCCTCCATGACGACCGAGGTGCTGATCGAGGAGAGCGTGCTCGGCTGGAAGGAGTTCGAAATGGAGGTGGTCCGCGACAGCGCGGACAACTGCATCATCGTCTGCTCCATCGAGAACCTGGACCCGATGGGCGTCCATACCGGCGACAGCGTGACGATCGCGCCGGCGCTGACGCTGACGGACAAGGAATACCAGCGCATGCGCGATGCCAGCATCGCCTGCCTGCGCGAGATCGGCGTGGATACCGGCGGCTCCAACGTGCAGTTCGGCATCAACCCGGTGGATGGCCGCATGGTCGTCATCGAGATGAACCCGCGCGTCTCCCGCTCCTCCGCGCTCGCCTCCAAGGCCACCGGCTTCCCGATCGCCAAGATCGCGGCGAAGCTGGCGGTGGGCTACACGCTGGACGAGCTGGCGAACGACATCACCAAGACCACCCCGGCCGCCTTCGAGCCGACGATCGACTACGTGGTGGTGAAGATCCCCCGCTTCACCTTCGAGAAGTTCCCGGGCACCCCCGCGACGCTGACCACCGCGATGAAGTCCGTGGGCGAGACCATGGCCATCGGCCGCTCCTTTGCGGAGGCGCTGCAGAAGGGCCTGCGCGGGCTGGAGACGGGGCTTTCCGGCCTGGACGAGATCGCCATTCCCGGCGACGGCTCCGAGGAGGCGATGATCGGCGCGCTCGCCACGCCGACGCCGGACCGGATCCTGACGGTGGCCCAGGCGCTGCGTGCGGGCCTGTCGGTCGAGACCATCCACAACGCCTGCAAGTTCGACCCCTGGTTCATCCGGGAAGCCGAGAAGATCGTGCGCGCCGAGGCCGGCGTGATCGAGAACGGCCTGCCCACCGATGCCACCGGCTTCCGCCGGCTGAAGGCCATGGGCTTCTCCGACAAGCGGCTGGCGAAGCTGGCCGGGCTGCACGAGCCGGAGGTGCAGGTGCGGCGCGAGCGGCTGGGCGTGAACCCCGTTTACAAGCGCATCGACACCTGCGCGGCGGAGTTCGCCTCCTCCACCCCCTACATGTACTCCACCTATGAGGGCGGCTTCGGCACCCCGGTCTGCGAGAGCGATCCGACGGACCGGCAGAAGGTGGTGATCCTCGGCGGCGGCCCGAACCGGATCGGCCAGGGCATCGAGTTCGACTACTGCTGCGTCCACGCCGCCTACGCGCTGCGCGAGGCCGGGTTCGAGACCATCATGGTCAACTGCAACCCGGAGACCGTCTCCACCGACTACGACACGTCGGACCGCCTCTACTTCGAGCCGCTGACGGGCGAGGACGTGATCGCCCTGATCCGCAAGGAGCAGGAGCGCGGCACGCTGCTGGGCTGCATCGTGCAGTACGGCGGGCAGACCCCGCTGAAGCTCTCCCAGGCGCTGGACAAGGCGGGGATCCCCATCCTCGGCACCTCGGCCGAGGCCATCGACATCGCGGAGGACCGGGAGCGCTTCCAGCAGATGCTCCAGGGCCTCGGGCTGAAGCAGCCGCAGAACGGCATCGCCCGCAACCTGGAGGAGGCGGAGAAGGAGGCGGAGCGCATCGGCTACCCCGTGGTGGTGCGCCCCTCCTACGTGCTCGGCGGCCGGGCGATGGAGATCGCGCACAACCACGAACAGCTGCTCCGCTTCGGCAAGGAGGCGGTGAAGGTCTCGGGCGAGAACCCCATCCTGATCGACCAATATCTGCAGGACGCGATCGAGGTGGACGTGGACTGCATCGCCGACGGCGATGGCGAGGTCTACGTGGCCGGGGTGATGGAGCACATCGAGGAGGCCGGCATCCATTCCGGCGACTCTGCCTGCTCCCTGCCCCCCTACTCCCTGCCGCCCGCCATCATCACGGAGCTGAAGGCCGAGACCGAGGCCATGGCCCGGGCCCTGAAGGTGAAGGGCCTGATGAACGTGCAGTACGCCGTCAAGGACGGCGAGATCTTCGTGCTGGAGGTGAACCCCCGCGCCTCCCGCACCGTGCCCTTCGTGGCGAAAGCGACCGGCGTGCCGGTGGCGAAGATCGGCGCCCGCGTGATGGCCGGCGCGAAGCTGGCGGAGTTCCGGCTGGATGACAGCCTGATCAACCGCCACGTCGCGGTGAAGGAGGCGGTCTTCCCCTTCAACCGTTTCCCTGGCGTCGATGTGCTGCTGGGCCCGGAGATGAAGTCCACCGGCGAGGTGATGGGCCTCGACCTCTCCTTCGAGCGGGCCTTCCTCAAATCCCAGATGGGCGCGGGGGTGAAGCTGCCGGAGAAGGGCACCGCCTTCGTCTCGGTGAAGGACACGGACAAGGCGGCGGCCGTCTCGCTCGCCCGGCGCCTGGCGGAGATGGGCTTCGACATCATGGCCACCCGCGGCACCGCGGCGCGGCTGCGGGAGGCGGGGCTGGCCGTTCGCGTGGTGAACAAGGTGCTGGAGGGCCGGCCGAACTGCGTGGACGCCATCAAGTCCGGCGAGATCCAGCTGGTGATCAACACCACCGGTGGCGGGCGCTCCGTTTCCGATAGCTTCGACATCCGCCGCGGGGCCCTCACCCAGGGCGTTCCCCACTACACAACCGTCGCGGGTGCCCGGGCGGCGGTGCACGCCATCGCGGCGCTCCGGGCGGGCACTCTTGATGTGGCGCCGCTCCAGGCGTATTTTCAGCCTTCGTTCTCGTAGGGTCCGAGAGGGCCCCACCCGACAAGGGGCGGGACCGGCCGAAAGGCCGGCACCCGCCCCAAGCGTTTCAGCCGCCGCGTCCCCATGCTCCTGCGAGGGCTGGGGGCGCGGCGGCCGCATCTAGGCCGGCCCGGTGCCCTGAAGGGGTGCGGGGCCGGATTCGTGAGACGTGACCGCCAGTCCCGGGGGAAACCCGCCCATGCAGAAGTTCCCGATGACCGCCGAGGGCCTCGCCCGTCTCGAGGACGAGCTGCGCGTCCTGCGCGCCGAGGAGCGTCCGGCCGTGATCCGCGCCATCGCCGAGGCCCGCGCCCATGGCGACCTCTCGGAGAACGCCGAGTACCACGCGGCGCGCGAGAAGCAGTCCTTCATCGAGGGCCGTATCGCCGACCTGGAAGGGGTGATCCCCTCCGTCGAGGTGATCGACGTCTCCAAGATGTCCGGCGACCAGGTGCGCTTCGGCGCCCGCGTCACGATCGTCGACGAGGAGACGGAGGACGAGAAGACCTACCGCATCGTCGGCGCCTACGAGGCGGACATGAAGAACGGGTCGATCTCCATCTCCTCGCCCCTCGCCAAGGCCCTGCTCGGGCGCAAGGTGGGGGACAGCGTCGAGGTCCCGGCGCCGGGCGGGGCCCGCTCCGTCGAGATCACCAAGGTCGCCTTCTGAGCCGGCCGTGCTGAGCGCCGCCGCGGACGCCCCGGTGGCGCCGGCCATCACGCTCGCCGATGTGCGCGCGGCGGCGGAGCGGATCCGCGGCGCCGTGATGCGCACGCCCACCATCCCGGCCCCTTCCGTGGGCCGTGCGACGGGCTGCGACGTCTGGCTGAAGCTCGACAACCTCCAGGCCACCGGCGCCTTCAAGGAGCGGGGCGCGGCGAACCGCCTGGCGCTGCTGACGGCGCGGGAGAAAGCGACGGGCGTGATCGCCATGTCCGCCGGCAACCACGCCCAGGCGGTGGCGCGCCACGCCAGCCTGCTGGGCATCCGCGCCACCATCGTCATGCCGCGCTTCACCCCGGCGACGAAGGTGGTGCGGACGGAGAGCTGGGGTGCCACGGTGGTGCTGCACGGGGAGACCCTGGCCGAGGCCGCGGCCCACGCCCATGCGCTGGCCCTGCGCGAGGGGCTGACCTTCATTCATCCCTACGACGATCCTGGCGTGATCGCGGGCCAGGGCACGATGGCGATCGAGATGCTGGAGGACGCCCCGGCCCTCGACACCCTCATCTTCCCCGTCGGCGGCGGCGGCCTGCTGGCCGGCTGCGCCGCGGCCGCGCTGGAGATGAACCCGAACCTCCGCATCTACGGGGTGGAGGTGGAGGGCTATCCGGCGATGGCGCAGCGCCTGGCGGGCCAGCCCGTCTCCGTCGGCGGCCCGACGATCGCCGAGGGCATTGCCGTGCGGGACGTGGGCGAGGCCCCGCTGGCCCTGCTGCGGCGCCTCGGGATCGAGGTGCTGGTGGTGCCAGAGCGCGCGGTGGAGCAGGGCATCGCCCTGCTGGCAGAGGGCGCCAAGGTGGTGGCGGAGGGCGCGGGCGCCACGGGCGTGGCGGCCCTTCTGGCCCACCCCGCCCGCTTCGCCGGCCGCCGCGTGGGCACGCCCGTCTGCGGCGGCAACATCGACGCCCGGGCCCTCTCCAACGTGCTGCTGCGCCAACTCCTGCGCGATGGCCGCATCATGCGCCTGCACTTCGACATCCCGGACCGGCCGGGCGTGCTGGCCGACATCTCCCGCCGCATCTCGGAGGCGGGGGGGAACGTGATCGAGGTGAAGCACCAGCAGCTCTTCGGCGCCCCCACCGTGCAGTCCACGGAGCTGGAGCTGATGATCGAGGTGCGGGATGCCGCCCAGGGCGCGGCGCTGATCGCCGCGCTGGAGGCGGGCGACTACGTGGTCCGCCGCGGCTGAGACGCCGCCCGTGGCGCAACCGAAGGGGCGCGACAGGGGTTGTCCGGGGCATGTAGCAGCCCGGAGGCCCCTTTCCTTGCCAGCCCCTGCCCGCACGATCCCCTTCCTGCTGGCCGTGCTGGCCCTTTCCCTGCTGGTCCCCTCGGAGGCCGAGGCCCGCCGGCGGGGCCGCGGCTGGAGCCCGGAAGCGGCCGTTGCCAGCATCTTCGGCCTGCGCCTCTACGCGCCCGCGCCCCGCTACGCGGCGCCGAGGCGTTCCCGGCGCCCGGCCCGGACGCGGGAGGCACCGCCCCCTCAACAGCCCGAGGCGCCCGCCCTGGCGGACGCGGCGCCGAGGTCCGCCCCCTCTCCTGCTCCCGCGGCCGTCACGGCGCAGCCGCTCCCGCCTGCGCGCCCGGCCGTGCCCCCCACCATGGTGAGCGCCGCGCCCGCCGCCCCGGTCGCGCTCCAGCCCACGGCGCCCGCCGCGGCGGCCACCGCCCCAGTGGCTGCTCCAGTGGCTGCCCCAATGGCTTCCCCGGTTGCTGCTCCGGCGGCCGCAGCGGCCCGCGCGCCGCAGCGGGGCAGCTGGATCGATCCTGTCCGCTGATGCCGGCCGAGTTGGGGACGAACTGAGAATGGCGCGAGGGTCAGGGCGCAACAGCTTCGGTCGCTCCGAACCGGGAACGGGGCCGGGAACGGGGCCGGAGCCCGTGCCGCAACCCGCGCAGGGCATGCCGGCCCAGCCACCTCCCCCACCTCCGGCCGCAGCACCTAACCCACCGTCCTCCCCGCTGCCGGCGCCGCCCGCCCCATCCCCGCCACGGCGGGCGCCCTTCGCGGGCCGTGCCCTGCGCGGGCTCCGCGCCGCGCTCCGGCCGGGCCGGGTCCTCCTCGCCCTGTGCCTCGTCGCTCTGCTGGGGTTGGGATCCCTCGCCTGGATCATGTTCCAGGTCCCGGTCGGCGGCGGCATGCAGCCCGATGCGACACCGGCCTCCCTCATCCTCGAATCCCGCGACGGCACGGCCTTCGCGGCCCGGGGCGTGCTGCGCGGCGACGCGATCGAGGCGGACAAGCTGCCCAGGCCCCTCGCCGATGCCGTCGTGGCCATCGAGGACCGGCGCTTCCACAACCATGGCGGGGTGGATCCGCGCGGCCTGCTCCGCGCCGTGCTGCGGAACGCGGAGGCTGGGCGGGCGCGGCAGGGCGCCAGCACCATCACCCAGCAGCTGGCCCGGCTGAACTACCTGTCCCAGGACCGGTCCCTGATCCGCAAGATCCAGGAGGCGGTGCTCGCCCTCTGGCTGGAGGCGCGGCTGAGCAAGGAGGAGATCCTCGCCCGCTACCTCAACGCCGCCTATTTCGGCGCCGGCGCATGGGGGGCCGATGCCGCGGCCCGCCGCTACTTCGGCAAGGGCGCGGCGGAGCTGAGCCTCGGCGAGGCGGCGATGCTCGCCGGCCTTGTCCGCGCGCCGTCCAGCCTCGCGCCGAACCGCAACCCGGAAGGGGCATGGAAGCGGGCGGAGCTCGTCCTCTCCGTGATGCAGGAGACCGGGCACGCCACGACGGAGGCGGTGACCGCCGCCCGCGCCGCGCCGCCCGTCCTCCGCGCCCCGCCGGAGACCCCTCCCGGCCGCGGCTACTTCGCCGACTGGGTGGAGGCCGAGGCGCGGCGCCTGATCGGCCCGCTGCCGGTGGACCTCTCCGTCCGCACCACGCTGGACCCGGCCCTGCAGGACCTGGCGGAACGGGTTGTGGCGGGGTGGCTGGACGGCGAGGGGAAGCGCGTGAACGCCTCCCAGGCCGCGCTGCTGGCAATGACGCATGACGGCGCCGTGCTGGCGGCGGTGGGGGGGCGGGACTACGCGGTCAGCCAGTTCAACCGCGTAACCCAGGCGCGACGGCAGCCCGGCTCCCTCTTCAAGCTCTTCACCTACGCCGCGGCGCTGGAATCCGGGATGTCGCCGGGCAGCACCGTGATCGACCAGCCCGTGCGGATCGGGGACTGGGAGCCCGGCAATTACGGGGACCGCTTCCGCGGCCCGATGAGCCTGCGGGACGCCTTCGCGCAATCCGTGAACACGGTGGCGGTGCAGCTCTACGCCAATCTCGGCCGGCAGCGCGTGATGGACATGGCCCGGAAGATGGGGCTGCGCTCGGAGATGCCGGACGCGCCGGCCGTCTCCCTCGGCGCGGGGGAGTCGACGCTGCTGGAGATGACGGCCGCCTTCGCCGCGGCGGCCGGCAATCGGGCAGTGGAGCCCTACATCGTCCGCAGCGTGCGGGCGCGGGACCGGGCGCTCTTCACCCGGCCGGACACCATGCCCGGCGGCGCCCCCATCCTCTCCCCCGCGGCGCATCAGGGGCTGCTGGACATCATGCTCGCCGTGGTGGCGAACGGCACCGGCACCGCCGCGCGGCTGGACCGGCCCGTGGCGGGCAAGACCGGCACCACCCAGGACAGCCGCGACGCCTGGTTCATTGGCATGACCGCGGACGTGGTCGTCGGGGTCTGGGTGGGGAACGACGACAACTCGCCCATGCGGAACGTGACGGGCGGCGCCCTGCCCGCCCGCATCTTCCAGGACTTCGTCCGCAACGCGGACCGCGCCAAGACCGCGGAGGCGCCAATGCCCGCCACCCGGCCCGCCCGCGCGCCGGAACCCACCCGCGCGCCGCCGGTCCGCGGCGTGGCGAGCGTGGTGGACACGGCCACGCTGCGCCTCGGCAACCGCGCCCTGCAGCTGACCGGGGTGATCGGGATGCGCGGGGAGTATGCCCGCCAGCTCGCCCTCTACCTCGCCGGGCGGGAGGTGGCGTGCGAGCCCGTGGGGGACGGCGCGCATCGCTGCAGCGTGGAGGGGCGCGACCTGTCGGACGTGGTGCTGTTCAACGGCGGCGGCCGCGCCAGCGCCGATGCCTCGCCCGAGCTGCGGCGGAGCGAGACGGAGGCGCGGGAGGCCGGGCGGGGGGTCTGGGCGGGGGGCTAGCGCCCCTTCACCCCTTCACCCCTCCACCGGCACCCCGGCCTCGTCCTTGGATGTCCGGATGGTCTGCAGGGTGCGGACGTGCATGACGAGCTCCGAGCCCGTCAGCCGGTTCGTCAGCTCGTTCTCGTGCGCGGGGTTGCGGGCGACGAGGCGCAGCAGGAAGTCGCCGCCGCCGCGGATCATGTGGCACTCCCGCACCTCCGGCCAGTCCCGCACCATGGCCTCGAAGGATTCCAGCACCGGCAGCTTCTGGCTCTCCAGCCCCACCACGGCGAAGAAGGTGATCTCCCAGCCGAGCGAGGCCGGGTCCACGTCGGCGTGGTAGCCGCGGATCACGCCGGATTCCTCCAGCCGGCGGACGCGGCGCAGGCAGGGCGGGGCGGAGAGGCCCACCCGGGCGGCCAGCGCCACGTTCGTCATGCGGCCATCGGCCTGCAGCTCGCGCAGGATCTCGCGGTCGGTTGCGTCGAGGGCGCCGGGCGCGAAGCCGTTGCCGAGGTCTTTCAAGGGCGGTTCTTCTCTCGGGCCGTCTTGAGGGGCCGGTCGCGGGTCGGGTCTCGGGTAAGGCTTGCCGCCCGAGCTGCGGGCCGGAGCTCCTGCCCCCGACTATCCCCTGAGCGGGGGGGCGGCTTCAAGGCCCGCCGTATCCCGAGAGGTCCAGGGGTGGTGCAAGGCGGCGCGCGCACCGATATGGTGGTGCCGCGACTCTGCACTGCCTTCAGGACATGGACGTGGCCAACACCCACCGTACGCGACTGCTCATCCTCGGCGCCGGCCCGGCCGGCTACACCGCCGCCATCTACGCCGCGCGCGCCGGGCTCGAGCCGATCCTCGTCGCGGGGCTCCAGCCGGGGGGTCAGCTCACCATCACCACCGATGTCGAGAACTACCCCGGCTTTGCCAGCGCGGTTCAGGGCCCCTGGCTGATGGAGCAGATGCAGGCCCAGGCCGCCCATGTCGGCACGCGCATCATCCAGGACGTCATCACCGGGGTGGAGCTGGGGGCGAAGCCCTTCCGGGCCGTCGGCGATTCGGGCGACACCTACGAGGCCTCCGCCATGGTGATCGCCACCGGCGCCCAGGCGCGCTGGCTCGGCATCCCCGGGGAGAAGGAGCTCTCGGGCTTCGGCGTCTCCGCCTGCGCCACCTGCGACGGCTTCTTCTTCCGCAGCCGCGAGGTGGCGGTGATCGGCGGCGGCAACTCGGCGGTGGAGGAGGCCCTCTACCTCGCCGGGCTGGCGTCCAAGGTCACGCTGGTCCACCGGCGGGACAGCCTGCGGGCGGAGCGGATCATGCAGGAGCGGCTGTTCAAGCACCCCCGCATTTCCGTGGTCTGGAACGCGGTGGTGGAGGAGGCGCTGGCGACCGAGGGCAAGTTCCGCGCCCTGCGCGCCCTGCGGCTGCGCGACCTCGCCGGCGGCGGCACCACCGAGCTTCCGGTGGACGGCATGTTCGTGGCGATCGGGCACGACCCCGCCACCGCCCTGTTCCGCGGCCAGCTGGAGACGGATGCGGACGGCTACATCGTGACCGAGCCGGGATCGACCCGCACCAGCATCCCCGGCGTTTTTGCGGCCGGCGACGTGCAGGACCGGATCTACCGCCAGGCCGTCACCGCCGCGGGTTCGGGCTGCATGGCAGCGCTGGACGCCGAGAAGTGGCTGGCCCACATGCCCGACGACGCCCCCGCTGTGGCGGCCTACGACGCGGTGGACGGCTGATGCCGCTGGACTGGGACAAGCTGCGGGTCTTCCACGCCGTCGCGGAGGCGGGATCCTTCACCCATGCCGGGGACACGCTGAACCTCAGCCAGTCCGCCGTCTCCCGCCAGATCCAGGCGCTGGAGGAGAGCCTGAACGTGCCGCTGTTCCACCGGCACGCGCGCGGGCTGATCCTGACGGAGCAGGGCGAGACGCTGAACAAGACGGTGCGCGAGGTCTTCGCCAAGCTGGCGATGACGGAGGCCCTGCTGACCGAGAGCCGGGAGCGCGCGGCGGGGCGGCTGAAGGTGACGACCACCACTGGCTTCGGCGCCAACTGGCTCGCCCCGCGGCTGGAGCGCTTCCTGAAGCTGCACCCCGACATGACGGTGACGCTGCTGCTGGACGACACGGAGCTGGACCTGGCGATGCGGGAGGCGGACCTTGCCATCCGCATGCACGCGCCGCGGCAGCCGGACCTGATCCAGCGGCACATCGCGACCTTCGGCTGGAAGGTGGTGGGATCGCCGGACTACCTGCGCGGCGCCGGGATCCCGCAGCGGGCGGAGGACCTGGATGCCCACCGGCTGATCATCTACGGCGACTATCACCCGCCCGTGGAGGACATTAACTGGCTGGCCGAGGCGGGCCGTCGGCAGGGATCCCCTCGCCGGGCGGCGGTGGAGGTGAACTCGCTTCCGGCCATGCTGCGGGCGGTGCGCTCCGGCCTCGGGATCGCCGCCCTGCCCGACTACATGGGCGAGGACCTGGCGGACCTGGTGCCCGTGCTGACGGAGCTGAAGACCCCGAAGATCGAGGCCTTCTTCGTTTATCCGGAGGAGATGCGGAACTCCAAGCGCGTGGCGGTCTTCCGCGACTTCCTCGTGGCGGAGCTGGCCGGGCATGTCTGACCGACGCCGCCGTTCCGTGCTGCGGTGCGTCATGCAGCACCCGCATGGCCGCTGGACGTTATTGGCGCGCCCGGCATCGGAGGGCCGGGCCTAACCTTTCCTTCGTTCGGTGATTGATCCGGACGGGGTCCTCGGGACCCCGCGTCTCCCAGACGTGAAGCCTCCCTGTATGCACTTGCCCGGAAGGCTCAGGCTTCAGGCCGTCGCTTTCCGGGCTTTCTTTTTTGCCCGCGCAGTGCCACCTGAGCGCCAGCGCGAAGCGGAGGGGCGGGCGGGCAGCACCAGCCGGCAGGGCCCCGCACCGGCACCCATCAGAGAGAGACGATGCGAACCCTCAAGGGCACAGACTTCAACGACCGCAGCAAGAACTCCGACGAGGCCAAGAAGGCCCTTCTCGAGCGCTTCAAGGCGCGGCCGACGGCCGAGGATCCGGCCGTGCAGGCCCGGATGGAGGAGCGCCGGCAGATTATCCAGGCGCGCGAGGCGCGCGAGGCCGAGCGCCGCCGCCTGAAGGAGGAGGAGAAAGCCCGCCAGGAGGCCGAGCGCCTGCGGCTGATCGCCGAGGAGGAGGCCCGCCAGGCCGAGCTGGCCCGCGAGGCCGCGGAGGCCGCGGAGCGGGCCCGCCAGGAGCTGATCGAGGCCAAGCTGGAGCGCGACCGGCGCTACGCGGCCCGCAAGGCCCGCGCTAAGGGCAAGAAGTAAGCGCCACCGCGCCGCCATTCCGCGCCGCTGGCCCGGGGGAGAACCCGGGGCCGGCGGCGTTTTCGTGTACCGCTACTCCGCCCTGATACCGGCGTCCCGGACCAGCGCGCCCATCTCGGCGCGTCCCCGGACGATGAAGCGGGCGAAATCGGCGGGCGAGGAGCCGACGGGCACCGCCACCAGCCCGTCCAGCCGCGACTTCACCTCCGGATCGGCAAGGGCGGAGGTGGTCGCGGCGTGCAACCGCTCCGCCACCGCCGCCGGCGTGCCGGCCGGGGCGAAGAGGGCGCACCACTCCGCGATGGTGAGGCCGGGCAGCCCCGCCTCGGCGAAGGTCGGCACGTCCGGCCGCGCGGCGATCCGCGATTCGGTCGCCACCGCCAGCAGACGCGCCCGGCCCGAATCGGCCACGGGCCCGGCGGAGAGCACGGTGATGAAGGCGCCGTCCAGCACCCCGGCCGCTAGGTCCCGCGCCGCGTCGGCGCCGCCGCGGTAGGGGGCGTGCGTCACCTCGATCCCCGCCAGCCGTCCGAACTGGGCGAGCGCCAGGTGGCCTGCCGTGGCGTTGCCCTGGGTGCCCATGTTCAGCGCGCCCGGCCGCGCCTTCGCCGCCGCGACGAAGTCCGCCACGCTGCGGATCGGGCTGTCGGCCTTCACCGCCAGCACCTGCGGGAAGGTGGCCGCCAGCGTCACCGGCAGGAAGGCCGTGGCGTAGTCGAAGGCGAGGCCCCGCAGCAGGCTGGGGTTCACCACATGGGAGGAGGCGTCCCAGAGCAGGGTGTGCCCGTCCGGCGCCGCCTGGGCCACCACCGCCCCGCCGTTGGAGCCGCCGCCGCCCGTGCGGTTCTCCACCACCACCGTCTGGCCGAGCCGGTCGCCCAGGCGGGGTGCGAGCACGCGGGCCACGCTGTCCGCGGCGCCGCCGGCGGCGAAGGCGACGATCAGGCGGATGGGGCGGTTCGGCCAGGCTGCCTGGGCGCGCGACGGGCGCGGCGCGGTGAGGGCGGCGATGGCGGCGCCCGCGGCCGTCCATCCCAGCATCGTGCGGCGTCCGAGCATGGCCATCTCCTCACCCCCTGTCGTTGCCGGGATGGAGGCGGCGGGCGCGGCGGACGTCAAGCCCTGCGGCTTGCGGCGCGCCCGCCTCTCGCGCTTGATGGGGTCATGCCGATGATGACGAGAGCCGGGCGGTCGCACGCCCCCTGCCCGCGTGCCGTGTCCTGGCCGGTCCGCCGGGCATGACGGCCGCCCTTCTCGGCAGCGCGCCCGATCCCGACGGGCCGCGCGACCTGCCGGAGGACCTCTGCGGCCGGATCGCTTTCGTCGCGGCAACCTCGGAGGAGGCGGCGGCGGCCAGGGCGGCGCTGGTGGCGATCTACGGCGACGCCCCGCCGGAGGAGGCGGCCGTGGTGGTGGCGCTGGGGGGCGACGGCGCGATGCTGGAGACGCAGCACCGCCTGCTCGGCCGCAATCTGCCGGTCTACGGCATGAACCGCGGCAGCGTCGGCTTCCTGATGAACCCCTACCGCGAGGAGGGCCTGACGGAGCGGCTGCGCGCCGCCCAGGCCGCGCTGCTGCAGCCCCTGCGGATGCGGACGACGGGCGCCGATGGCAGCGTGGCGGAGGCGCTGGCGATCAACGAGGTTTCCCTGCTGCGGGAGACGCGGCAGGCCGCGAAGATCCGCATCCTGGTAGACGGGAAGGAGCGGATGGCGGAGCTGATCTGCGACGGCATCCTGGTGGCCACGCCGGCGGGCAGCACGGCCTACAACCTATCCGCCCACGGGCCGATCATCCCGCTGGGGACGAACCTGCTGGCGATGACGCCTATCTCCGCCTTCCGGCCCCGCCGCTGGCGAGGGGCGCTGCTGCCGGGCACCGCCTCAGTCGCCTTCGAGATCCTGGAGGCGGAGAAGCGGCCCGTGGCGGCGGTGGCGGACTACACGGAGGTGCGCGACATCCGCCGCGTGGAGATCTGCGAGGACGCGCGCGTGCGGCTGACCATGCTGTTTGACCCCGACCACGGGCTGCCCGAGCGCATCCTGGCGGAGCAGTTCACGGTCTGAGAAAACCTTCCAGCGTGGCCAGCACCTCCTCCGGCGCTTCCTCCGCGAGGTAGTGGCCGCTGTTCACCGGCCCGCCCTCGATCGTGCCGTCGGCGTAGTCGCGCCAGAGCTTCAGCGGCTCGTACCACTTGCCGATCTTGCCTTTCGACCCCCAGAGCACGAGCATGGGACAGCGCACCCGGACGCCCTCGGCGCGGGAGGCGCGGTCGTGCTCCAGGTCGATGCCCGTCGCGGCGCGGTAGTCCTCGCAGATGGATTCCACCGTGCCGGGCAGGTTCAGGGCGGCGAGGTAGTCGGCCCGCGCTTCCGGGTGGAAGAACCCGTCATCCTTCGGCTCGCGGGTGGTGTGAAGGCGGAACCAGTCCTCCACGTCGCGGCGGATCAGGCGTTCCGGCAGAGGGTGCGGCTGGGCGAGCAGGAACCAGTGGTAGTAGCCGAGCGCGAAGTCCATGTCCGTGCGCTCGAAATGCGCGAGGGTGGGGACGATGTCCATGGTGCAGAGCCGCTCCACCCTGTTGCCATGGTCCAGCGCCAGGCGGTGCGCCACGCGGGCGCCGCGGTCATGGCTGACCACGCGGAAGGTGTCGTGGCCGAGCGCGGTCATCAGCGCAGCCATGTCCGCCGCCATCTCCCGCTTGCTGAAGGCGGCGCTGCCGGGAGCGACGTGGGGCTTGCCGCTGAAGCCGTAGCCGCGCAGGTCCGGCAGGACCACGGTGAAGCGCTGGGCCAGCACGGGGGCCACCTTGTGCCACATGGCGTGGGTCTGCGGGTTGCCGTGCAGCAGCAGCAGCGGCGGCCCCTCCCCCGCGCGGCGGAGGCGGAGCGTGGTGCCGTTTGCCTCCCGGGTCTCCAGCGTGAAGCCCTCGAACAACATGCGCCCTTCCCTTCCCGGTGCGGGCGCATCCTGCGCCGGCGCGCGGCGCGCGTCAGCCCGGCCACGCGCGGGGCGCGGGCGTGCTGCCGTCAGGGCGCCGTTTCCAGCGCGGGCGATCCGTGCGATCCGTGCTGGCAATCCCCCGCGCCGCGCGGTTCACCAATCAAGGGATGGGAGGTTCCCGCCATGCTCACCCGTCGTCACGCCCTGGCCCTGCCAGGCCTCATATCCATGCCCGCCGTGGCGCGCGCGCAGGGGGGCAGCCCGGACTGGACGCCGACGCGGCCGGTCGTGCTGGTCGTTCCCTACCCCGCCGGCGGACCGACAGACGTGCTGGCGCGGATGGTGGCCGGGGAGATGGCAAAAGACCTGGGCACGCCCGTGGTGGTGGAGAACGTGGCGGGTGGCGGCGGCTCCATCGGCTCCCGTCGCGTGGCGACAGGGCCGGCGGACGGCACGCAGATTATGCTCGCCTCCAACCAGACCCACGCCACCAACATCTCCCTGCTTCCGGACGGCGGCGGCTACGATCCGGTGAAGGACTTCGTGCCCGTCGCCGGGCTGGCGGACCTGCAGCACATCCTGGTGGTTCGCCCGGACGTGCCGGCCACCACCGTGGCGGAACTGCTGGGCCTGACGAAGGCGCGGCCGGGGGCAATCACCTGCGCCTCCACGGGCCAGGGCTCGGCCTCCCACCTCACCCTGGAGCTGTTCCGGGCCAGGACCGGGGCGGACATGGTGCATGTGCCCTACCGCGGCTCATCCCCAATGCTGAACGACCTCCTGGGCGGCCACGTGCAGGTCAGCTTCGCGACCGCCCCCACCGTGCTGACGCAGGTGCAGACGGGCAGGTTGCGCGCGCTGGCCGTGGCGTCGCCGCGCCGCTCCCCTCACCTGCCGGACTTGCCGACCCTGGCGGAAGCGGGGGTGCAGGGCGTTGAGGCGGATGCCTGGTTCGGCCTCTTCGCCCCGGCAGCCGTTCCCGCCCTGGCCCTGGCCCGGCTGCGCGCGCTCGCGCTGGCCGCCATGGCGCGGGAGCCGGTGCGCGCCCGCACCACGGAGGTGGGGATGGCGGTGAACGTCCGGGACGCTGACGCGATGGGCGCCTTCCTGAAGGAGGACATCGCCCGCTGGGCCGAGGTGATCAGGGTGGCGCAGGTGAAGCCCGAGTGACGGGCCTGCCGGACTAGCCCCTTCGGTCGGGCGGTGGTGGCGAAGCATCGCGGCCCGCCCCGGCCCTCGCCATCAACCCCGTGACAAGAGCCGCCACGAGCGCGACGGCGGCCACGGCCAGCAGCGCGACGGAGAAGCCGAATTGCAGCACCCTCGCCAGAAGGGCGAGGAGTGCGAAGAGGACGGCGAGGCCGAGGGCCCAGCGCATCATGGCGGTTGTCCTTCCCGATCCTCCCTCGAACGGCGCCGCGGGCCGGTCGTTTCCGCGCTACTCCGCCCGGAAGGACCTGAGGTCCGGCTTTAAGGCCAGGACGGCCTCGGCCAGCGGTGCCGGCCAGGGGGCGCCGCGGGTGGGAACGGTAAGGCTGGCGGAGCCCTCGTCTAGCAGCAGCAGGTAGAAGCGTTCCGTCCGGCTGTCGTAGCCGAGGAACAGTCCGGCCTCCGCGCAGTCACCACCGTCGCAGGTCCAGCCAAAGACGTAGCGGTCCTCCGCGACCCGCAGCGCGCCCGGGTCCTCGGCCCGGAGGTGGCGCAGGATGTAGGTCTGCCGACCGCGCGCGACGGAGCGGAAGCCGATGGAGACGTCCGGGTGCGCGGCCAGATCCGCCACGGGCCGCCCGGCCAGGGTGAGCGGCGAGGGTTCCGGCACCGGCTGAGAGGCGGCAGGGGCCGCCAGCAGACCGGCCAAAAGCAGAAGGGCGAGTGGTCGCCCACCCGCCCTTCGCAGAACCTTGCGGAGAGGCGAATTCACGCCTCGGCCGCTTCCTCGACCACCTCGGGCTTCGGACCGCTGTCCAGGCCCTTGGCGGCCACGTCGCGCTCGACGAGCTCGATCACCGCCATCTGGGCGGCATCGCCGTAGCGGATGCCGGCGCGCAGCACGCGGGTATAGCCGCCGTTGCGGGCGGAGTAGCGCGGCGCGAGCGTGTCGAACAGCTTGCGGACCACGGCCGCGTCGCGGATCTGCGCGGCCGCCTGGCGGCGGGCGTGCAGGTCGCCGCGCTTGCCGAGGGTGATGATGCGCTCCACGTAGGGGCGCAGCTCCTTGGCCTTCGGCAGCGTGGTCGTGATCTGCTCGTGCTTGAGCAGGCTGGTCGCCATGTTCCGGAACATGGAGATCCGGTGGGAGGAGGTAACGCCGAGCTTCCGGCCCGAGACCCCGTGACGCATTGACTTAGTCCTTTTCTCGGCCGCTCTAGAAGGGCTCGTCGACCTTGCGGGCCAGGTCCTCGATGTTCTCGGGCGGCCAGCCCGGGACGTTCATGCCGAGCTGCAGCCCCATGGAGGTGAGGACCTCCTTGATCTCGTTGAGAGACTTGCGGCCGAAGTTCGGGGTGCGCAGCATCTCCTGCTCGGACTTCTGAACGAGATCGCCGATGTAGACGATGTTGTCGTTCTTCAGGCAGTTCGCCGAGCGGACGGAGAGCTCGAGCTCGTCCACCTTGCGGAGCAGGTTGCGGTTGAACGGCAGGTCGTCCTCGACCTCGGCGGGGCGCGCCTCGCGCGGCTCGTCGAAGTTGATGAAGAGCTGCAGCTGGTCCTGCAGGATGCGCGCGGCGAGCGCCACGGCGTCATCCGGCGTGACCGTGCCGTCGGTCTCCACGTTCAGCACCAGCTTGTCGTAGTCCGTGCGCTGGCCGACGCGGGTCGGCTCGACGCGGTAGGCCACGCGGCGCACCGGGGAGTAGATGGCGTCCACGGGGATCAGGCCGATCGGCGCGTCCTCGGGGCGGTTCTCGGAGGCGGGGACATAGCCCTTGCCGGTGGAGACGGTGAGCTCGGCGTTCAGCCGCGCGCCGTCGTCCAGCGTGCAGATCACCATCTCCGGGTTGGCGATCTCGATATCGCCCGTCACCTGGATCTGGCCGGCCGTCACCTCGCCCGGGCCGGTCGCGGTCAGGGAGAGGCGCTTGGAGCCCTCGCCCTGCATGCGGATGGCCAGGCGCTTGATGTTCAGCACAATGTCCGTCACGTCCTCGCGGACGCCCGGGAGCGAGCTGAACTCGTGCAGCGCGCCGTCGATCTGCACCGCCGTCACCGCCGCGCCCTGAAGGGACGACAGCAGGATGCGACGCAGCGCGTTACCGAGGGTCATGCCGAAGCCGCGCTCCAGCGGCTCCGCGACGATGGTCGCGGAACGGGAGGGGTCGTTGCCCCCCTCCACGTCCAGACGCTCGGGCTTGATGAGGGAACGCCAGTTGCGATCCATCGCGCCACTCATGGTGGTGTGTCCCCCTTAGACGCGGCGCCGCTTGCGGGGGCGGCAGCCATTGTGCGGGATCGGCGTCACGTCCTTGATCGCGGTGACGTAGAAGCCGACGGCCTGCAGGGCGCGAAGCGCGCTCTCGCGGCCCGAGCCGGGGCCGGAGACCATGATCTCCAGCGTTTCCATGCCGTGCTCGCGCGCCTTCTTGCCCGCGTCCTCCGCCGCCACCTGGGCCGCGTAGGGGGTGGACTTGCGGCTGCCCTTGAAGCCCTGGGAGCCGGAGGACGACCAGGCGATCGCGTTGCCCTGGCTGTCCGTGATCGTGACGATCGTGTTGTTGAAGGAGGCGAGCACGTGGGCCACGCCGGAAGAGATGTTCTTCCGCTCCTTCTTGCGGGGACGGTTCCCGCTCGGCTGACGCGCCATTTACTTCGTCACCTTCTTCTTGCCGGCGATCGCGACGGCCTTGCCCTTGCGGGTGCGCGCGTTCGTGTGCGTGCGCTGGCCGCGCACCGGCAGGCCGCGGCGGTGGCGCAGGCCGCGGTAGCAGGCCATGTCCATAAGCCGCTTGATGTTCATCGCCACCTCGCGGCGGAGGTCACCCTCCACGCGGTAGTCGCGGTCCATCATCTCGCGCAGGCGGAGCAGCTCATCCTCGGAGAGCTGGTTCACGCGGCGCTCCTCGGGGATGCCGAGCTTCTCGCAGATGTCGGCCGCGTTCTTGGGGCCGATGCCGAAGATGTAGCGCAGCGAGATATGCACGCGCTTGTTGTCGGGGATGTTCACGCCGGCGATGCGCGCCACGTTGCTCTCCTGGAACCCAGGGTTCCGTTCGGGCCGGGCGGGAACCGTCCGGCGAGGTGATCCTGACCCGGGCACCGCGGAGGCGACCGGGTCAACGACGAGTCCTGGACGGAAGCCGTCCATGCAAGCGGAATGGCGGCAGGGTTTGGCCCGGCCGCGAAGAACGGCGATTTACGGGCTGGTGCCCCGGGAGTCAAGCCTGGATTCGGCCCCGTCGAGGATGGCCTCGATCTGGCCGGCAACCGTGGCCATCTCCGCCATCCCGTCCACGTGCTTCAGCTTTCCCTGCGCCGCGTAGTAGGGCAGCAGCGGCGCGGTGGAGCGGTGGTAGGCCTCCAGCCGGGCCGCCACGGTCTCTGCCTTGTCGTCCGCCCGACGCGTGAAGTCGTGGCTGCCGCAGACGTCGCAGATGCCCGGGACCTGGGTGGGCTTGAACCGGTCGTGGTAGCCCGTGCCGCAGGAGGAGCAGGTGAATCGGCCGGCGATCCGCTCGACCAGCGCCCCGTCATCGACCTTCAGCTCGATCACGTGATTCAGCGCCAGTCCCATCTCGGCCAGCATTACGTCCAGCGCCTCGGCCTGGGGCACGGTGCGGGGAAAGCCGTCCAGGATGAAGCCGGCCGCGCAGTCCGGCTTCTGCACGCGGATGGCCAGCATGGCGGTGATGATGGCGTCGGGCACCAGGTCGCCCCGCTCCATGATCGCCTTCGCCTCGTTCCCGATGGCGGAGCCCGACCGCACCTCGGCCCGCAGCATGTCCCCGGTGGAGATCTGGGCGATCCCGTGCCGGTCCTGCAGCATCTTCGCCTGGGTCCCCTTCCCCGCTCCCGGCGGGCCCAGAAGGATCAGGTTCATCGCCGGGGGCTCCCTCCGCGCGGGGTGACGGGGGCGGGGCCGGCACCGCGGCCGCCCACCCGGGCCTTGCGAATCAGGCCCTCGTACTGGTGCGCGAAAAGATGGGACTGCACCTGGGCCACCGTGTCCATGGTGACGGAGACGATGATCAGGAGCGAGGTGCCGCCGAAGTAGAAGGGCACCCCGTACTGGCTGATCAGGAACTCCGGGATGAGGCAGACGATGCAGAGATAGACGGCGCCCACCAGGGTCAGGCGCGTCAGCACCCGGTCGAAGTACTCCGCCGTCGCCGCGCCGGGGCGGATGCCCGGCACGAAGCCGCCATACTTCTTCAGGTTGTCAGCGGTCTCCACGGGGTTGAAGACCACGGCCGTGTAGAAGAAGGCGAAGAAGATGATGAGGGCGACGTAGAGGCCCATGTAGAGCGGCTGCCCATGCGCCAGCAGCGCCGCCGTGCGCGTCAGCCAGTTCTCCTCGCCCTGAGTGGCGGAGAAGCCGGAGAAGGTGGCGGGCAGCAGGAGGAGCGAAGATGCGAAGATCGGCGGGATCACGCCGGCCGTGTTCAGCTTCAACGGCAGGTGCGTGGAATCCCCGCCGAACATGCGGTTGCCAACCTGGCGCTTCGGGTACTGGATGGGGATCTTCCGCTGCGCCCGCTCAATGAAGACGACGAAGGCGATCACGGCCAAGGCCATGACGAGGAAGAAAAGGATGAAGAAGGGCGAGAGCGCCCCGGTCCGCCCCAGTTCCAGCGTCGAGACAAGGGCGTGCGGCAGGTTCGCCACAATGCCCGCGAAGATGATGAGCGAGATACCGTTGCCGACGCCGCGGGCGGTGATCTGCTCGCCCAGCCACATCAGGAACATCGTGCCGCCCACCAGGGTAGTGACGCAGGAAATGCGGAAGAACCAGCCGGGATCGAGCACCGCCAGCCCGAACTGCCCGCGCATCCCCTCAAGCCCGACCGCGATTCCATAGGCCTGGAAGAACGCGATAAGCACAGTGAGGTAGCGGGTGTACTGGTTCAGCCGCTTCCGCCCGGCCTCGCCCTCCTTCTTGAGAGCCTCCCAGGCAGGGATGGCGGCCGACATCAGCTGCACGATGATGGAGGCGGAGATGTAGGGCATGATGTTCAGGGCGAAGACGGTCATCCGCCCGAGAGCACCGCCCGTGAACATGTCGAACATGCCGAGGATGCCGCCGCCGTGCTGGTTCAGGATCTCGGCCATCACGGCCGCATCCACGCCCGGCACGGGGATGTAGGTGCCCAGGCGGTACACGATCAGCGCACCCAGGGTGAACCACAGCCGCTTCTTCAGCTCGGTCGCGCGCGATAGCACGCCGAGGTTCAGATTGGCCGCGAGCTGCTCGGCGGCGGACGCCATGGGATCGACCCTCTTTCTCACGACTGCGGCGCCGAGGGAGAGCCCGCGGCGCCGCAGCACATTACAGCAGAATCAGCTTGGGGTGAGCCAAGGCCGCAATCAAGCGGCCGGGGCTTCCTCGGCAGCGGCCTGGACGCGCACCGTGATGGTGCCGCCGGCGGCCTGGACCGCCGCGATCGCCGCCTCGGAGGCGCCGGCCAGCGACAGGGTCACGGCGCGCTTGATCTCGCCCTTAGCCAGCAGGCGGACGCCCGCCTTCTTGCCCACGCGGACCAGTCCGGCCGCCTCGAGCGCCGCCTCGTCCAGCGTGCCCTCTGCGGAGAGCTTGCCGTCCTCGATCGCCTTGTCGAGCGTCCCGAGGTTGATGACCGCGTACTCCTTGCGGAACAGATTGTGGAAGCCGCGCTTGGGCAGGCGGCGGTACAGCGGAAGCTGACCACCCTCAAAGCCGTTGAGCGACACGCCGGTCCGGGCCTTCTGGCCCTTCACGCCGCGACCACCGGTCTTGCCCTTGCCGGAGCCGATGCCCCGGCCGATGCGCTTGAACTTCGGGCGGGCGCCCTCGTTGTCGCGCAGTTCGTTCAGCTTCGGCATGGTTCAGCCCACCTTGATCAGGTGCGCGACCTTGCGGATCATCCCCTGCACGGCAGGGGTGTCCTCAAGCTCGCGGGACCGATGCATCTTGTTCAGCCCGAGCCCGATCAGCGTCTCGCGCTGGCCGGGCTTGCGGCCGATCGGCGACCCGATCTGGGTCACCTTCACGGTCTTCTTCGTCGTCTCAGACACCTGCGGCCTCCGTCGCCGGCTCCGCACCGCCGCGGGGCGGGTTGGGGAGCAGGTCGGCCACCTTCTTGCCGCGGCGAGCCGCGACCGCCCGGGGGGAGGTGCAGCGGGCCAGGCCGGCGAAGGTCGCCTTGACCATGTTGTGCGGGTTCGTGGTGCCCGTGCACTTCGCGACGACGTCGCCCATGCCAAGGACCTCGAAGACGGCGCGCATCGGGCCGCCGGCGATGATGCCCGTGCCGGCCGGGGCCGCGCGCAGGATCACGCGGCCGGCGCCGAACTCGCCGATCACGTCGTGGTGCAGGGTCCGGCCCTCGCGCATGGGCACGCGGATCAGGCCGCGCTTGGCCCGCTCCGTCGCCTTGCGGATCGCCTCCGGCACCTCGCGCGCCTTGCCGGCGCCCCAGCCGACCCGGCCCTTCTCGTCGCCCACGACCACGAGGGCCGCGAAGGAGAAGCGCCGGCCGCCCTTCACGACCTTGGCGACGCGGTTGATGGTGACGAGCTTGTCCTTGAACTCGTCCTGCTCGCGATCCTGCCGCTGCTCGCGGTTGTCGTCGCGACGGCGGCCGCGGCGGCGATCGCCGCCCTCGCCGCCCTCGCCGCCGGTGCGCGGGGCGCCCGAACGGGGTGCGTATGCCATTTATCCGCTCCTCAGAACGACAGCCCGCCCTCGCGGGCGCCGTCCGCCAGGGCCTTGACCCGGCCGTGGTAGAGATAGGGACCGCGGTCGAAGACCACCTCGGTCACGCCGGCGGCGAGAGCGCGCTCCGCCACCAGCTTGCCGATCGCCGTCGCCGCGTCGATGTCCGCGCCCGTATTGCCGGCCTCGCGCACCGTCTTCTCCAGGGTGGAGGCGGCGGCGAGGGTACGGCCCTGCACGTCGTCGATCACCTGGGCGTAGATGTGCCGGCCGGAACGGTGGACGGAGAGGCGCACGCGCCCCGCGCCCTTCAGCTTGATCTGATAGCGCGTGCGCGAGCGCCGGCGCTGGGTCAGTGCGAGCTTGTTCGACATTACTTCTTCTTACCCTCCTTCCGGAGGATGGTCTCGTTATCGTACCGGATGCCCTTGCCCTTGTAGGGCTCGGGGCCGCGATACGCCCGGATCTCCGCCGCAACCTGGCCGACGCGCTGCTTGTCGGCCCCCTCGACCTTGATCGCCGTGGGGCGCTCGGTCGTGATCTTGATGCCCTCGGGGATCGGGTAGCGAATCTCGTGGCTGTAGCCGAGGCTCAGCACGAGGTCCTTGCCCTGGATCGCGGCGCGGTAACCCGTGCCGGTGATCTCCATGGACTTGGAGAAGCCGGTCGAAACGCCGGTCACCATCCCGTTGATGAGGGAGCGCGTGGTGCCCCACATCGTGCGGGCGGCGCGGTCCTCGCCCCGGGGGGCGACGGCCACTTCGCCGTTCTCGATCGTGACGTCGACCTTGTCGGTCAGCGGCAGGCGCAGCTCGCCGAGCTTGCCCTTCGCGACGACGACGCCGTTGTCGATGGTGAGGGTGACGCCGGAGGGCACCTTCACCGGATACTTGCCTACGCGAGACATGTTCCCCTGCCCTCCGTCAGAACACGCGGCAGAGGACCTCGCCGCCGACATTGGCGGCGCGGGCCTCGAGGTCGCTCATCACGCCACGCGGCGTGGAGAGGATGGAGATGCCGAGCCCGTTATAGAACTTCGGCAGCTCCTTGATCTTGGAGTAAACCCGGCGGCCCGGCTTGGAGACGCGGGTGATCTCCTTGATGGCGGGCTCGCCCTCGGAATACTTCAGCTCGATGTCGAGCACCTTGATGCCCGGACGGAGCTCCTCGCCGCGGAAGCCACGGATGTAGCCCTCGCGCTTCAGAACCTCGAGCACGTCGGAGCGCAGACGGGAGGCGGGGGAAACCACACGGGCCTGGCGCGCGCGCTGGCCGTTGCGGATGCGGGTGAGCATGTCACCCAGCGGATCGGAGAGCTGCATGGCCCCTTACCTTACCAAGAGGCCTTGACCAGCCCCGGGATCTGGCCGTTCGAGGCCAGCTCGCGGAGCATGTTCCGGCTCAGCTTGAACTTGCGGTAGTTCCCGCGGGGACGGCCGGTCAGCTCGCAGCGCAGGCGGATGCGGTTCTTCGCACCGTTCCGCGGCAGCTGCGCCAGCTTGATCGTCGCCTCGAAGCGGTCCTCCACCGGAAGCTCGCGGTCCATCACCACGCTCTTCAGCGCGGCGCGCTTCTCCGCATGCGCCTTCGCGAGATGCATGCGGTGCTTGTTCTTCTCGACTGCCGAAGTCTTGGCCATTCGATCAGTGTCCTCCGGAACCTGCCCGGCCGAGCGACTGCTCGGGCGGGCGGTTTTCCAAGATCAATTGATGAAGGGAAGCTGGAAGCCCTTGAGCAGGGCCTTGGCTTCCTTGTCCGTCTTCGCCGTGGTGACGAAGACGATGTCCATGCCGCGGATCGCATCGACCTTGTCGTAGGCGATCTCCGGGAAGATGATCTGCTCCTTCAGGCCGAAGGCGTAATTGCCACGGCCGTCGAAGCCCTTGCCGGAGATGCCGCGGAAGTCGCGAACGCGCGGCAGCGCGATCGTGACCAGGCGGTCGAGGAACTCGTACATGCGGGCCCGGCGCAGCGTCACCTTCGTGCCGATGGCCATGCCCTCGCGGATCTTGAAGCCCGCGATCGCCTTCTTCGCCTTCGTCTTCACCGGCTTCTGGCCGGCGATGGCCGTCAGCTCCGCGACGGCGGCGTCGAGCTTCTTCTGGTCGCCCGCGGCTTCGCCGACGCCCATGTTGATCACGATCTTCTCCAGCTTCGGAACCTCCATCGGGTTCTTGTAGCCGAACTCCTCGGCCAGGGCCTTGCGGACCTGATCGAGGTAGTGCTGCTGGAGACGCGGGAGCTCCTTCGTCTGGGTCTCGCTCATGCGATCACCTCGCCGGAGGCCTTCGCCACCCGGACCTTCTTGTCACCGTCCATGCGGAAGCCGACACGGGTCGGCTTGTCGCTCTTCGGGTCGATCACCGCCAGGTTGGAGAGGTGGATCGGCGCCTCCTTCTCCTGAATGCCGCCCGGCTGGTTCATGCCCTGCGGCTTAGCGTGACGCTTCACGATGTTCACGCCCTGAACCACGGCGCGGTTCTCGGTCGGGGACACGGAGAGAACCTCCCCGCGCTTGCCCTTGTCCTTGCCGGCCAGGACCTGGACGCGATCGCCCTTCTTGATCTTGGCAGCCATCACAGCACCTCCGGAGCCAGGGAGATGATCTTCATGTACTTCCGCGCGCGCAGCTCGCGCACGACCGGCCCGAAGATGCGGGTGCCGATCGGCTCGTTCTGCTTGTTGATCAGCACGGCCGCGTTGTTGTCGAAGCGGATCGCGGTGCCGTCCTGACGGCGCACGGCATAGGCCGTGCGCACGATCACGGCGCGGTGCACCTCGCCCTTCTTCACCTTGGCCCGGGGGATGGCGTCCTTGACGGAGACTACGATGATGTCGCCCACCGAGGCCGTCTTCCGCTTGGAGCCGCCCAGCACCTTGATGCACTGGACCCGGCGCGCGCCGGAGTTGTCGGCGACGTCGAGATTGGACTCAACCTGGATCATGCGCCCTGCTCCTCGGGCAACTCGATGTTCTCGAGCAGCTCATAGGCCACCGGACGCGCCACGGTCTCGCCGTTCCGCTGCACCACCAGCCACGACTTCCGCTTGGAAATCGGGCGGCACTCCTCGATGGAAACCGTGTCGCCCTCGCGACACAGGTTCTCCTCGTCGTGCGCGGCGTACTTCTTCGAGCGCCGGATGAACTTCTTATAGAGCGGGTGCATCACGCGACGCTCGATCAAGACGGTGACCGTCTTGTCCTGCTTGTCGCTCGTGACCCGCCCCGTGAGGACTCGCTTCGGCATCAGCCGGGGTCTCCTCTCAGGACTTCGGGGATGTGCGGGCCTGTTCGCCCAGCACGGTCTTAACACGGGCAATGTCGCGCCGAACAGCACGAATTCGCCCCACCGCCTCCAGCTGACCCGTGGCCCGCTGGAAACGGAGGTTGAACTGCTCCTTCCGGAGGTCGAGCAGCATGGTCTTCAGCTCGTCCGCGGTCTTGCCGCGGACGTCCGCGATCTTCGTCATAGCCTCAAGCCTCCGCCGCGCCCAGACGGGCGACGACCTTCGTCTTGATCGGCAGCTTGGCGGCCCCGAGAGCCAGCGCCTCGCGGGCCGTCTCCTGGCTCACGCCGTCGATCTCGAACATGATCCGGCCCGGCTTGATCCGGGCCACCCAATACTCAGGGGCACCCTTGCCGGAGCCCATGCGGACCTCGGCCGGCTTGGTGGAGACGGGCAGGTCCGGGAAGATCCGGATCCACACGCGCCCCTGACGCTTCATGGCGCGGGTGATCGCGCGGCGAGCCGCCTCAATCTGCCGGGCGGTCACCCGCTCCGGCTCCAGCGCCTTCAGGCCGTAGCCGCCAAAGGAGAGGGTGAACCCGCCCTTGGCCACGCCCTTGATGCGGCCCTTATGGGCCTTACGATACGTCGTCCGCTTCGGCGACAGCATTGTTCGTGTTCCCTAGACCGTCGCTCAGCGCTGCGGCGCCTGCTCCGCGGCGCGCTTGTCCTGCGCCATCGGATCATGCCCCATCACCTCGCCCTTGAAGATCCAAACCTTGACACCGCAGGTGCCATAGTTGGTCTTCGCGGTCGCCGTGCCGAAATCGATGTCCGCGCGAAGGGTGTGCAGGGGCACGCGGCCCTCGCGGTACCACTCCATGCGGGCGATCTCGGCGCCGCCCAGGCGGCCGCCGCAGTTGATGCGGATCCCGCCGGCGCCGAGGCGCATGGCGGACTGCACGGCGCGCTTCATCGCGCGGCGGAATGCCACGCGGCGCTCCAGCTGCTGGGCGATGCTCTCGGCGACGAGAACGGCGTCCAGCTCCGGCTTGCGGATCTCGACGATGTTCAGCGACACCTCGGCCCCGGCCATCTTGGCCAGGTCCTTGCGCAGCACCTCGATGTCGGCGCCCTTCTTGCCGATCACGACACCCGGCCGGGCAGCGTGGATCGTGACGCGCGGCTTCTTGGCCGGGCGCTCGATCACGACCTTCGCCACGCCCGCGCCCTTCAGCCGCTCACGCAGCTTGTTGCGGAGCTTCAGGTCGTCGTGCAGCAGGGAGGCGTAGTCGCCACCGGCGTACCAGCGGCTGTCCCAGGTGCGGTTGATGCCGAGCCGGAGCCCGATCGGATTGACTTTGTGACCCATACTATGCGGCCTCCTCGGCCACCGGCACCGGCTGCTGCTCGGCGACGACGATCTTCAGGTGGCTGAACCACTTCTCCACGCGCGCCGCCTTGCCGCGGCCACGCGCCTGGAAGCGCTTCATGACGATGGAGCGACCCACCTCGACCCGAGCCACCACCAGCTTGTCCACGTCCAGGCTGTGGTTGTTCTCGGCGTTCGCGATGGCGCTCTCGAGCGTCTTCTTCACCGTGTCGGAGATGCGGCGCTTGCTGAAGGTCAGCGTGGCGACTGCATCCTGGGCCCGGCGGCCGCGGATAAGGCCCGCCGCCAGGTTGAGCTTGCGCGGCGACACCCGGATGTTCCGGGTCACCGCTTGCGCCTCGGTCTCCGCAAGGGAGCGCTCGTGCTTCGGCTTGCTCATCGGATCAGCCCCGCTTCGCCTTCTTGTCCGACGAGTGGCCGGTGAAGGTGCGCGTCGGCGAGAACTCGCCGAACTTATGGCCCACCATGTTCTCGGACACCTGGACGGGGATGAACTTCTTGCCGTTATAGACACCGAAGGTCAGCCCGACGAACTGCGGCAGGATCGTGGAGCGGCGCGACCAGATCTTGATGATCTCGTTGCGCGTCGACGAACGGGCCGCCTCCGCCTTGTTGAGCAGGTAGCCGTCGACGAACGGCCCCTTCCAAACGCTGCGCGACATCGCGATCAGCCCTTCTTAGCCGAGCGCCGACGGACGATCATGCGATCCGTGCGCTTGTTGGTGCGGGTCTTGTAGCCCTTGGTCGGCTTGCCCCACGGGGTAACCGGGTGGCGGCCGCCCGAGGTCCGGCCCTCACCACCGCCGTGCGGGTGATCGACCGGGTTCATGACGACGCCGCGGTTGTGCGGACGGAAGCCCATCCAGCGACGGCGCCCAGCCTTGCCGAGCTGCTGGTTGGAGTTGTCCGGGTTAGAGACGGCGCCGATCGTGGCGAGGCACTCGCCGCGGAGCAGCCGGACCTCGCCGGACATCAGCTTCACCTGGGCGTAGCCGGCGTCCTTGCCGACCAGCTGGCAGTAGGTGCCGGCCGAGCGGGCGATCTTGGCGCCGGCGCCCGGCTTCATCTCCAGCGCGTGCACGATCGTGCCGACCGGGATGGCCGAGAGCGGCATGGCGTTGCCGGGCTTGATGTCCACGCGGTCGCCCGCCACCACCGTGTCGCCCGCTTTCAGGCGCTGCGGCGCGATGATGTAGGACAGTTCGCCGTCCTGATACTTGATCAGGGCGATCCAGGCGGTGCGGTTCGGATCGTATTCGAGCCGCTCGACGGTGCCGGGCATGTTGAACTTCGCGCGGCGCTTGAAGTCCACGTAGCGGTAGGTCTGCTTGTGTCCGCCGCCACGGAACCGAACCGTGGTGCGGCCGTGGTTGTTGCGGCCGCCCGAGTGGCTCTTGCCCTCGGTCAGCGCCTTGACGGGCTTGCCCTTCCACAGCTCGGACTTGTCGACCAGCACCGTGCCGCGAAGGCTCGGCGTGACCGGATTGAATTGCTTCAGCGCCATGGCTTACGCGAGCCCCGTCGTCAGATCGATGCTCTGGCCCTCGGCCAGGCTGACGATCGCCTTCTTCCAGTCGGAGCGCTGGCCGGGACGGCCGCGGAACCGCTTGGACTTGCCCTTGACCACCACCGTGTTCACGGCGGTGACGTTCACGCCGAACAGGCCCTCGACCGCCGCCTTGATCTCCGGCTTCGTCGCGTCCGAGACGACCTTGAAGGTCACCTGGCCCACCTCGTTCAGCATCGTCGCCTTCTCGGTGATCACCGGGGCGACGATCAGCTGGTACATCCGCTCCCGCGAGATGACCGGCGGCTTGGCCTTGGTCTCGCTCACGACAGGCGCTCCTTCAGGGCCTCGACACCCGCGCGGGTCACGACGAGCACGTCGTGGCGCACGATGTCGTACACGTTGGCGCCGACGGTCGGCAGAACCTGGAACTTCGGCAGGTTCCGCGCGGCGCGGACGAAGCCGGCATCCGGCGTCGCGTCGAAGAACAGAGCGCTGTCCCAGCCGAAGGCCTTCACCTGCGCGGCGAGGGTCTTCGTCTTGGCGGCCTCGCCCGGCGCGGCGGCGTCGAGCACCACCAGCTTGCCGTTCGCGGCCTTCTCGCTCAGCGCGCTGATCAGGCCCAGGCGGCGGACCTTCTTCGGCAGGCTGTACTCATGGCTGCGCACAACCGGGCCGTGGACGGTGCCACCGGTCCGGAACTGCGGCGCGCGCAGCGAGCCCTGGCGGGCGCTGCCCGTGCCCTTCTGGCGATAGGGCTTCTTGGTGGTCCCGGAGACCTCGCCCATGCCCTTCACCTTGTGCGTGCCCGCGCGGCGCTTTGCCAACTGCCAGTGCACGACCCGCGCCATGATGTCGGCGCGCGGCTCGGCGCCGAACACCTCCGCGGGAAGCTCGATCTCGCCGGCCTCGGCATTGTCGAGCGTGATGACCTTTACCTGCATCACCTGATCCTCAGGCCGTCGCGGCCGGGTACGGCGCATCGGCGTGGCGCTTCCGCTTCACCGCGTCGCGCACCATCACCCAGCCGTTCGCGGCGCCGGGAACGGCGCCCTTCACGAAGAGCAGGCCCTTCTCCACGTCCACGCCGGCGATCTCCAGGTTCTGGGTCGTCACGCGCTCGACGCCGAGGTGGCCGGCCATCTTCTTATTCTTGAACGTCTTGCCCGGATCCTGCCGGTTGCCCGTGGAGCCGTGCGAACGGTGGGAGATCGACACGCCGTGCGAGGCCTCGAGGCCCGAGAAGTTCCAGCGCTTCATCGCGCCGGCAAACCCCTTGCCCTTGGTCACGCCGGTGACGTCGATCTTCTGCCCCTTCACGAAATGCGCGGGGGAGAGCTTCGCGCCCGCCTCGAGCACGGCGTCGGCGGCCGTGCGGAACTCCATCACCTTCATCGGCGCCTCAACGCCGGCCTTGGCGAAGTGGGCGCGGTTCGGCTTGGACACGTTCTTCGGCTTCGCCTGCCCAGCGCCGAGCTGGACGGCCGTGTACCCGTCCTTCTCGGCGGAGCGCACCGCCACGACGCGAACGTTATCCACGTGCAGCAGCGTCACCGGCACGGTGGAGCCGTCCTCGTTGAACAGCCGGGACATGCCCAGCTTCCGGGCGATCAGGCCGGTGCGGCCATCTTTCGCGGACATGGTGTGTGCGCCCCTCGAACTCAGATCTTGATCTCGACGTCCACGCCGGAGGCGAGGTCGAGCTTCATCAGCGCGTCCACGGTCTGCGGGGTGGGGTCGACGATGTCCAGAAGGCGGCGATGGGTCCGGATCTCGAACTGCTCGCGCGACTTCTTATCGACGTGCGGAGAACGGTTCACGGTGAACCGCTCGATGTGGGTCGGGAGCGGGATAGGACCCCGCACCCGAGCGCCGGTCCGCTTCGCGGTGTTCACGATCTCCCGCGTGCTGCCATCCAGCACGCGGTGATCGAACGCCTTGAGGCGGATCCGGATGTTCTGCGCGTCAGCGGCCATGGTTCTTTACTTCTGAATGCTGGCCACGACGCCGGCGCCGACGGTGCGGCCGCCCTCGCGGATGGCGAAGCGCAGGCCCTGGTCCATGGCGATCGGGGCGATCAGCTCGACCGTCATCGCGATGTTGTCGCCCGGCATCACCATCTCCACGCCCTCCGGCAGCTGCACCACGCCCGTCACGTCGGTCGTGCGGAAGTAGAACTGCGGCCGGTAGTTCGTGAAGAACGGCGTGTGGCGGCCGCCCTCCTCCTTCGTCAGGATGTAGGCCTCGGCCTTGAAGGAGGTGTGCGGCGTGATCGCGCCGGGCTTGGACAGAACCTGCCCGCGCTCCACGTCCTCACGCTTCGTGCCGCGCAGCAGCGCGCCGATGTTGTCGCCCGCCTCGCCGCTGTCGAGCAGCTTGCGGAACATCTCGACGCCGGTCACCGTCGTCTTCACGGTGTCCTTCAGGCCGACGATCTCGACCTCCTCGCCCACCTTGACGATGCCGCGCTCGACGCGACCCGTCACCACCGTGCCGCGGCCGGAAATCGAGAACACGTCCTCGATCGGCATCAGGAACGGCAGGTCCTTCGGGCGCTCCGGCTGCGGGATGTAGGCGTCCACCGCCTCCATCAGCTTCAGGATCGCGTTCTCGCCGATCTCGGGCTGCTTGTCCTCGAGCGCCATCAGCGCCGAGCCGTGGATGATCGGGATGTCGTCGCCCGGGAACTGGTAGGAGGAGAGGAGCTCGCGCACCTCCATCTCGACCAGCTCCAGCAGGTCGGGGTCCGCCATGTCGACCTTGTTCAGGAACACCACCAGCGCGGGAACGCCGACCTGGCGCGCCAGCAGGATGTGCTCGCGCGTCTGCGGCATCGGGCCGTCAGCCGCCGACACCACCAGGATCGCGCCGTCCATCTGCGCCGCGCCCGTGATCATGTTCTTCACGTAGTCGGCGTGGCCGGGGCAGTCCACGTGCGCGTAGTGGCGGTTGGCCGTCTCGTACTCGACGTGCGCCGTCGAGATCGTGATGCCGCGCGCCCGCTCCTCGGGCGCCTTGTCGATCTGGTCGTACGCCGTGAACGACGCACCGCCCGACTTCGCCAGCACCTTCGTGATCGCAGCCGTCAGCGACGTCTTGCCATGATCCACATGGCCGATCGTCCCGATGTTGCAGTGCGGCTTGTTCCGCTCGAACTTCGCCTTCGCCATTGTCGTGCCTCTGCCCGGATGGGTCTTCTATGGGTTACCAGCGGTAGTGGCTGAAGGCCTTGTTGGCTTCGGCCATCCGGTGCGTGTCTTCGCGCTTCTTCACAGCGGCGCCGCGGTTGTTCGCCGCGTCCATCAGCTCGGCGGAGAGGCGATCCTCCATCGTGTGCTCGCCGCGCTTGCGGGCGGACTCGATGATCCAGCGGATCGCGAGGGCCTGGCGCCGCTCCGGGCGGACCTCGACGGGCACCTGGTAGGTGGCGCCGCCGACGCGACGGGACCGCACCTCGACCGCCGGCTTCACGTTGTCCATCGCCTCGTGGAACAGGCGCAGCGGGTCGCTGTTCGCGCCGCCACGCTTCTTCAGCGTGTCCATGGCGCCGTACACAATGCCCTCGGCGATGCTCTTCTTGCCGTCGTACATCAGCACGTTCATGAAACGGCTGAGAACGAGATCCCCAAACTTCGGATCCGGCAGGACCTCGCGCTTCTCTGCGCGGTGACGACGCGACATCTCTCAGTTCCTCACTTCGGCCGCTTGGCGCCGTACAGCGAACGGCGCTGGCGCCGCTTGGCGATGCCCTGGGTGTCGAGCACGCCGCGCAGGATGTGGTAGCGAACGCCCGGAAGGTCCTTCACGCGGCCGCCGCGGATCAGGACGACCGAGTGCTCCTGAAGGTTGTGCCCCTCGCCGGGGATGTAGCTCACCACCTCGTAGCCGTTCGTCAGGCGCACCTTGGCGACCTTACGAAGCGCCGAGTTCGGCTTCTTCGGCGTGGTGGTGTAGACGCGCGTGCACACGCCGCGCTTCTGGGGGCAGCTCTGCAGGGCCGGCACCTTGTTGCGGCTCGGCTTCGGCTCGCGCCCCTGCGCGATAAGCTGGTTGATCGTCGGCATGACGCCCCTTCGTAACCCTTCTGCGTCCGACTTCATCCCAAGCGAAGGCGCCCGCCTGGCCGCGTTCGCGGCCCTGCGGGCTACTTCCCCGTCCCCGGCCTGACCCGCCCGTGGAACCCGGCCTCGTTGGACCGTGTTCATTTGAGAGGCGGTGGCTACGGCGACGCTAGATGTCGTCGTCCAAACCCGTTCGAACCTGATGACGCAGCCCCGTTCGTCAGGACGAGGGGGCGATGCCGTAAGGCCCGTAGAGGGGCGGACACCTACCCCCCCTACCCCCGTGAGTCAAGCATATTACGCCACGTGATTCGGGCGGGGCCGGGATCCTCTCCCCGCCCCGCCCGATGCAAGCCCGACCGCCTCGCAGGGCGACCAAATTTAGCCCAATTCCAGAGACTTACTCGGCGGCCTGCTGCTCGCCACCGGGCAGCGCCGGCTGGCCGGCGGGCAGCCGCCCCTTGTCCCGCTGGGCCGCCAGGGACCGCAGCCGGTTCATCACGGAGCCCGTGCCCGCCGGGATCAGGCGCCCGACGATCACGTTCTCCTTCAGGCCCTCCAACCGGTCCACCTTGCCGGCCACCGCCGCCTCCGTGAGCACCCGGGTCGTCTCCTGGAAGGAGGCCGCCGAGATGAAGGAGTTGGTCTGGAGACTCGCCTTGGTGATGCCCTGGAGCACCGGCTCGGCCCGGGCGGGCCGCTCCTTCACCGCGAGCCGCTTCTCGTTCTCGATGTCGAACTCGATGCGGTCCACCTGCTCGCCGATGAGGTAGGTCGTGTCGCCGGGCTCGATGATCTCGACCTTCTGCAGCATCTGGCGGACGATCACCTCGATGTGCTTGTCGTTGATCTTCACGCCCTGCAGCCGATAGACGTCCTGGATCTCGTTCACGAGGTAGTTCGCGAGAGCCTCGACGCCCAGCACGCGCAGGATGTCATGCGGCACGCGCGGGCCGTCCACCAGCGGATCGCCGGCCCGGACATAGTCGCCCTCCTGGACGGAGACGTGCTTGCCCTTGGGCACCAGGTACTCGCGGGAGGCCGGCTGCTCGTCGCCGACCGCCTCCGGCACCACCACGATGCGGCGCTTGGCCTTGTAGTCCTTGCCGAACTCCACCCGCCCGTCGACATCGCTGATGATCGCGGCGTCCTTGGGCCGGCGCGCCTCGAACAGCTCCGCCACGCGCGGCAGGCCGCCCGTGATGTCGCGGGTCTTGGACGATTCGCGCGGCAGCCGGGCGATGATGTCGCCGGCATGGACCGTGGCGCCGTTCTCCACGTTCAGGATCGAGGCCGGCTGGAGCGCGAACTGCGCCACGACCTTCCCACCCTCGCGGAGCACGATGCTGGGGCGGAGATTGGCGTTCTTCGCCCGCTCCACCGGCTCGCGCACCACCTTGGAGGACAGGCCCGTCACCGGGTCCGTCTCCTCGTAGAGGGTGAAGCCCTCGATCAGGTCGGTGTACTCAACCGTACCGGCGCGATCGATGATGATCGGCAGGGTGAAGGGGTCCCACTCCGCCAGCTTCTGGGCGCGGGTCACCTCCGCCGTGTCCGCGATCAGCAGCCGCGCGCCGTAGGGCACGCGGTAGCGGGCGCGCTCGCGGCCCTGCGCATCGCTCAGCACGATCTCGCAGTTGCGGCTCATCACGATCGAGACGCCCTCGGAGTTGGTGACAACCTGCTTGTTCAGCACCTTCGCGGTGCCGTCGCCGGTCGCCTCGACATGCGCCTGCTCGGCCGAGCGCTGCGCCGCACCGCCGATGTGGAAGGTGCGCATGGTCAGCTGCGTGCCCGGCTCACCGATCGACTGGGCGGCGATGACGCCGACCGCCTCACCGGTGTTCACCGGCGTGCCGCGGGCAAGGTCGCGCCCGTAGCACATGCCGCAGACGCCCTGCCGCGCGTCGCAGGTCAGGACGGAGCGGATGTAGACCTCCTCCACCCCGGCCTTCTCGACGGCGTCGGCCATCACCTCGTCCACCAGCGAGTCCCGCGCCGCGACCACCTCGCCCGTCTCCGGATCCGTGACCTCGCGCTGGATGGTACGGCCCAGGATCCGCTCGGAGAGGGAGGAGACGACCTCGCCCCCGTCCATCACGGCGCGAACCGTGATGCCGCGCTCCGTTCCGCAGTCATTGTCGACGATGATGCAGTCCTGCGCCACGTCCACGAGGCGGCGGGTCAGGTAGCCCGAGTTCGCCGTCTTCAGCGCCGTGTCCGCGAGGCCCTTGCGGGCGCCGTGGGTGGAGTTGAAGTACTCAAGGACGGTCAGCCCCTCCTTGAAGTTCGAGATGATCGGCTGCTCGATGATCTCGCCCGAGGGCTTGGCCATCAGCCCGCGCATGCCGGCCAGCTGGCGCATCTGCGCCGGCGACCCGCGCGCGCCGGAGTGGGACATCATCCAGACCGAATTGGTCTGCTTGCCCATCTCCTGGCGGGAGATCTCCTTCATCATCGCGCCCGCCACCTCTTCAGTGGCGCGCGACCAGGCGTCGACGACCTTGTTGTACCGCTCGCCGGCGGTGATCAGGCCGTCGAGGTATTGCTGCTCGAACTCCTTCACCTCGCCCTTGGTGCGGTCGATCATCTCGGCCTTGGAGGCCGGGATCATCATGTCGTCCTTGCCGAAGGAGATGCCGGCCTTCGCCGCATTCCGGAAGCCAAGGCCCATCAGGCGGTCGGCGAAGATCACCGACTCCTTCTGGCCGCAGTGGCGGTACACGGCGTCGATCACGTCGGAGATGCTGCGCTTCGTCAGCTGCCGGTTGATGATCTCGTAGGGCACGTTCGGATGATGCGGCAGCAGCGTGCCCATCATCAGCCGGCCCGGCGTGGTGATCACCGTCTCACGGGCGGGCTTGCCGTCCTTGAAGCCCGGCACGGCGGCCAGGATCGCGGTGTGCAGCGTGACGGCGCCGGCGGCCAGCGCCTGCTCCACCTCGCCCAGCCCGTCGAACACGGTCGGACGGAAGGAGAGCGCCGCCTTCTCATCGGCCGTCAGCTTGTCGGCCGACTTGCCGGAGGTGCCGGCGATCAGCGCGCGCTTGGCCTCGATATCGGCCTTGTTCGCGCGGAACTCCGGCGTCTCCAGGCTGAGGTAGTAGAGGCCCAGCACGATGTCCTGGGACGGCACGATGATCGGCTTGCCGTTCGCGGGGCTGAGGATGTTGTTCGTGGACATCATCAGCACGCGCGCTTCCAGCTGGGCCTCAAGGCTCAGCGGGACGTGCACGGCCATCTGGTCGCCGTCGAAGTCCGCGTTGAAGGCGGTGCAGACCAGCGGGTGCAGCTGGATCGCCTTGCCCTCGACGAGGATCGGCTCAAAGGCCTGGATGCCCAGCCGGTGCAGCGTCGGCGCCCTGTTCAGCATCACCGGGTGCTCACGGATCACCTCCTCCAGGATGTCCCACACCTCGGGACGCTCCTTCTCCACCATCCGCTTAGCGGCCTTGATGGTGGTGGCGTGGCCGTACTTCTCGAGCTTCGAGTAGATGAAGGGCTTGAACAGCTCGAGCGCCATCTTCTTCGGCAGGCCGCACTGGTGCAGCTTCAGCTCGGGACCGACCACGATCACCGAACGGCCGGAGTAGTCGACGCGCTTGCCTAGCAGGTTCTGCCGGAACCGGCCCTGCTTGCCCTTCAGCATGTCGGAGAGCGACTTCAGCGGGCGCTTGTTGGCGCCCGTGATCGCGCGGCCGCGGCGGCCGTTGTCGAACAGCGCGTCAACGGCCTCCTGCAGCATGCGCTTCTCGTTGCGCACGATGATGTCCGGCGCGCGCAGCTCGATGAGGCGCTTGAGGCGGTTGTTGCGGTTGATGACGCGGCGGTACAGGTCGTTCAGGTCAGAGGTCGCGAAGCGGCCGCCGTCCAGCGGAACCAGCGGGCGCAGCTCGGGCGGGATCACCGGCACCACGTCCAGGATCATCCACTCCGGCCGCGCGCCGCCCTCGTTGAAGCTCTCGATGAGCTTCAACCGCTTCACCAGCTTCTTGCGCTTCGCTTCGGAGGTCGTCTCCTTCAGCTCCGCGCGAAGCCGGGCGCTCTCCTTGTCCAGCTCGATGCCGGTCAGCATCGTCTTCACCGCCTCGGCACCGATGCCGACGGTGAAGGCGTCCTCGCCGAACTCGTCCATCTTCGTCTGGTAGGCGTCCTCGGTCAGCAGCTGGTGCAGCTTGAGGTCCGTCAGGCCGGGCTCGAGAACCACGTAGCTCTCGAAGTACAGGACCTTCTCCAGCTCCTTCAGCGACATGTCGACCATCAGGCCGACGCGGCTGGGCAGGGACTTCATGAACCAGATGTGCGCGACAGGAGAGGCGAGCTCGATGTGGCCCATGCGCTCGCGGCGCACCTTGGCCAGCGTCACCTCGACGCCGCACTTCTCGCAGATGATGCCGCGGAACTTCATCCGCTTGTACTTGCCGCACAGGCACTCGTAATCCTTGATCGGACCGAAGATGCGCGCGCAGAACAGCCCGTCCCGCTCCGGCTTGAAGGTGCGGTAGTTGATCGTCTCGGGCTTCTTGATCTCGCCGTAGGACCAGGAGCGGATCTGCTCCGGGGAGGCGATGGTAATCTTGATCTGATCGAAGGTGACGGCCTGGCCGGTCTGGCCAAGGATCTTCATCAGCTCGTTCATGGGGCCTTCCTTCTAAGTCCAGCCTGCCGTGCGTGACCACGGCACAATCAGCGGCCGGCCCCGCTGGGAAGGGGCCGGCGCGATCCTTGTCAGACCTTAGCCGCGGTTCTCGAGGTCCACATTCAGGCCAAGGCTCTTCAGCTCCTTGGTCAGAACGTTGAAGCTCTCGGGGATGCCAGCCTCGAAGCTGTCCTGGTCGCGGACGATCGCCTCGTAGACCTTGGTGCGGCCGGACACGTCGTCCGACTTCACCGTTAGCATCTCCTGCAGCGTGTAGGCGGCGCCGTAAGCCTCCAGCGCCCAGACCTCCATCTCGCCGAAGCGCTGGCCGCCGAACTGCGCCTTGCCGCCCAGCGGCTGCTGGGTAACGAGCGAGTAGGGGCCGATGGAGCGGGCGTGGATCTTGTCGTCCACCAGGTGGTGCAGCTTCAGCATGTAGATGTAGCCAACGGTGACCTTGCGCTCGAACAGCTCGCCCGTGCGCCCGTCCACCAGCTGCATCTGGCCGGAGGTGTCGAGGCCCGCCTTCTCCAGCAGCCCCTCGATGTCCGAGATGCGCGCGCCGTCGAAGACCGGCGTCGCGATCGGCACGCCGCCCTTGAGGTTCTCGCCGAGCTCCAGCAGCTGCGCCTCGTCCATGTTGACGATGTCACGGTCGGTGATCTCGTCCCCGTAGACCTCGCGCAGCTTCTCGATCAGCGCGTCCCGGGCGGCGCCGGCGCGGCGGTAGTCCTCCACCACCTCGCCGATCTGCTTCCCGATGTTCGCGCAAGCCCAGCCCAGGTGCGTCTCGAGGATCTGCCCGATGTTCATGCGCGAGGGCACACCCAGCGGGTTCAGCACGAGGTCCACCGGCTGCCCGCTCTCGAGGAACGGCATGTCCTCGATCGGCACCACGCGGGAGACGACACCCTTGTTCCCGTGACGACCGGCCATCTTGTCGCCCGGCTGCAGCTTGCGCTTCACCGCCACGAACACCTTGACCATCTTCATCACGCCGGGCGGCAGCTCGTCGCCGCGCTGCAGCTTCTCGACCTTGCTCTCGAAGCGCTTCTGCAGCCGCTCCACGGCCGCGTCGAACTCGCGCTTCAGCGCCTCGAGCTGCGCCTGGGCCGCGTCGTCCGAGACGGAGATCTGGCGCCAGGTCATGCGGTTGAACTCGCCCAGCACCTCGTCGGTGATGACCGTGCCCTGCTTCACGCCCTTGAAGCCGCCGCCCGCCTTGCGGTTCAGCAGGATCTCGCGCAGCCGCCCCGTGAAGGACCGCTCCTGGATCGCCCGCTCGTCGTCGCGATCCTTCGCCAGGCGCTCGATCTCCGCGCGCTCGATCGCCATGGCGCGCTCGTCCTTGTCCACGCCACGGCGGGAGAAGACGCGCACGTCCACGATCGTGCCGGATACGCCCGGCGGCAGGCGCAGCGACGTGTCGCGCACGTCGGAGGCCTTCTCGCCGAAGATGGCGCGGAGAAGCTTCTCCTCCGGCGTCATCGGGCTCTCGCCCTTCGGCGTCACCTTGCCCACCAGGATGTCGCCCGGCTGCACCTCGGCGCCGATGTAGACGATGCCGGCCTCGTCGAGGTTCCGCAGCGCCTCCTCGCCGACGTTCGGGATGTCGCGGGTGATCTCCTCCTGGCCGAGCTTCGTGTCGCGGGCGGAGACCTCGAACTCGTCGATGTGGATCGACGTGAACACGTCATCCTGGGCGATGCGCTCGCTGATCAGGATGGAGTCCTCGAAGTTGTACCCGTTCCACGGCATGAACGCGACGAGCGCGTTGCGGCCCAGCGCCAACTCGCCCAGCTCCGTGGAGGGGCCGTCGGCGATGATATCGCCGTTCCGTACCTCGTCGCCCACGCGGACCAGCGGGCGCTGGTTGATGCAGGTGGACTGGTTGGAGCGCTGGAACTTCCGCAGGCGGTAGATGTCCACGCCCTGGGTCGTGCCGTCCTCGGCCGTCGCGCGCACCACGATGCGCGCGCCGTCGATGCTGTCCACCACGCCGTCGCGGCGCGCCACGATGCTGGCGCCGGAGTCCCGCGCCACCGCGGCCTCCATGCCCGTGCCCACGAGCGGGGCGTCGGACTTCACCAGCGGCACGGCCTGCCGCATCATGTTGGAGCCCATCAGCGCGCGGTTGGCGTCGTCGTTCTCGAGGAACGGGATCAGCGCCGCGGCGACGGAGACCAGCTGCTTCGGCGAGATGTCGATCGCCGTCACCTCCTCCGGCTTCACCAGCCGGAAGTCGCCGGACTGCCGCACGGAGACGAGCTCGGAACGGAACTCGCCCGTCTCGCGGTCCACCTCGGCATCCGCCTGGGCGACGACCAGCTTCTCCTCCTCCATGGCGGAGAGGTAGCGCGGCTCGCCCGTGATCTTGCCGTCGCGCACCATCTGGTACGGCGTCTCGATGAAGCCGTACTTGTTCACCTTGGCGAAGGTGGCGAGGGAGTTGATCAGGCCGATGTTCGGGCCTTCCGGCGTCTCGATCGGGCAGATGCGGCCGTAATGCGTCGGGTGCACGTCGCGCACCTCGAAGCCGGCGCGCTCGCGCGTCAGACCGCCCGGGCCAAGCGCCGAGAGGCGGCGCTTGTGCGTCACCTCCGACAGCGGGTTGGTCTGGTCCATGAACTGGGACAGCTGGGAGGAGCCGAAGAACTCGCGCACCGCCGCCGCCGCCGGCTTGGCGTTGATCAGGTCCGTCGGCATCACCGTGTCGATGTCGACCGAACCCATCCGCTCCTTGATGGCGCGCTCCATGCGGAGCAGGCCGACGCGGTACTGGTTCTCCATCAGCTCGCCGACAGAGCGCACGCGGCGGTTGCCGAGGTTGTCGATGTCGTCGATCTGGCCCTTGCCGTCCTTCAGCTCCAGCAGGGTCTTCACGGTCGCCAGAATGTCCTGCTTGCGCAGGGTGCGCTGGGTATCCGGCACCTGGTCCAGGGTGAAGCCCAGGCGCATGTTCATCTTCACGCGACCGACGGCGGAGAGGTCGTAGCGCTCGCCGTCGAAGAACAGGCCGCGGAACAGCGTCTCGGCCGTCTCCGGCGTCGGCGGCTCGCCCGGGCGCATCACGCGGTAGATGTCCATCAGCGCGTCGTCGCGGCTGGTGTTCTTGTCCACCGCCAGCGTGTTGCGCATCCACGGGCCGACCGTCGCGTCGATCGCCAGGGTGGGCAGCCGGTCGTAGCCCGCGGCCTCAATGGCCGCCAGCTTCGCCTCGGTCAGCTCCTCACCGGCCTCGGCGTGGATCTCGCCGGTGGTCATGTCCACCAGATCCTCGGCCACGAAGCGGCCCAGCAGGTCGGTGCGGGAGACGAGCACTTCCTTCGTGCCCTCCTCCGCGATCTTGCGGGCGGCGCGCGGGTTCAGCTTCGTGTCCTTGGCGGCCACCACCTGACCCGTGGCGGCGTCCACCAGGTCCTCGGTCAGCTTCAGGCCGCGGAAGGCGTCCGGCTCGTAGGGGCGCGACCAGCCCTGCTTGCCGAACGCGAAGAGCACCTGGTTGTAGAAGGTGCCGAGGATCTCCTGCGCGTCCATGCCGCGCACCTCGCCCGGCTCCAGCGGCGTGTCGCGCCCGGCGCGCTTCTCCTGCGTCTCGGCGGAGTCCAGGGCATAGAGCAGCGTCGTCGCCGGCAGCTTCCGCTTCCGGTCGATGCGCACGTAGCAGATGTCCTTGGCGTCGAACTCGAAGTCCAGCCAGGAGCCGCGATAGGGGATCACCCGGGCGGCGAAGAGGTACTTGCCCGAGGAGTGGGTCTTGCCCTTGTCGTGGTCGAAGAACACACCGGGGGAGCGGTGCATCTGGGAGACGATGACGCGCTCGGTCCCGTTGACGATGAAGGTGCCGTTATCCGTCATGAGCGGGATATCGCCCATGTACACGCCCTGCTCCTTGATGTCGCGGATCGAGCGGGAACCGGTGTCCTCGTCGATGTCCCAGACGATCAGGCGCAGATGGGCCTTCAACGGGGCGGCATAGGTCAGCCCGCGCTGGATGCACTCGTCCACGTCGTACTTCGGCTCTTCGAACTCGTAGCGCACGAATTCCAGGCTGCCGCGGCCCGCGAAATCATTGATCGGGAAGACGCTCTTGAAAACTTCCTGGAGGCCGGAGGAGGAGCGCATCTCCGCCGCCACTTCCATCTGCAGGAAGGCCTCGTAGGAGGCGCGCTGCACGTCGATGAGGTTCGGCATCGGCGCCACTTCGGGCAGCCGCCCGAAAGACTTGCGGATGCGCTTGCGCCCCGTGAGGCCCCTGCCCTCGAAACCACCCTTCGAGATCGCGTTCATGCCAGCCCTGCGTCCTCTCGTCCTTCGAGGAGACCCGGGCGCCGCCGCGCGCCCTGCCCTCCCCGACATCGCCACCGGACCGCACCTGCGCTCCGGCGAAAAGCGGGCGCGGGCGGAAACCCGAAGGTCTCCGCCCGGCCCTTAACCACTCTGTTCCCCCGCCCCGAAGGGCAGGGGATCGCCGACCGAGGTCTTACTTGACCTCGACCTTGGCACCGTTCTCCTCGAGGACCTTGCGGATCTTCTCCGCCTCGTCCTTGGAGACGCCTTCCTTCACGGTCTTCGGAGCGCCCTCGACCAGGTCCTTGGCCTCCTTCAGGCCGAGACCGGTGATGGTGCGGATCTCCTTGATCACGTTGATCTTCTTGTCGCCACCGGCGGCAAGGATCACGGTGAACTCCGTCTGCTCCTCAGCGGCGGGGGCAGCAGCGCCACCACCAGCAGCCGGGGCAGCGGCCACGGCGACGGGCGCCGCGGCGGAAACGCCCCACTTCTCCTCGAGCATCTTGGAGAGCTCGGCGGCCTCCAGGACGGTGAGGGAGGACAGCTCGTCAACGAGCTTCGCGAGATCGGCCATGATTGTATCCTTCGATCTAATGGCTTGACTTGACGTTTGCAACCCCGGGTGCCGCCTTCATGGGCAACCCACCCGGGGATACGGCGTTTCAGGCGGCTTCCGCGCCCTCGGAGGACCCATCCTTGTCGGCATAGGCCTTGAACACCCGCGCCAGCTGCCCGGCCGGAGCCTGCAGCACGCCCGCGATGCGCGTCGCCGGGGTCTGGATCAGACCCAGCAGCTGCGCCCGCAGCGTCTCGAGCGAGGGCAGCTCGGACAGAGCCTTGACGCCATTGACGTCGAGGGTCTGCGTCCCGATTGCCCCGCCCAGGATCACGAACTTGTCGTTACCCTTGGCGAACTCCACGGCGGTCTTCGCCACGGCCACCGGGTCCTTCGACCACGCGAGCGCGGTCGGGCCCTTCAGCAGCGGCGAGATGCCCTGGAAGCGGGTGCCTTCGAGGGCGAGATTGGCCAGCCGGTTCTTCGCGACCTTGTACGTCGCACCGGCCGCCCGCATCCGGCGCCGCAGATCATCCACCGCCGCGACCGTCAGCCCGTTGTTCTGGGCGACGAGCACGAAGGAGGTGTCGGCGAACACCGAACCGAGGGTGGCGACGAACTCGCGCTTCTCCGTACGGTCCATTCCCGTCTCCTACGAAAAGCCGGTGCCTGGTGGAGGGGCCCCGGCCGGTTCACACGGGGGCGGCCCCGAAAAGGGTCACCCCGGTTCGCCTGTCAGAAAAAGCCGGAAGCCAAGCCAAGCCCGCCGGGGCCCATCATGGTGAAGGGCCCGGCGGATCATCGTCTCTGGCACCCCGTCTCCCCGTTGCGGGCTCTCGCCCATCAAGCCTCAGCAGGCACACCGGGTCTCGGACAGGTCAGGCGAGTTTCCCCGCCCTGCCCGCCCACCCCTTCGGGGGTGGGCGTATCTCGTGCCCCGGGCCGCACGGCCCGAGGCGTCAGACTCAGGCGGAGAGGCTCGCCACATCCACCTTCAGGCCGGGGCCCATGGAGGAGGACACGGCCACCTTCTTCACGTAGGTGCCCTTGGCGCCCGTCGGGCGGGCGCGCTGGATGGCGTCCACGAAGGCCTTGGCGTTCTCGAGCAGCTTCTCGGACTCGAAGCTCGCCTTGCCGATGCCGGCGTGCACGATGCCCGCCTTCTCCGCGCGGAACTCCACCTGGCCGGCTTTGGCGGCCGAGACCGCGCCCTTCACGTCCATGGTCACGGTGCCGAGCTTCGGGTTCGGCATCAGGCCGCGCGGGCCGAGAACCTTACCGAGACGGCCCACCAGGCCCATCATGTCCGGGGTAGCGATGCAGCGGTCGAAGTCCATCGTGCCGCCCTGGACCGTCTCCATCAGGTCCTCGGCGCCCACGATGTCGGCGCCGGCCGCGCGGGCCTCGTCCGCCTTCGGGCCACGGGCGAACACGGCCACGCGCACGGTCTTGCCCGTGCCGTTCGGCAGGCCCACCACGCCGCGGACCATCTGGTCGGCGTGGCGCGGGTCGATGCCGAGATTCATCGAGATCTCGATCGTCTCGTCGAACTTGGCGTTGGCGTTCGCCTTGGCCGTCGCGATGGCCTCGGCCAGCGCGTAGTTCTTCTCGAGGTCCGTGCCCTCGGCGATCTTGCGGAGACGCTTGCCCTGCTTGGCCATCGATCAGCCCTCCACCACGCTCATGCCCATGGCGCGGGCGGAGCCGGCCAGCATCCGAACCGCGGCCTCTTCGGTCTCGCAGTTCATGTCCTTCATCTTCACCTTGGCGATCTCGGCCAGCTGCGTCTTCGTCACGCGGCCGACGATGCCACCCTTGCCCGGGGTCTGGCTGCCCTTCTCGATCTTCGCCGCCTTCAGCAGGAAGTAGGTGTTGGGCGGGGTCTTGGTGATGAAGGAGAAGGTGCGGTCCGAGTAGGCGGTGATCACCACCGGCGTCGGGGTCCCGGGCTCCATGCCCTGGGTGGCCGCGTTGAATTCCTTCACGAACTGCATGATGTTCAGGCCGCGCTGACCCAGCGCCGGACCCACCGGCGGGGACGGATTCGCCTTGCCCGCCGGGATCTGCAGCTTGATGTAGCCGACGATCTTCTTCGCCATCTCTGGCACCTCTCTCGATCAGAGGCCCGCGGTACCGGCGGCCCGCCCCACAAGTCGGGGCGCTGGCCTCCCGCGTTCCTGAAAACGCGCGGCGGCCGGGCGGGGAAATCATCCCCGGCCCGGCCGGCGCGGGGGCGGCTTATAGGCGGGGGCGGCCGGCGAGTCCAGAAATAGTTTCACCCCCGGCCACCCCTTCAGCCGCCCGGATCGGATTCCCGATCAGATCACGTCCCGGTTCACGTCCTTGTACAGCAGGTACTCGCAGACCTCGTTGCCCGTCGCGTAGATCTGCTGCGGCACGTAGGGGCCCATCCAGACGAAGTCGCCCGCCCAGAGCTCGTGCCAGTCCCGCCCTAGCAGCTGCAGCGCCTGCCCTTGGAGCATCACCATCCCATGCTCCATCACATGCGTCTCGATGCACCAGAAATGGGCGCCGGGCGCGTAGCACATGATGTTCATCTCGAAGTCCATGGGCATGTCGCGCAGCCCGATCAGGCAGTGCCGCCAGCGCGGCCCGCTCTCCTCCTTCAGCGCCGTGTCGCGGTGCCCCAGGATCACATTCGGCGCCGGCACCCCGGACGCGGGCTGGTAGGGCTTGCGGACCCAGATCGCCCTCGCCTCGCCTTGCCCGGCGTTCCGCACGGAGTAGGGGACACCCTGCGGCACGTACACGTAGGCACCCGTGCCGAGAGGATGGGCCGCCCCCTCCACGGTCACCTCCAGCGTCCCGTCCTGGACGTAGAGGAAGGCCTGCACCCCGTCATCCACCGCCCCCGCGCTCCCCGTCCCCGGCGGCAGGATCAGCAGGGCCTGGGCGAAGCCCGCGCCCATCCTGCGACTGGTCTGGAACCGCACGGTCACGCCCGGCCAGTTCGGCAGCAGGCTGTCCATGATCCCCTCGGGCGGGAAGACGCAGTAGCCCGGCATCAGCATCGTCCGGTTGTGGCCGATGATGCCGGGCGGGGGGTTGTGGGTGGGGACGCGCATGGACCTGCCTCAGGACGAAGGGAATAGCGGCACCATGCCGCCCGCCCGCCATCAAGCAAGCGGCCTGCCGGAAGCGGAAGCGCAGGAATCGGAAAGGGCCGCGCCGGTTGCCCGGCACGGCCCTTCGAAACCCTGGGGCGGGCCCCGGCGGATCAGGCCTTCTCGACCTGCCCGTACTCCAGCTCCACCGGCGTCGCGCGGCCGAAGATCGAGACGGAGACCTTCACCCGGCCCTTCTCCTCGTCCACTTCCTCCACCACGCCGTTGAAGCTGGTGAAGGGGCCGTCCGCCACGCGGACGTTCTCGCCCACCTCGAAGGTGATGGCGGGGCGGCGGGGCTTCTCCACGGTGTCCTGCACCTGCTGAAGCATCCGCATCGCCTCCCGCTCCGGGATCGGGCTGGGCTTGTTCCGGGCGCCGAGAAAGCCGGTGACCTTCGGCGTGTCCTTCACCAGGTGCCAGGCGTCGTCCGTCATCTCCATCTTCACCAGCACGTAGCCGGGGAAGAACTTGCGCTCGGTGTTCACCTTCTGCCCGCGGCGCACCTCGACCACCTCCTCGGAGGGGACGAGGACGTCCTCGATCCGGTCGGCCAGGCCCTTCTGGGCGGCCTGCTCCTTGATCTGCTGGGCGATCTTCTTCTCGAAGCCCGAGTAGACGTGGACCACGTACCACTTCTTGTCGGCCATGGCCGTGAACCTCCGATCTGTGGCGCCGCCGCCTCCGGCCCGGGCGTCCCCGGGGCCTCCGGCGCGGCGCGGAATGAGTGCGGTCAGCCGAAGCCGAAAAGCAGGCGCATGCCGAGCTGGATGAGCCAGTCCGTCACCAGGAAGAACACCGCCGCCAGCGCCGACAGGGCGAGCACGAGCCCCGTGGTGATCAGCGTCTCCTTCCGGCTCGGCCAGGTGACGCGGCCGATCTCCTGGCGGACATCGCGGAAGTAGCCCACAGGATTGAAACCGGCCACGTCAGGCGCCCTCCCGGCGCGGGGCCCGCTGGTGGGGCCCAGGGACGGTCCGGCGCCATGCCGAAAAATGGTCATGCGCGGCCCGCCCTGGCAGGGGCGGAGGGTCTCGAACCCCCAACCTCCGGTTTTGGAGACCGGCGCTCTAGCCAATTGAGCTACGCCCCTAAGGCGGGTCCGCGCAGGGGGCGTGCCTTACGGCAAGCCGCGGCGCCTGTCGAGAGGGGGCGGCCATGGAACAGGCGGGCGGCGCGCCACGCCTAGCGCGGGAGCCGCTCCATGTAGTCCTGGCACAGCACCCGCAGCACGGCCCGCTGGAACGAGACGGGGTCGCGCAGATCGATCCCGTACTGGCGCAGCGCCAGCAACAGGTAGCGCCGGACAAGGTCCGGGTCGTGCGCCGCCTCGGCCGCGGCGATAGCGGCCGGCGCCGCTTCGGGATCGGCCAGCTCCGTCGCTACCGCCCGGTACTCCGCCTTTCCCGCCGCAACCACCGGCCGCGCGTGCAGCAGCGCCTCGAATCCCACGCCGGAGTTGACGGTCAGCACGGCCCGCGCCCGCGGGATCAGGGCGTGGACCGAGGCCCGGCTGACGGAGACGGGGCCGGCAGGCAGCGCCTCCAGGAAGCGGCCTACCGCCGGGTCCGTGCAGTGCGGGTGGCGCTTGATCACCACGGGGATCCCCGCCCCGGCCAGGGCCGCCACCATGCGCCGCACCCCCTCCAGGTAGGGCGCCTCGAAGAGCTTCAGCGCGATCACCGAGTCGTTGGGGAGTTGCAGCGGGAGGAAGACGAACCCCTCCCCCTCCACCGGCACGGAGGCGTCCTGCCGGTACTTGGACCGCCCCTCCGCCAGCCAGGGCCGGGTGGTTCCCTCGTGGAAGGCCTCCGCCGTGGCGGCGTCCACCGCCAACAGGTCCCGCCGCTCCAGCGCGGCGAGTTCCGACCAGCCGGAGTACCCGAGCCGGTCGAAGAGGAGCATGTGCGGCAGCGCGCCCGCCTTGTAGTGCCAGCGGCCCGTGGCCTTGCCGTTGCTGTGCCAGGTCAGCCGCACCGGAGGCCGGTCGGCACTACCAGCGGGCAGCGGCTCGTGCGGGGAGTGGAGCAGCAGGGGGGCGTTGGCGGCCGCCAGCACCTCCACCACACCGTCCCGCATCGCCCGGTACTCCGGCGCCTCTACCCGGTGCGCCATGGTCCAGGTCGGGCGCGTCACGCCCTGCAGGATCCGGATGGCGGGCATGGGGTCGGCCACGCGCCAGGTCTCGCGCGCCATCTTCCGGACCAGGGGCCAGAAATCCGTCCGCCCTTTCCAGAACGCCGCCTCCAGCGCCGTCCCCTCGGGGATCGCCAGCGCGGCCTCGTCCGTCAGGGGCACCGCCGCGCCCTCAGCCGCGCGGCGGGTCCTGCACCACCAGGGTGCGGGCCAGCCGGTCGTGCCAGCACTGCCGGCGCGGATCCCAGAGCATCCAGAAATAGCCCAGTCCCAGCGGCAGGCCGGAGATGATGTAGCCGACGTAGCGGGCCACCAGCCGCGGGAAGGGCGGCATGCCGCCCGTCTCCGCGTCCACCACCCGCAGCCGCATCAGCATCTTGCCCGGAGAGGCCTGCCGCGTGACCCAGAACTGCAGGATGATGAGGGCGGAGATGAGCTGGAGCAGGAGGTCGGCGCCGGCGGAGAGGGCCTGCCCACCGCGCACCCCCTCCCCGAGCGTCACGAGGACGAAGCCCAGGGGCAGCATCCACGCCGCGTCGATCAGCTGCGCCGCGGTGCGCGACCAGAAATCCGCCAGCTCCACCCCGTGCCGATCGGACATGCCGCCCTCCACCTCCGTCCCTTCTCCGTGGCGGAAGATGGCTTGTCCAGCCCTCCCGTCAGCCCCCCGGCCGCCGTTTCCAACCAGTCAGTTCGTTGGGCTGAAGGCCGCGATCCCCGTGCCGGCAGGCCGGTAGGTGACGCCGTATGGCGGCCGTGCGCCCCTACGCCAGCCCTGTCAGGCGACGGCCTCAGGCACCTCCAGCAGCGCCCGCCAAGGCCCGGGCCGGGCGGCCAGCTCGGCGGGCGATCCCTGCTCCCGCACCTGCCCCTCGCCCACCACCACGATCCGGTCGAAGCCGCGCAGGGTGGAGAGGCGGTGCGCCACCGCGATCACCGTGCGCCCGCGCATCAGCCGCTCCAGCGCCGCCTGCACCGCCTCCTCGGATTCCGTGTCGAGCGCGGAGGTCGCCTCGTCCAGGAGCAGGATTGGCGCGTCCTTCAGCAGCGCGCGGGCGATCGCCAGCCGCTGCCTCTGCCCGCCGGAGAGGCGCGCGCCGCGCTGCCCCACCTCCGTCCGGAAGCCCTGCGGCAAGGCCTCGATGAACTCCCGGCAGTGCGCGGCCTCGGCGGCGCGCATCACCTCGGCATCCGTCGCGTCCGGGCGGCCGTAGCGGATGTTCTCCAGCACCGATCGCTGAAACAGGGATACGTCCTGCGGCACCACCGCCAGCGCCGCCGCCAGGCTCGCCTGGGTGGCGCCGGCGATGTCCTGCCCGTCGATCAGGATCCGCCCCGATCCCGGCGCGCCCAGCCGCTGCAGCAGCGCCAGTGCCGTGGACTTGCCGGAGCCGGAGCGCCCGACCAGCCCCACCCTCTCCCCCGCCGCGATGGAGAGGTCGAAGTGGCGCAGCACGTGGCCGGTGCCGGGATAGGCGAAGGAGACGTCCTGGAAGGCCACCGCCCCGCCGCGCGGCCGGATCGGCGCCGCGTCCTCCCGGTCCGCCAGGGCGTGCGGCACCAGCAGGGCTTTCACCGCCTCGGACAGCCGCGCCACGTGCTGGGTCAGCTCCACCAGCGCCACCGCCAGGTCGCGCGTGCCGTGCAGGATCACGAAGCCCAGCCCGCAGGCCATCACCACGTCGCCCGTGGTCGCCCGCCCGGCCTGCCACAGCAGCAGCGCCCAGCAGAGCAGCCCCACCGTCAGCGCCACCGTCGCCACGGCATGGGCCAGGCGCAGCTTCTCCAGGTAGCGCAGGCTGCGCTTGCGGGAGGCGACCTCCTGCCCGACCGTGGTGCCGAAGCGCTGCCTCTCCCGGATCGTGGCGCCGAAGGCGCGGACGAGGCCGATGTTCTGCACCACGTCCACCAGCTCGCCATCCACCGCCGCGGCCTTGGCGGCGTAGTCCTGGTGCAGGTCGCGCCCGCGCCCGGCCGCCCAGGTCAGCAGCGCCGCCATCCCGGCGGCAACCGTGAACAGCACCCCCGCCATCACCGGGTCCACCCCCGCCAGGAAGGCGTTGGCGACGAGCACGGCCACCATCGGCGGCAGCGCGTTCCAGGTGATGGTGGAGAGCACGGTCCAGGCCGCATTCGCCGTGGCGCTGATCCGCCCGGCCATCAGCCCGGGGGAGCGCTCCGCGAAGTAGTCAGGCGCGTGGCCGGAGAGGTGGTGGAATAGGTCGGAGCGCAGGTCGCCCGTCACGCGCGTGAAGCTGTCCGCCGCGATCCAGCCGCCGAGCCGCCAGAGCAGGTTGTCCCCCGCCACGATCGTCGCCAGCACGCCCAGGGCCATCCAGGGGGCGCCGCCGGCGCCGGGCCCGGCCGCCAGCGTGTCCACCAGGTGCTTCACCGCGTACTGCGAGCCGACGGAGCAGCCCACCGCCGCCAGCACCGCCGCCAGCACCACCGCATGCGCCGCCCGGTGCAGCATGACGTAGCGCAGCAGGAAGGCGATCGGCCGCTCGGCATAGGGCAGCAGCGCCGCCCGCTCATCCCGCGGGTGGGATGGCTGGGCCAGGCCCGCTTGCGCGCGCCGTGTCGTCCGGGGGGCGCCGAAGACGGTTGCCGACATGCCAAATCCTTCTCGCCGGTCCCGGCGCGGCCGGGACGCGATTCCTCCTTGAGACCGTGCTTTCCTCCTCTCCCGGCCACCGCGCGCGGCCGGGCCGGCCCTTGTCGGGCCCTGCCTGACGTGAGAACGCCGGAGAGGATGGGGGTTTCTGGCGGGATCTGGACGCGGCTGCCCCTTTTCGGCCGCAATCTCTGCGTTGGGAGGAGAAGCAAGAAAAGTTAAGCGGCGGGAGGCGCCCCCTTGCAGGAGAAGTCTTGATGCGTATCGCCCAGGTCGCGCCGCTGCACGAGGCGGTTCCCCCGAAGCTCTACGGCGGGACGGAGCGGATCGTCTCCTTCCTGACGGAGGCGCTGGTGGAGCGCGGACACGAGGTGACCCTCTTCGCCACCGGGGACGCGGTGACGAAGGCCAACCTCGTCCCGATCCGCGAGAAGGCCCTGCGCCTGGACCCCACCGTGCGGGACGCCTGCGCCCCCCACATGCTGATGCTGGAGACGGTGGCCCGCCGGGCGGCGGAGTTCGACGTCATCCACTTCCACCTGGACTACCTGCCCTTCTCCCTCTTCAGCCGGCAGTCCGTGCCCTGGGTCACCACCCTGCACGGCCGCCTGGACCTGCCGGAACTGGAGCCGGTCTTCGACGCCTTCCCCGAGGCGCGGGTGGTCTCCATCTCCGACTCCCAGCGCCGCCCCCTGCCCCGCGCCAACTGGGCCGCCACCATCCAGCACGGGCTGCCGAAGGACCTTCTCACGCCCCAGGGGGACGGCTCGGACGGCTACTTGGCCTTCCTCGGACGCATCTGCCCGGAGAAGCGGCCGGACCGCGCCATCAAGATCGCCGGCCTCTCCGGCGTGCCGCTGAAGATGGCCGCGAAGGTGGACAGGGTGGATGCCGAGTACTTCGCGAAGGAGATCGAACCCCTGCTCGGCGGCGCCGACGTCGATTTCGTCGGCGAGATCTGCGACCTGCGGAAGCCCGGCTTCCTCTCCGGCGCCCGCGCCCTGCTGCTTCCGATCGACTGGCCGGAGCCCTTCGGCCTGGTGATGATCGAGGCGATGGCCTGCGGCACCCCCGTGATCGCCTACCCCGCCGGCTCCGTGCCGGAGGTGGTGGAGGACGGGCTGACCGGCTTCATCGTCCGCGACGAGAGGGAGGCCGCGGCCGCCGTCGCCCGGCTGGGCGAGCTGGACCGGGCGAAGATCCGCGCGCGCTTCGAGGAGCGCTTCACCGCCGACCGCATGGCGGCCGACTACGAGGCCCTGTTCGAGCGGATGCGGACGGAGACCCGCCCGCGCATCCGGCTCGCGGCGGGGGACTGAACCCGGCCTACCCGGCCCCGCCGGCCTGCTGCGACCGCAGCCAGGCCTCGGCCAGGAGGAAATCGGCCTCGGTGTCGATGTCGATGTCCTCCGGGAAGTCCGTGACGATGAAGTAGGGGTTGCTGCCCACCCGCCGCCCCTCCGTCTCCATCAGCCCGCGCGGGAACAGGTAGCAGGCGCTGGTCTCTGCGTGGACGGGCTCCAGGTCCTGGGTCCGCTTCACATGGGTCAGCTCGTAGTTCAGCGGCCGGCCCCGGTACCAACAGAAGGTCTGGATCGGCCGCACAGTCAGGGCCGAATCATGGGTCCCCCGCCGCACCGCCTCGATCGCGCCGGCAAAGGTGGCCGGCCGGATGAAGGGCGAGGTCACGTGGGCCAGCAGGTAGAAGTCGCTCCTCACCGCCGCCAGGAAGGCCCGGTAGATCTCCACGCCGAGAGTGCTGTCGCCATCCAGCTCCGCCGGGCGGAGGATGAACTCGACACCGTCCGGCAGGTGGTCCCGTACCGCCTCGTCCGAGCAGTAGACGCACACCCGGTCCAGCCCGGGCGTTACGAGGAGCGTCTCCAGCAGGTAGCGGGAGAGCGACTTGCCGCCGAGCGGGCGGATGCTCTTCCGCGCGACCCGCGTGCTGTTCAGGCGGATAGGCACGAAGGCGGTGATGCCGGGCACGATGCTCTCCTCAGCTCGCCACGCCCAGGGCCGGGTTTCCGGGGGGCAGGCTTCCGGCCAGGGCGCGCTGCATCGCCTCCTCCAGGCCCCAGGGCGCGAGGCGGAAGCAGCGGCGCGCCACCAGCTCGGGATCCCCGGGCTCCTCCACCGCCCGCTGGTCCACGGAGAAGGCGGCCCCCTCGTCGAGGCAGGAGCGGTCCCGGACCATGCTGGCCACGTGGTAGACGATGGTCGGGCGCCGGAGCAGCCAGCAGGGGATCACGGCACCCGTGCCCTGGGTGACGAAGGCCAGGTCGCATCCCGCCGTGAGGGCGACCTTGGCCTGCGCCGAACGGCCGTAGAACCGGTGCTGGCGCGCGATCCGGACCGGTAGTCCTTCCAGGATCCGGGCGACGATGCCCTCGATCCGCTCGATGACCTCGAGATCCTTTGCGGCGGGCCTGTCGGGGACGGTCCACCCGTCCCAGGCCACCTCCAGGTCGCGCCCGTCCCGGGCGCAGGCCTCGCCGAGCCGGGTGAGGACGTACCGGAACGCCTCCTCCTGGTTCAGGACGCGCTGGCGCTCCGCGTCGATCGAGATCATCACGCGGAAGCGCCGCTCCGGCAGCGCCTCCTCTCCCATCTCCTCTCCGGGCGCGATGGCCTCGAAGCGGCGGCGAAGCCAGAGCGGGTTGGCGTGCGTGCTGAAACGATAGACCCGGTGCGCGTCCCACCCCTCCGCCAGGATGCGGTCGAGCAGCGCTGCGCTCTCCACGCTCACCCGCTCCAGCGGCGCCAAGGCGGGAATAATCGTGAAGGGGTCCATGGCGCACCAGTCCGGCACCTGCACCAGCAGCCCGCCCCGGCCGGCGAAGCCGATCAGGTCGGCCTCGTGCCGGTCCAGGAAGGCGAGGCTCTGCTTGATAAAGTGGCCGGGCCGGTTGTCCCCGATGACATAGGCCTGGCGGAGGTGCCCGGCGCGCGCCGTCCGGATCCAGTTCATCCAGGGGAGAGGCCGCGTGAGGATCGCGTCCAGCATCACGCGGGGCATGAGCGGCATGTTCAGCCCAAAATCCGTCGTGACGAGAAAGAGCCTCTCGGTCGGGTAGAGGATGCCCACCGGGAGGTAGCCGATGGTCATGAGGATCATCGGCCGCCCCCCGTCGAGCGCCAGCGTGAACTGCTGGTGCTGCACCGTCACGCTGCCGAGCACCGTCGCCTGCCCCCCGGAAAGGGGCGAGGGCAGGCCCGGCGCGGCCTCATGGGCCAGGAAGGCAGCGTTAGCCGCGTGGAAGACCGGCATCCAGGCCTGGCGCGCATAGGCGGCCCTGGTGCGCTCGCGCAGGCCGGGATCGGTGCCCCGGCGCCCCGTGCCGGGACCGAAGCGCCCGAAGTGATCCACCAGCTCGAACTCGGCGGCGAGCGCGGCCGATCCGTGCAGGGCGCGATCCGCCTCACGGCCGGGGAAGTGGAAGAAGAGCGGATCGAAGCCCATCAGCTCCGCGAGCTCGAAGGCCGCGGACCGCGCTGCGGCGTGCCGCTCCTCGCGCGTCGGCCCTGGCGCAGACGGGCTGCTCAACGGGCTGTTGCTCAACCGGACCTCCTGACGGGCGGGACGCAGGCTGGCAACGCGGGCCGGGCTTGCCAAGCGGGCGCGCAGCAAAAAAGGGGCGGGCCGCCTTCCGGCAGCCCGCCCCCTTCCTCCCGGGCCTTGCGGCCGGGGATTACTTCTGAATGCTGGCCACGACGCCGGCGCCGACGGTGCGGCCGCCCTCGCGGATGGCGAAGCGCAGGCCCTGGTCCATGGCGATCGGGGCGATCAGCTCGACCGTCATCGCGATGTTGTCGCCCGGCATCACCATCTCCACGCCCTCCGGCAGCTGCACCACGCCCGTCACGTCGGTCGTGCGGAAGTAGAACTGCGGCCGGTAGTTCGTGAAGAACGGCGTGTGGCGGCCGCCCTCCTCCTTCGTCAGGATGTAGGCCTCGGCCTTGAAGGAGGTGTGCGGCGTGATCGCGCCGGGCTTGGACAGAACCTGCCCGCGCTCCACGTCCTCACGCTTCGTGCCGCGCAGCAGCGCGCCGATGTTGTCGCCCGCCTCGCCGCTGTCGAGCAGCTTGCGGAACATCTCGACGCCGGTCACCGTCGTCTTCACGGTGTCCTTCAGGCCGACGATCTCGACCTCCTCGCCCACCTTGACGATGCCGCGCTCGACGCGACCCGTCACCACCGTGCCGCGGCCGGAAATCGAGAACACGTCCTCGATCGGCATCAGGAACGGCAGGTCCTTCGGGCGCTCCGGCTGCGGGATGTAGGCGTCCACCGCCTCCATCAGCTTCAGGATCGCGTTCTCGCCGATCTCGGGCTGCTTGTCCTCGAGCGCCATCAGCGCCGAGCCGTGGATGATCGGGATGTCGTCGCCCGGGAACTGGTAGGAGGAGAGGAGCTCGCGCACCTCCATCTCGACCAGCTCCAGCAGGTCGGGGTCCGCCATGTCGACCTTGTTCAGGAACACCACCAGCGCGGGAACGCCGACCTGGCGCGCCAGCAGGATGTGCTCGCGCGTCTGCGGCATCGGGCCGTCAGCCGCCGACACCACCAGGATCGCGCCGTCCATCTGCGCCGCGCCCGTGATCATGTTCTTCACGTAGTCGGCGTGGCCGGGGCAGTCCACGTGCGCGTAGTGGCGGTTGGCCGTCTCGTACTCGACGTGCGCCGTCGAGATCGTGATGCCGCGCGCCCGCTCCTCGGGCGCCTTGTCGATCTGGTCGTACGCCGTGAACGACGCACCGCCCGACTTCGCCAGCACCTTCGTGATCGCAGCCGTCAGCGACGTCTTGCCATGATCCACATGGCCGATCGTCCCGATGTTGCAGTGCGGCTTGTTCCGCTCGAACTTCGCCTTCGCCATT
>NZ_CP146233.1 GCF_037040815.1 Pararoseomonas sp. SCSIO 73927
GGGAGCTGAATGCCGGTAGGAGAATGACCTGCGGCACCGACGGCCGCCCGGTGACGCCGTGACCATTGCGAGTCAAGCGGCCTACTCCCTTGCAAAAACGCCGGAATGGGTGTTTGAGCGTTCGAGTGTGCGGGATACCCGCGTGCTTGGCCACCTCGATGCGCGACAGAACCATGAGGTGGTGGCCTGCGGAGGCGACGATGCGTTGCGCCGACGCCAACGATGATGCGGAAGGAGAAACGATGCTGCAGCTTGGCGACACCGCCCCCGACTTCGAGGCCCAGACCACCGAGGGCCTGATCCGCTTCCACGAGTGGATCGAGGGCTCCTGGGCCGTCCTGTTCAGCCACCCGAAGGACTTCACCCCCGTCTGCACCACGGAGCTTGGCGCCGTGGCGCGTCTCAAGCCGGAGTTCGACCGGCGTGGCGTGAAGGTCATTGGGCTCTCGGTCGATCCTCTCCCGGATCACAAGGCCTGGGCAGGCGATATCGCCGAGACCCAGGGACACGCGCTCAACTTCCCGCTCATCGCGGATTCCGACCGCAGGATCTCGGACCTGTATGGGATGATCCACCCGAACGCGAGCGACACGCTGACCGTGCGGTCCGTCTATGTGATCGGGCCTGACAAGACGCTCAAGCTGTCGCTTACCTATCCTGCGAGCACGGGTCGCAACTTCGCCGAGATCCTACGGGTAATCGACTCGTTGCAGCTTACCGCGGAGCATAGCGTCGCAACGCCTGCGGACTGGCGGCAGGGCGAGGATGTGATCATCGTGCCGTCCCTCGGTGACGACGAGGCGCGGCGGAGATTCCCAGATGGCTGGAAGACCCTGAAGCCTTACCTGCGCATTGTCTCGCAGCCGGGAAGGCGCTGACGATGCCCACACCTCCGCGCCGCGCCCCCCTCGCCCACGGCTGGATCCTGGCCGCCGTGCTGGCCGTCTTGCCCATCGCCGCGCCGCACGCCGACGATGATCGGCCGTCGCCGGACGAGCGTGTCAGGATTGAAGCCGCGCTGCGCGGCTTAGGCTTCGTACGCTGGGGCGAGATCGAGCGCGAGGACGATGGTCGGGCCTGGGAGGTCGATGATGCCCGCACCGCCGAAGGGCGGCAGTACGACCTCAGGCTGGCCGCTGACGACCTGAGAGAGCTGTGGCGGCGCGAAGACGATTGAAGGCCATGGGTTCTGCGAAGCGCGATGCGGCACGTGCCCAGGAAGCAGACCGCAGGACGGCAGAAGCACCCAAGGACGCGCCGCGGATGCCAATCGGCGAACTCGCACGTCGCACTGGCGTCAAGCCGACGACCATTCGCTGGTACGAGGGCGCCGGCATTCTGCCGCCCCCGGATCGCAGCGGGGGCGGTCACCGCCTCTACGGACCTAAGCACTTAGCGCGGCTAGAATTCGTCCGGCGAGCCCGCGAACTCGGCATCCCACTCGACGAGGTCCGCGCTCTGCTCGCCCTCGCCGACCACTCCATCCGCAACCGCGCCGAGGTCCATGCCGTGGCCAGCGCCCGGCTTGCGGACGTCGAGCGACGGCTTCACCGTCTGGCGGAGTTCCGCGACGAACTGCAGCGCGCCGTTGAGACCTGCGCAGACCACGGCTTGCAGGGGGCGGCATCCTTCGGCTGCCGGTTAGTCACCCCTACAGCCCTTCCGATCCCTGCCACGCCTGAGCAGCGGCAGGAGCAGCCCATGGACGGCTTGGTGACGCGGGACCGTAGCGATGGTGACCGGTCGGGGGGACGGTAGTCAGGCACATGCACGGTCGCAAACGTCACCGGTGCCGCATGTAATCTTGATGCCACAGCAGCTTAATTCGTGGTGCCAGGCAAATTTCTGACTGGACATCGTCCTCATGCCGCCGATCCCGCGCGACACCCGCTTTGACAGTACCTTGGCGCTACTGTCGGCGCCGTACGATTTTATTTCGCTCCGGTGCGCGCTACCGCTCTGATTTGTTCGAGGCCCGACTTCTGCTGCGCCGGACCATCTGCATGAAGGGACCGGAGGCCGCCGCACTGCTGTGCGATGTAGACCGTTTCGGGCGGCGCGGCGCGATGCCGGTGCGGATTCAAAAGACGCTTTTGGGCCGGGGCGGCGTGCAAGGGCTTGACGACGCAGCGCACCGGCACCGCAAGGCAATGTTCATGACGGGGCTGGCGGTCGCCATACGCCCGCCCGCATAGCCCGCGTCGGCGTAGCCGAGGGTTACGAAAGGCCAGCGTCGGCGCGAGGCGCGGAGTAGGGGCCCCGCTCCATCGCGATCCTGCACGGAGCCGGGGTGAGCATGAAGGGTGAGGGCGCGGCCGTCCGTGTCCACGAGGGCGTGACGCTTTCTCCCCATGACCTTCTTGCCCGCATCGTAGCCGCGTGGGCCCCCGGCCTCCGTCGTCTTCGTGCTCTGGCTGTCGATAACGGTTGCCGTCGGGCTCGCCTCACGTCCGACACGCTCGCGGTCGGCCATGACGAGAGCATGGTTCACCCCCCTCCAACACGCCGTCATCCCGCAGAGACGCGAACCAGCGATACACGGTCTGCCAAGGTGGGAAGCTGTCGGGCAGCAACCGCCACGAGCAGCCCGCCCGCAGCACGTAGAAGATCGCGTTCACAACTTCCCACATCGGCCACGCGCGGCGTCGTCCACACTGTCGCGGCGGAGGCAAGAGCGGCTCCAGCAAGCGCCACTCGGCATCCGTTAGGTCGCTCGCATAGCGCAGGCCCACCCGGCTATGCTGCATTCTGTCGATTGGTGTCCACATGCTCCCGGTGGGAGATGGGCCGGGTGCCAACAGCCAACCAGCGGTGCCAAGATCCGATGAGTGACCTCCTGACCGAAAATGAGGCCTACCGGGCAATGTACCTTTTCCTCCTCGCGTACTGGAGGAGGACCGCATCTTCGGACATTGCGGCCCTACGCGGCGAGATCTCCCTTTTGGACGATGGTACCCCGGCAGACCCTGCGATAGTGGGCGACTTCCGCCTCGCGATAAAGCAGGCAAAAGGCTCAGAGCCCACCCAGTTGTTCATGTCTCAGCCCTCGTAGGCTTCCCTCGGCGGGTCGTTCCGGATGTATTCCGAGACAGGCTCTCACAAGCACGCGGGCGACGATGCACTTCTGACAGAGATCTGCGCTATTTCTAATAAAGCACCCAGCTTGTTTATCAATCCGAAAACGGCAAACGCTGCGAAAGCAACAACAATCAAACGAACCGCCACATGACCATTTCTGCTCTTCTACAGCACCTGATTTTCGCGCTCGGTTTATCTTTGTTCTCGGCTGTAATAGTGCGGGCAATGATAGCTTGGCCGATCCTTGACCATCCTAATGCTCGCAGCGCACACCTGCGGCCGACACCGCGTAGTGGTGGCGTCGGAGTGGTGCTAACTTTCCTCGTCGGCATTCTGGTGCTCTACGGCACCGCTCGTTTCGCCCGTATCGCGGAGCAGCAATTTCTTGGTGTAATTACGGCCGCGCTAGCCATCGCCGGCGTGGCGCTAGTGGACGATATCCGCGGCCTCTCCGCCCGGTTCCGGTTACTGGCGCAGTTTGCTGCGGCGTTGGTGGCCGTAGGCAGTGGTCTGGTGCTCAGCCGGTTGGCACTGCCCTATGTCGGCGTTACGGATTTAGGCTTGGCAGGGTTCGCACTTACCTTGTTCTGGATCGTTGGTTGTACCAATGCGGTGAACTTTATGGACGGCCTAGACGGCTTGGTTGGCGGCACGCTGCTGATCGCATGCGTTGCGTTAGCGGCCATTGCGGCCAGCCAAGGCGGCTGGTTTGTCTATGCGGCGGCACTTTTTCTTGCAGCTGGCTTTGCTGGCTTCCTACCCTTCAACTTGTACCCAGCACGTATTTTCATGGGCGATGTCGCCAGCCAATTCGCCGGCTTCACATTGGCAGTGCTCGCGGTAGCTGCCGCCCGCTTCGACAGCATGGAAGTGAGCTTTCTGATTGTGCCGCTGCTGCTATTCGGGCTGCTTTTCGATGCAGGCTTCACGCTACTACGCCGTGCCTGGATGCGCGACCAAGTGGGAGCGGCGCACCGGACCCACCTTTATCAAATGGCGCAGCGCACCGGCATGCGAGTGCGGACGGTAGCCGCGGTGCACTGGGGCTTCGCACTGTTCCACGCTGCGCTCGCAGGACTGTTCTTACATCTCCCTGCCTCGGCCAAGCCGCTCGTGGTGTTACCAGCCTTGGCAGTGCAGATGCTGTGGCTGACATATATCGCGCGGCGGGTACGGCGAGCCTGTATCTGCTGGCGAGATCTGGCTCCGAAAGAATTCGGCACAGACTCCACATGTCCATAACGTTTGAGGAGGGGTGAGCGGCGGGGGCTTTGTGTGTTCGGAGGGTGTCTGACGTCCGTTGAGGTGGCCCCTGTGGACCCCTGGCGCTCGCGCGCAGCTTGCGCGCGGTTCCCGGCCCTATACAACGTGCCTGACAAATGCCGAGTGGACCCAGTTCCCGGCCAAGCGGCGCCTGCCCGGTTCCCGGAACTCCTTGGACTATGAGTAGTCGGCTTGCTTTGTTGAAATGCTCATGAGGCCTCGGCGAGGAGCATGAGGTTGTGTGTGAGGACGCGGAGGACGAGTTCGCGGTTTTGTACCGCGGTGTTGCGGGCGGTCAGTGCTGAGCCGAGACGCCGCTTGTGCTGGCTGAACCCGCTCTCGACGTGCCAGCGCTGGTGATAAGGGGACTTGGGGAAGCGGTGGCGCATGGCGCGTCGGTACGGCGTTTTAGGCCAGCGGCGGCCGGTGTTGCGGCGGTTGAGGCGAATGACGGTTTGCCGGACGCCCAAGTTTTCTCGGCAGAAGCGGTGATTGTGCTCGGCATCGTAGTCAGCATCGCCGAGGGCGGTATCAATCGCGACCAGCTCGGCGGCCTGGCGCATGGCCGGGGTGAAGTCGGGGGAGTCCTGGCTCGGGCCGACACCCAGCACGGCGCCGAGCAGGAGGTGCGAGTGGGTGTGGAGTACGACAGTGAGCTTGGGCCAAGCCCGTTGCCGGTGGCCCTTTCTTTTCGCTCGGCGCTGGCCGAAGTGGGCGCTGACATGCCGGGTCTCGAGCCCGGTCGCGTCCACGGCGGCCACCGGCGCGGCGTCGATCTGGGTCAGCACCTGCGCGGCCACGATGGCGCGACGAAGCCCCGGCTACCCGGGAGCGGGGCCCGCGCGCCGCCTGCCGTCATGGTGCGGCTTGTCCGGGATGTGCAGGAAGTCCGCCCAGCACCTCGATCAGAGGGCATGTGGCCTCGGCGCCCGCGTCGCATCGGCGCACCGTCTCCGTCAGGACGCGCTCCATCGCCTGCAGGTCGGCGATCCGCGCGCGGACGTCATCGAGGTGGGCCGCGGCGAGGTCGCGGGCCTTGGCACAGGCGTCCGCGTCCAGCCCGAGCAGGGCGCGCACTTGGTCGAGAGTGAAGCCGAGCTCGCGCGCCCGACGAACGAAGGCCAGCCGCCACACGTCCCCGGCGCCGTAGAGGCGGTAGCGGCCACGGCGGGCGGGCGTCGGCAGCAGCCCGATGCGCTCGTAGTAGCGGATGGTCTCGATGTTGCAGCCGGTCCGCCGCGAGAGCTCGCCGATGGCGATGCCGTCCTGCCCCATGTCGCCCGGCTCCTCGGAAAGGGCTTGAGTCTGTAGTCGCTACAGACGGTAGGGTCGCGGAACCCACAGGGCAAGGAGACCAGACGTGCCCGACATCCCCGCCGCGGCGTCCTCGGCGGCCCCCCCGAGCGGCACGGCCCCCGTCCTGCTCACGCTCGGAGGGCTGCTCGCAGCGTTCGGCGCCGCCTCCTGCTGCGCCTTGCCAATGCTTCTCGGCTCGCTCGGCCTGGGGAGCGCCTGGCTGTTCGGACTGGCGCTCCTGGTGGTACCCTACCGGATTGTCCTCCTCGCCGCCGCGGCCGCCTGTTTGGCCGGGAGCGCCATCCTCCTTTGGCACCAGAGGCGGGCGGTCACCGTCACCTGCGAATCGGGCGCGGCTTGCCCGTCGAACCCAGCCTTGCGACATGTCACCGCAGGCGGCTTGGCGATCGGGATCCTCCTGCTTGTGATCAGCTACGCCTATGCGTGAGGGCCCAATGATCCTGGAATCGACCATCACCTGCCCGTCCTGCGGCACCGCCAAGGTGGAGACGATGCCGACCGACGCCTGCCAGTTCTTCTACGACTGCACGGGCTGCGGCGCGGTGCTCCGGCCGAAGCCGGGGGACTGCTGCGTGTTCTGCTCTTATGGCACGGTGCCGTGCCCACCCATCCAAGTGGACGGGAAGTCAGCCTGCTGCGGGAGTTCCGCGCCCTCAGAGACTGCGTTCCCGCCCGGTCCACACAGCCGGTGAGGCAGGGCAGCATTCGGAGCGGTGATCTGGATTGATTGCGCCGCGCCTACCGCGTCCCCTGAATGCCTGCTCCGCGATCGTACCAGCCACGCGTGCGCATGACGATGTGGACCACCGAGAGCATCACAGGCACTCGAACAACACGCCGACCACGGTGGCGAGCGCTGCGCCGCTCTCGAAGCCGAAGAGGCTGATAGCCGCCGCCACGGCGAGCTCGAAGAAGTTGCTGGCGCCGATGAGGGCGGAGGGGCCCGCAACGCTGTGCGCCGAGCCGCACTGCCGGTTCAGCACGTAGGCGAGCCTGCGTTGAAGTAGACCTGGATGAGGATGGGGACCGCGAGCAGCAGGATGACCAAGGGCTGCGCCAGGATTTGCTGGCCCTGGAAGCCAAAGAGCAGCACCAGTGTGGCCAGCAGCGCGACCAGCGATACCCAGTGCAGCGCCTTCAGAGTGCGCTGCAGGGCAGCCTCGCCGCCCGAAGCCAGGATCGACCGCCGCCAGAGCTGCGCGGCGACGACCGGAACGACAATGTAGAGCACCACCGAGAGCAACAGGGTGTCCCAGGGGACTGTGATGGCCGACAGGCCGAGCAGCAGCCCGACCACGGGCGCGAAGGCCACCACCATGATGGCGTCGTTCAACGCGACCTGACTGAGCGTGAAGTTCGGCTCGCCATCCGTGAGCCTGCTCCAGACGAAGACCATCGCCGTGCAGGGCGCGGCGGCGAGGAGGATGAGCCCGGCGATGTAGCTGTCCACCTGCCCCGCAGGCAGCCAGGGCCGGAACAGCCAGCCGATGAACAGCCAGCCCAGCAGGGCCATGGAGAAGGGCTTCACCAGCCAGTTGATGCCCAGCGTCACGGCGATGCCGCGCCAGTGGCGGGCGACCTGCCCCATGGCGGTGAAGTCCACCCGCAGCAGCATGGGCACGATTATCAGCCAGATGAGCGCCGCGACGGGGATGTTGACCTGTGCGACCTCCATGCGGCCGAGCGCCCGGAACAGCTCGGGCAGCACGGCGCCGAGGGCGATGCCCGCGACGATGCAGAGCGCCACCCACAGGGTCAGGTAGCGCTCGAAGGTGCCCATCGCCGCCTTGCGGCGCTGGACGGCGGCCTCCGCCTGGGCCGACGCACTCACGCCGCGCTCCCCGGGGCGACGCGGTATGAACCGCCCCGGGTTTCCCGGAGGCTCCTATTCTTGAGAGGATGGAGCCATGACGAAGAAGACCTCGAACCGGTATTCGCCTGAGGTTCGGCAGCGGGCGGTCCGGATGGTACTGGAGCATGGAGGCGACCACGCCTCGCAGTGGGCCGCGAGCCTTCGGCGTTGGACGCAGTGCGTCCAACCGGCTCGATCGCGCCCAAGATCGGCTGCACGACGGAGACGCTGCGCGGCTGGGTGAGGCAGGCGGAGCGCGACCAGGGCCTGCGGGTGGGCCCGACCAGCTTGGAGGGGGAGCGGATCCGGGCGCTGGAGCGGGAGAACTGCGAGCTGCGCCAGGCCAATGAGATACTACGCAAGGCGTCGGCGTATTTTGCCCAGGCCGAGCTCGACCGCCGCTCGAAGCTATGATCGCCTTCATCGACGATCATCGCGAGGTCTACGGTGTCGAGCCGATCTGCCGGGTGTTGCCGATCGCCCCGTCGACCTACCACGCCCATGTTACCCGGCGCATTGACCCGGCCAAGGTCTCGCCCCGCACCCGACAGGACCTCCTGCTCATGGAGAGCATCCGACGGGTGCATGCGGCGAACTTCGGGGTCTACGGCGCCCGCAAGGTCTGGCGGCAGCTCGGCCGCGAGGGCATCGCGGTGGCCCGCTGCACGGTGGAGCGGCTGATGCGGGCTATGGGTCTACAGGGTGTGGTGCGCGGGAGGGAGACGAGGACCACCGTCTCGAACCCGGCCACGCCGTGCCCGGCGGACAAGGTAAACCGGCAGTTCCGGGCGTCGGCGCCGAACGTGCTGTGGCTGTCGGATTTCACCTACGTCGCGACGTGGCAAGGCTTCGTCTATGTCGCCTTCGTCATCGACGCCTTTGCCCGCCGCATCGTCGGCTGGCGGGTGTCGCGGACGGCCCATGCAGGCTTTGTCCTCGACGCACTGGAGCAGGCCATCCAGGGCCGGCGTCCCGTGAAGGGCGGCCTGACCCATCACAGCGACCGCGGGTCGCAATACGTCAGCATCCGGTACACGGAACGGCTCCTTGAAGCCGGGATCGAGCCCTCGGTCGGCAGCGTTGGCGACAGCTACGACAACGCCCTCGCCGAGACCGTCATCGGGCTGTTCAAGACCGAGGTCATCCGCCACCACGGCCCGTGGCGGTCGCTGGAAGCCGTCGAATACGCCGCCCTCGAATGGGTGGCCTGGTTCAACAACCACCGCCTCCTCGAGCCGATCGGGAACGTCCCTCCCGCTGAAGCCGAGGCGCGCTACTATGCCGCGGGGAATGCACCAGCCCTGGCCGCATAACCCAAACCAATCAGCCTCCCGCATACCCGGGGCGGTTCACATGATGGCATGCGCCGAGATTTGCCAGACCTCGGCGAACATGATGCTGATCGGCACCCACCATCATAAGCATACCTGCCGTGAGTGTGCAGAGATCTGCGAGGAGTGCGCGGCGAACTGCGACGCCGTGGGGGGTATGGAGGCATGCGCCGAGCAGTGCCGAAAGTGTGCTGCGTCCTGCCGCGCGATGGCCGCCTAAGTTGATGCGGCGGCGACCCCGTTCACCGCGGGGCCGCCGCTGCAGTGACGAGCGCCGCACATGGCCGGCACATAGAAATATCTTGTCGCCTTCCAGGAAGGCTCCTGCAATGCACGACCTCTATCTTGGCTGCGTCGGCGAGCAACGCTTGTCGCTCAACCAAGGAGGTTCAGATGCCTGTCCACACACTACATCGGTCTTCAGGCTTCATAGGCCAGCTCCGCGGCGCGGTCCGCGCTTGGCCCCTCGGAGGCGCCGTCGCCCTCATGCTGACGGCTATTGTAGCGCCTGGCACCGCTTCTGCTCAGCAAGCCGGTTACGTCACTACGGCGCCCAGCGAACGAGCGCCGAACGGCCTGACCATCGACCAGGGTGCGGGCTCGCCCGGCATGGCTGCCTTCTCGGCTGCTCCGCACCCGACGACCCCCCATCAGCATGGCTCGGATAATCCTCAAGCTGGTGTCCCTGGTATCCAGGATCCGTCAGGACAAGGCAGCTGAACCTCGCTGCATATTCGTGAAGAGTCGTAGTGCCCCAGCCGAGTTGGCGGGGCACTACCTAAGCAGCCGGTTGGTAAGGCAGCTAGGTTCATTCAGTTCATTTGGAATTGGGCCAGAGCCTACTCGAAGCTTCAGTCTGCTTGCCTCGCCAACACGCGCCTCACCTGTGATGCCCCCCAGATCTCCTTGCCACGTGGGGTCCGCACGCCTCGGGCAGTCAACGCCGCGGCAATCTCTCGCAGCGAAGTGGCTCCAGCTCGGCGCGCGGCTACGATGTAGGGCAGCACTTCAGCTGCCCGCTTCGCTGCGTCGCGCTTCCAAACATTTGACGCTAGTGCTGCAACACTTTTGTCACCGGCTTGCAGCCGTGGATTCCCCAGCACTACGCCGCGCATCTTTGCCGCAGTGAGGGCTGCGCGCGTGCGTGCGCTGATCGCGCGGGCTTCTTCCTCAGCTACCAGCGCCATAATGCCGATGGTCAGTCGGTTAGCATGCGGCATGTCCACAGCGAGGAACTCTACGCCGGCCTTCTCCAGCCCCAGCAGGAAATGTGCGTCGCGTGCCAGGCGGTCGAGCTTAGCGATCAGCAGCACGGCGCGACGGGCCCGACTCTCGGCCATCGCTGCCGCTAGTTGCGGGCGGTCGCTCCGCTTGCCGCTCTCCACCTCCTCGAAGCTCGCACACACGATCCCACCGGTCGCCGCTGCGTGCCGATCGACGGCCGCCCGCTGGGCGTCGAGTCCGAGCCCGGAGCGGCCCTGCCGGTCGGTGCTCACCCGGTAATAAGCGACGAAGCGGGGAGGGGAGGGGGAGTGAGGGGCCATCTGAAGCCCGAAAATGCCCTTCCAGCCCCCTTTGTTGCAATCCCAAAGGAACGTTTGATGCTTTGCGACTCCCGCCAGTAAGTGCACGTTAGCTGCGTTAGACGTGAAACTTGAGTTTCAGACGTTACCGGTAGCATACTGGTTGTGCATAGATAGGAGCATCTTCCATGGCCGAGCCGCTCGCCGTGCCCGCGGCTGAGGTGCAGCGCCGCTTCGCGCTCTACCAGGACAAGGCGCTCACCCAACCCGTCGCCGTCACCAGTCGTGGTCGTCCGCGCGTGGTGATGATCTCGGTCGAGGAGTACGAGCGGCTACGTCGCCGCGACCGCCAGGCCATGAAGGTCGAGGAGCTGCCGCCCGACGTTGTCGAGGCGATTGCTGCCGCCCAGCCATCCGAGGAGTCGCGCCGCTTCGACGATGAAGTTGCCTGAGTCGCGACACCTAGCGCCGCCGCTCCCAGGCGAGGTCATCCGCTACGCATACCTCTGGACGCACGAGGCCGCTGAGGGTCGCGAGGAGGCGCGCAAGGACCGCCCGTGCGCGGTCGTGATTGCCACGGCATATGCGGCAGGCGTTCCATCCGTTGTTGTCGTGCCGCTCACGTCGCGGGCGCCCTCCACACCGGAGGAAGGGATGGAGATTTCCGTAGCGACTCGCCGACGCTTGGGTTTGCAAGACGAGCCGTGTTGGGCGGTGCTGACGGAGGTGAACCGCTTCGTTTGGCCTGGCCCCGATCTGCGGCCCGTGACTACTGCCTTCGGATCGAGCTGGGGCTACGGTCTGCTACCGGCCGCTCTGTTCGAGCGCCTGCGTGATGCCATCGTCGCACGGGCGCGTTCGAGGACGCTGCGCGTCACCTCAAGGTCGGCCTGATGCCTCTGCAACCCGCCTCACCTTGTGCCGTATGCGCCGGTGCCGTCCTGCGACGTGAGTCGCTACCTGCCCACTGGCACCCTGTCCCAAGCCTCTTTCAACGCGTTATCGGATGGTGTGCGTCCGAAGTCTTCGGCGCAACGCTGAATCAGCGGCCTTTTTTGGAGCTGGCTCGCACGCGTCCTATAGGAAGTTTTTTGTATAAGACTCTTATAGGTATGGGCCGCGGATTCAGCGTGGATAACCGGGGGGCAGGCCGCGGATTCAGCGTAGATTATGGTCAGCTCAGGCCGCGGATTCAGCGTAGGAAGGCCGCCGATTCAGCGAGGCCTTCCACCCAGATCAACGAAAGGCCGCGGATTCATCGTGGACAAGCGGGGATATCGGGAAGAAGCACTTCGATGTCTCGAAAGGCCGCCGATTCAGCGCACACGCCCAATGGTACTCGCCTAGGCTTGCCTCACCGGAGGGTGAGTGAGAGGACGCATGGCTGAAATTCACCGCCAGCTCATGCTCTTCGGCGCCGAGGCCCTTCGCCGCACCGCCAGCGCCATCGAAGATCCCAAGCTACGCCGTAGGGAACTGGGCCGCATTGAGGCTGCTAGTAACGCCATGGGTGAGCTGGCCGACGACGAGCTGGCCTTCACCCATTCGGGCCTCTGCCAGACCTGCCTGCCTCATGCCCGCCCCGACAGCAACGATGCGATCTGGGAGCGCAGTTCCGGGCGCTTTCACCTAATGGTCAGCCCCGGTGTGGTACGCGGCGCTGACGGGCGCGCCGCGCGTGTCGGCGTACCCTACGGCACCCGGGCGCGGCTGATCATGATCTTTCTCCAGACTGAGGGAGTGCGCGGGCGCACGGTCAATCTCGGTCCCAGCATGTCGGCCTGGATCCGCTCGCTCGGCCTGCCCGTGACCGGCGGGCCACGGGGCACCATCCAGGCCATCCGCGAGCAGTCGCTGCGCATCGCCCGCTGTGAGTTCACTCTGCAATGGAGCGCGCCCGCCTCCTCGCCTGGCAGCGGAGAGCAAATGATCATCCGCGACCAGCGCCTCGTATCGGGCCTATCCCTTTGGCAAGGCCAGGAGGACGGCGATGGGCCGGGATGGTCGGCCACGGTGGAACTGACCAGCGAGTTCCACGAGCACCTGCGCCAGCACGCCGTGCCGCTCGCGCGCGATGCCATCGCCCATCTTAAGGACAACTCGCTCGGCCTGGACCTCTACACGCTGCTGGCCTACCGGCTGCAGCGCCTGGAAAGGCCGCTCCTGCTACGCTGGCAGGCGCTCGCGGCGCAGGTCGGCTCCGACACGACGCGGGTCTCGCACCTAGCGCAGCGTGTGAAGGCCGTACTGCCCGACGTGCTTGCCGTGTACCCAGACGCCGAGGTGGAGGTGGTCCATCACGGCCTCAAGCTCATGCCTTCGCGTCCCCCGGTGCCCAAGACGCTGGTGCGCGGGCTCCGCCTCGTCGCGCCAGCTGGATAGGCACGGTCTCCCCCGGCAGCCGTAACGGCCGCCCCCGGTGGTACGTAGAATCGGCGGCCTTTTGAGCTTCCTTCGTGGGCTCAACACGGAGGTCGGGTTACACCAGTGCTTCCTTCGCTTCGATCGACGCCTATAGCCGGGCCAGTGCTGCTTCCAGGGTACCCGAGCCGCGCATCACCCTCTGACTGTTTCCCCTCAGAGCCTCTTGTTTAACTTGGAATCTGGTTTCTGCCCGGCTCTCGGGCTTGCTGTTCGCCAGCAGGCTCACCGGGAACTGTACAGGGCCAGGGGCCGCTGGGGGCACTGACAAGCCGGTAAACGTTCGACACCTGAACGAACATACCAGCAGTTTCCACGCCGCAGACGCGCCGCGACACCGTGACGCCACGCCGGGCCCCAATCGAGAAAGCCGGCAGCGCGCAAGCGCGAGGCCGAGTGCCGCCGTCGGTCTGGCTACCCCGGCGGCACGCGCGATGGCCGCGAGCGACGGATCGCACCGCCCGTTGCTCCTGTTGTGGAAGCGATTGGCCAGGGCGCGCAACACGACCAGGCCGGTGCGCTTGAGCGCGCCGCCATGGGCACGAGCCAGGTCCGTCGCTCGGTCATATGCCTCGGCCGCAAACAGCAGCCGGGCCACGGCCTGGCGGTCCATTGGCCGGAAGTGCCCCGACCTTGGCCGCTCCGATCCGTGCCGGGCGCGACGGTTCGGCCAAGTGGGTGCCGCAGCGTCCATCGATCTACCGCTCGCCATCATCTGCCTCATGGCCGGCGCTGTCGGCTTCTGCCCCCCTCAGGCGCCCAGTCAGAGCGTATGAACGACGTTTTTGAGAGCAGATGGCGCCCATTCTCTATGAGTGATATTGACAATCCTCTTTTGTTCTATACCGCTGTTTCCTCTCGTGGGCCCAACAAATACAGGCATCCCAGAAAGAGGTTGCCCAGGGTGCTTCCATCACTTAGCTTGCAACCGGAAGTCACCTTGAGTGAATTTGCGAAATGGCAAAAACGCTTCCTGTGGTCCTGGTTGCTGTGCTTGCGGTCCCGCTCGCTACGCCTATTGCCCGTGCGGACGACCTATGGGGCTGCGAAGTCACCCTCTGTATGGCTAATCCTGACGGCCCCACCGCAGCCCCCGCTTGCCGCGACCACATGGACCGTCTGTCCAAGCAGTTGCGGCGCGGGCGGCCGGTCCCCCGATGCCCCCAAGCGTCGGTCGCGCCGGCTCAGATACCTGTGGGTTCGGGGGAGATGCAGCAGGCCGCTGACGGATGAGCCGCCTCTGCATTGAACTCGCAGAGTTGTGGGCAGCCCCTCAATCGCCGCATACCTCCTCGGTTATTGAGGGGGAGAGGGACGGGTGGACCGATTCGTCTCGGATGGAGAGGCTCGCGCGGCTATCGCAAAGGGCGGGCGCATCGAGAAGGTTCTGGTCATCGCGATGCGAGACGGCCACAGGCAGGGGCGCGCCGAGTTTGTGCCTTACCTCGCGACCACTTGGCGCCGCGGCTACGTCGCCATCGGCCTGTGGAGCGGGCAGGGTGCCCGCTCGTGGCGCGACCTCACGCGCCTGGTTGGCTTCTTCCGCGAGGAGTTCAAGTTCCTCGGTCCCATCTGCGTCCACGAAGCCGACGACCCGAAGCTCCGCAAGCTCCGGACCCTGTTTCCCGCATCCAGCGTTCCGGGCTCTGTGCCCGATCCGAAGGCTCCCCCGCACACCAGCTAGTGCCCTCTGCGGCCGGGTGGTGGCCGCGTGATCCTGGAACTGGCCGTCGTCGCGCAGCTCGCCGCCCGCTGTGCCCCCTCCGTCGCCTTCGAGACGCTGGCCGCCGTCATGCGGACGGAAAGCGGCTTCCAGCCCTTCGCGCTCGGTGTGAACGGGCCGGGCGGCGGCGCGATCCTGCCCGAGACGCGGGAAGCGGCCGTGGCGTTGGCTTCGGACCTGATCGTGCGCCAGGGCCGTTCTGTGGACCTCGGGCTCATGCAGGTGAACAGCGGCAACCTGCGCGCGCTGGGTCTGACGGTCGCGGAAGTCCTCGACCCCTGCACCAACCTGGCGGCCGGCGCCCGCATCCTGCGCGAAGGCTTCGCCGCCGCCAGCCGCGACGAGGCGGACCCGCAGAGGGCGCTCCGCGTCGCCCTCTCCCGCTACAACACCGGCCACCCCGAGCGGGGCTTCGCCAACGGCTACGTCCAACGCGTCCAGGGCGCGGCCGAGGTCGTGGTGCCGGCCATCCGTCTGCGCGGCGAGGTCGCCGGGGCGCCGCAGCGCCCGGCCGCCACCCCCGCCCCCGAGCTGCCCGACGACGATCCCGACGCGCCCCCGGAGTGGGACGTGTGGGCGCGGGCCACCCATGCGAGCCAGCCGCGCCTGGTGGCCGTGCCTCGTGAAGCTCCCGCGGCGTCGGGGGGCGCCGAGGGAGCCACCCCCACCGATCCCCCGAGGACCGCAGAATGACCCTTTCCCCGAAGGCGCGGAACGTCGCCCTCTTCGCTGCCGTGGCCTGCGCCGCGCTGATCCTGCCCGACCTGGCACACGCGCAGATCGGCGGCGGCGGTTCCAACGTCGTCAACAGCCTGACGCAGTGGTTCATGACCAACGTGGCCCGCGGCCTGGTGATGCTCGGCATCATCGCCGTCGCCATCGGCCTGTTCGTCATGCGCTTCTCCGTCGGCGTGATCGCCTCGGTGGTTTGCGGCGGCCTGATCCTGGCCAACGCCGACACCATCGCCGGCTACTTCGGCTTCTGAGGGGCTGCGCGGCGTGGAACCCCTGACCGAGGACCCCCTGCACGTCGCGGCAACGCGGCCGGCCCTCATGTGGGGCCTGCCGCTGCCGCTGGCCCTCGCTCTGTTCGTGATCGGGGCCGAGGTGCAGGTGTGGTTCAAGGGCCTGACCGGCGTAGGCTGGGCGTTCGCCCTAGTCGCCCCCGTCTGGATTGCCGCCCGGTTCCTCGTCGCTCGCGACTACAACGCGGTCGGCGTTGCGGTGCTCTGGCTCAACACCAGCGCCCGCGCCTTCGACTCCGCCGACTGGGGCGGCGCCTCCGTCGCCCCGCTGCCCGTAGGGAGCGCGCGGGGGCCGCGCGGCATGTCCAATGCGTGACCCCTTCCTGTCCGCCTCCGGGTGGAGCGAGCGCAGCGCCGACGACTACGTGCCCTTCGTCGGCCACGTCCGCGACGACGCGGTGCTGCGGACGGATGGGTCCGTCATGGGGATGCTGCGCTTGGTGGGCGCCCCCTTCGCCCTGGAGGACCACGGCAGGCGCAACAGCCGGCACCGCTTCCGCAACGCGGTCCTCCGCAACATCGCGGACGATACCCTGACGGTCGTGGAGACCATGGTGCGGCACGACGGCGTGGCGCTGCTGCCGGCCGGGACCTACCGATCCGCCTTCGCCGCCGATCTCGAGAACGCCTACCGTCGGGAGGTGCTGGCCGGGCGCGAGCGGGTCAACGAGTGGTTCGTCTCGGTGATCGTCACCCCGCGCGCCCCGGTGACGCGCGGCCTCAACGCCCTGCGCTCGCGCCTCGGCCGCCGGAAGGAGGCCGCCGCCACCACGGCCAGCGACGAGCTGATCCGCACCCTGGACGACCGGATGCTCGTGCTGGCCAAGGCCTACGCCGAGATGGGGCCGGTGCGTCTGGGCGTGCGCGAGGCCGGCGGGGTGATGTTCTCCGAGATTGCCGAAGCCCTGCGCCTGTTCCTGACAGCGCGCTTCCTGCCAGTGCCGATGGTCAGCGGCTCGCTGGGCGGTTCCATCTACACGGATCGGGTGATCTGCGGCCGGCGTGGCTTCGAGGTCCGCACCCCCGGCCGTCCCTCCTTCGGCACCCTCATAGGGTTCAAGGAGTATCCCGACCGCACCCGGCCGGGGATGCTCAACGACCTGCTCTCGGCCGACTGCCGGGTGGTGCTGACCAACTCCTTCCGCTTCCACTCCCGCGCCGCCGCGACCGGCAGCCTGGCCCGCAAGCAGGCGCAGATGGCCAATGCCGGCGACCGGGCCCTCAGCCAGATGGACGCCCTGCACGATGCCATGGACGACGTGGCCTCCAACCAGGCCACCATGGGCTCGCACCACGTCTCCGTCGCCCTGCACTGCGACACCCTGCCCGAGCTGGAGCGCCTCACGGGCGAGGTCCGCGCCGCCCTGACCAACGCCGGGGCCAGCGTCGCCGTGGAGGATCTGGGGACCGAGGCGGCCTATTGGGCGCAGCTCCCCGGCAACGCCGCCTGGCGCACCCGCCCCGGCGATATCTCCTCCCGAAACTTCGTCGGCTTCTCGTCCCTGGACGGCTACCCGCGGGGCGGCCCGTCCCCGGAGTGGGGCGCGCCGCTGCTCCGACTTCTCACTTCGGCCAGCACCGGATTCGACCTGTCGTTGCACGTTGGCGGCCTGCCGCACATGGCCATCTTCGGTCCCTCCGGGTCGGGCAAGACCGTGTTCCTCGGGCTGCTGGTGGCCGCCCTGGAACGGGTGACGGGCCCGGGCGGGACCGTGGTGGTGTTCGACAAGGACAACGCCAACGAGATCCTCGTCCGCGCCATGGGCGGGCGCTACCTGACGCTCCGGGCCGGCGAGGACAGCGGCCTGGCGCCGATGCGGGCGCTGCCGAACACCCCCGATGCCCGGGTGTGGCTGCTGCGCTTCGTGGTGGGGCTGATCCGCGCCGATGATGGCCCGCAGCCCGATGCGATCGAGCTGCGCCGGCTGAGCAAGGCCATTGCCTTCCAGATGCGGATGCCCCCCGCCGCCCGCTCCATCGCCGGGCTCTGCGCCTGGCTGGTGGGCGAAGGGGCGGGCAGCGCCGGCAAGCGGCTAGAACGCTGGGGTCGTGACGGCGACCTCGGCTGGGCTTTCGACGGCAAGGCTGACGCCTTCGACCCCGACGCCGGGCTGGTGGGGGTGGATTTCTCGGCGCTGATGGAGGACGAGACGGTGCGCGGCCCGGCCGCCTCCTACCTCCTGCACCGGGTGCGCTCAGTGATCGACGGCCGGCGCTTCGTGCTCGCCGCCGACGAGTTCTGGGCCTATCTGCCCGATGAGCGGTTCGCCAAGGCCTTCGAGGACTTCGCCCTCACCCTCCGCAAGGGCAACGGTGCCCTCGTCATCGCCACCCAGCAGCCGCAGCAGGTGCTCCGCCACCCAATTGGCGCCACCTTGGTCAGCAACATGCCAACCAAGGTGCTCTTCCCGAATCAGTCGGCCAGCCGGTCCGCCTACTGCGACGTGGGGGACGGCTCCGAGAGCCTGCACTGCACCCCCGGCGAGTACCGCGCCGTGACCGAGGATATGGCAGCCGGACCGCGCTCCATGCTGATCAAGCGGGACGCCGGCTCCGTCATCTGCCGGGTGGAGCTGCCCCCGGCCATGGCGCCGCACCTGGCGGTGCTCAGCGGCAAGGTCGGCACCGTCCGCCTGCTGCGGAAGATCCGGCACGAGCTTGGCACCGAGGACCCCTCGGCGCTCCTGCCCGAGTTCCACCGCCGCCTGCCGGAAGCGGCAACCTGATGGAGACTCGACTCATGAAGCGGACCCTATTGGCAGGGGCGGCCATCACCGCCCTGGCCCTGACAGTGCCGGGAACGGCCAGGGCGCAGATCCCGGTAACGGATGCTCTCGCGAACGCGCAGGCGCAGATCACCAACTCCCAGCTCTACCAGCAGGTGGCGCAGGCCGTGGCCACCGTGCGCCAGCTCGAGCAGCAATATCAGCAGCTCCAGGCCACCTATAACGTGCTGGCCCACACCACCAGCGTCTCGACCTATGCCAGCCGCCTGGGTGGTGTGGCCAACGGCTTTGGGGCCAATCAGGTCGGCGGTGCCATGACGGGCGTGGGCAGTCTGGCTGGGGCTGCCGATCAGGTGGCCAACCTGCGCTTTTTCTCGTCCTCGGGCACCGACTTCTCGGCAACCGAGATGACACGACGGGCGCAGCGCCTGGGCAACATCCAGGCTGCGGCCTTGCAGGGGATGCAGCAGTCGGAACATCGCATCGCGGGGCTCCGCGAGCTGATGACCGAGATCGATGGCCAGCCAGATATTCAGGCGTCGGCCGCCCTGAACAACCGCATCCAGGCAGAGCACGCCCTACTCTCGGCGCAGCAACAGCAGCTTGCGCAGCTTCAGCTCATGGCGGCCACCCAGCAACAGGGCGACCTCCTGCGGGCCGAGGAGGCCCAGCGGCAGAGCGCGGAGAGGTACCGGGACAGCCTTCAGCCCCTGGGGGACAACTGATGCGCAGCGCGGTGCTCGTGCTCGCCCTGGTGACCCTGGGCACCGCGCCCGTTCTCGCCCAGCGGTCGCGCGAGAACCGCGACGTGCCCTGGTTCCAGGCTCACCCACAGATTCTCGATGAGACGCTGCGGCGCTGTCAGCGCGACGCACGCCTCGCCGCGACTTGGGAATGCCAGAACGCGGAGGCAGCGGGTGCTTCGCGCATGGGTCAGCCGCTCCCCAATACCCTGCCGCCCGTAAGGCAAGGGCGCCAAGCGCCGCCTGCGGACAGTAGTGGCCTGCCGGAACCGGACTACAACCCTCGCACCAACCCGTTTGGGTTCCAGGCCCTCAAGAAAGCCTGCCAGGAGCGAGGACCAGGCAGCTCCATTTTTCTGCGTGATTGCCACCAGCTCGACCGCTATCCCGAGGAGCGTGACCGTGGCCGGTGAGTTCTTCCAGAACGTCTCCGCCGCTTTCGACGCGAACCTCATTGCTGCCGTCAACGGCGTTATCAGCAGTGGGCTTGCCTGGGCTCGGCCGCAGGTCCGCGCCGCTGCCACGCTGTTCATCCTGATTTCCGGTTGGCTCGTCCTCACCGGTCGTATGGACAAGAGCGTGCTCGCAGGGCGTGTCTTTCGGATCATGGCGGTAGCTGCGTTGCTGACCTCCGCAGGTACGTTCAACACCTACGTCCGCGACCTATTCTTGCAAGATATCCCTTCCACAATTGGATCTGCGCTGACCGGTGGCGCTACATACGCCCCGGCCACACAATTTGACGCACTGTGGAGTGCCACGCAGCGCATCGCGGCCACCATGCTCGCGGAGGCGACGGGCTACACGCAGTTCGGTGAGCGCCTCGTAATTCGAGCTCTTATGGGCATCTCCTTCATAGCCTTAGTCGTGATCTTCCTGATGTGGATCGTCGCCCGTGTACTGATGGGCTTCGTGATCGCCCTCGGACCGTTCCTGATCGGGCTCTACCTGTTCGATGCGACGCGCACCTACGTGGACCGCTGGGTGGGCAAGCTCGTGTCGCTGACGTTAGTGCAGGTGAGCGTCAGCGTCATGCTGCAGATGCTGATGAGCGGTTTCAATAACTACGTCCGCGCGGCACAGGCCAACCCCGGCGGTAGCCTGGACGAGAAGATAGGCGCCTTCCTGCAAGTCGGCGCCTGGTACTGGTGTGGCCTGTTCCTGATCGCCAGCCTGACGGTCGTGGCCTACTCCATCGGCGGCGGTCTCGCGGCTTCCTTCGCCCCCCTCACGCAGTCCGCCGCCGGCATGACCAACGGCGCCGCCTCGCTCGCCGGGACCGGCGTGGGCGCGGGCGGCAAAGCGCTCGGCCGCGGCATCGGCCGGGGTGTCGCCGCCGGCTATCGCCGGATGCGCAGCAGTTCCAACACCCAGGCTGCGGAATGATCCGGTGACCATGCCCCCCTCTCCCTCCGTTCCCCTGGAGCCCCGATGAAGTCCGCCCTGCTGCTGTCCCTGCTGGCGCTAGCCGCCTGTGCCGGCACCACTGCGGCCCCGGCCTGCCGCGGCGAGGTATTCCAACTTAACCCGACCCGCATGGTACCGCCGGCCACCCTCGCCGCCGCGCCCGTGGTCGCCCCGGCCGGGAGCGTCGTGCGGTGAATGCCATCTCTGCGCCCGGCCAGCCCGTGCCGCCGTGCGCCTCCCCTGCCGGTAGCCCCTCTGACGCCGAGATGGCCGCCGCCGTGGTGATCCCGCGGAGCGAATTGAACCGCCTCTACGCCGAGACGCAGGCTCGTCAGGTGCGCGAGGCCCGCCGCGCCAGGCGCATCAGCACCGGCAAGACGGTGGCCATCGTCGGCCTGCTGGGCGTGGTCGGGATGCAGGCCCTGGCGGCGTTGCAGCTCTTTCCCCTAGTGCGCGTGGTGCCGGTCGTGGCCGTGCCGCAGCCGGACGGCAGCATGGCCACCGTGGTCCACGGCGACGCCCTGCCGGCCGCGGTGCAGGAGCGCGCGGTGCGCGCCACCCTGTTCCAGTACGTCCGCCTCCGTGAGGGCTGGTCCTCAGGCGAGGCGCAGTACGCCTACGACGTAGTGAGCCGCATGTCGGCGCCCCAGGTGCGGAGCGCCTTCCAGGAGTGGTTCAACCTCACCGTTCCCCCCGGTCCTCAGGCCGTATGGGGCACGCGCGCGACCGTCACCGTGGAGCAGCTGAGCGGTGCCCTGCTGCCGAACGACACGGCGCAGGCCGACGAGATCTACCAGCTCCGCTTTCGCCGCACCGAGCGCGCCCATGGTCGGCCGCCGGTAGTCTCCACCTGGGTCACGACGCTGCGCTACCGCGCCGGCCAGAACATCGCCCTCACCGATGGGACCACGATCAACCCGCTGGGCGTGCTCGTCACCGAATACCGTCCGCCCGAGCGCGAGGGCGTACCGACCCTGGGGGATGCCCAATGAAACACATCCGTTTCGCCCTGCGGCTGGTCCTGGCCGCGACCATCGCCCTGCCGCTAGCCTGGGGCGCCCCAGCCGCCGCGGACGAGGCCCCAGCCCCGGCCGGGCGCGACCCCCGCGTGCGGGTGATCGCCTACGACCCGCAACAGGTGGTCAAGCTCTACGCCGTTCCCGGCGCGACGCTCACCATCCAGCTCGCCCCCGGCGAGACGGTAGCCGGCCTGCCGGTGTCGGATCAGACGCTCCTGGACCCGCCCGAGCCCGCCGGCCTCGGCACCGGCCCGCTCGCCATGGCTGGAGGCCCCGCGCCCTCAGAGCGGGCCGGAGCTGGCCGTGGCGCCTCCACCGACCGGAACCTGTTCACCGCCGTCCGCGGCAATTTCGTGATGATCAAGCCCCTGCGGGACCTCGACCCGCAGCCGCTCTTCATCATCGGCCGCAGCACCGACCCCACAACCGGCCGGGAAGTGATGCGCGCCTACACCTTCGAGCTGTCCACCCGCGAGGGGCCGCTGACCGCCGAGGCCGCGAACACCTACTACCTCGTGCGCTTCACCTACCCGGCTGAGGAGCGCGCCGCTGCGGCGGCCGCGGCCGAGGCCCGGCGTCAGGCCAGCGCCGCCGCCGCCGCGGCCCGCCGCAAGGAGCAGGAAGACCGCCGGGCGCGCGAGCGCTTGGTGCTGGCCGGCACCAACGCCGCGACGCCCGGCGTGATGAACTGGAACTACGATGGCCAGGGCGACCGCGAGCTGGCGCCGGCCGAGGTGTGGGACGATGGGCAATCCACCTTTCTGCGCTTCCCCGGTAATCGCCGCGTGCCCGCGATCTTCTCCGTCCTCGCGGACGGGCGCGAGGCGGCGGTGAATTACTCGGCCAACACCTCAGGCCTCATCACCATCCATCAGACGAACGGCGCCTTCCGTCTCCGGGATGGGGGCCTGGTGCTGTGCATTCTCAACCGGGCGTTCGATGCCACCGGCCGCAATCCCGGCACCGGCACCACCAGCCCCGACGTGGTGCGGGAGATCAGGCGGTGAGCGACGCCGTGGAAGGGGGCGCCGTCGCCTCCAACGATCCCGTCTCGCCCGTCGCCGGCGGCCGGCGGCTGCTAACGGGCCGGGAGAAGGTGCTGATCGGCGTCGGCATCTTCGCGGCCTGCGGCTTGGTCGCGATGTGGCCCTCGTCCAAGCCGGTCCCGGAGCGCGAGCGCGAGCAGCCGATAACCGAGGCCGGCCGCTCCCTGCCCTACCGGCCGATGCCCGAGCCAGCCGCCCCCCCGGCGCCGCCTCCCGCGGTCGCGGCCATGCCGATCCCAGCCACCCCGGTCGCCCTGGGGATGCCGATGCCGAACGCCCGCAGCGCCGTGGCCTTCGGGGGTGGCGGGCGCCAAGTCCTCAACCCCACCCCGATCATGAGCTACGAGGACCGCGCCGCCCCGCCGGCCGCGCAACCAGTGGCGGACGGCCCAGGCGGCCCCCGTGCCGCCCGGCCCGGGGCGCCTGCTACAGCCCCCGGCGGCACGGCTGAGCCCGACGACGCGCTGTCCTCGCGCCTGCGGTCCTCCCGCATGGCCGCGGCGCGCGCGACCGTGCTGCGGAACCCCGAGCTGACCGTGCCGATGGGCACCCGCATCGCCTGCATCCCTGAGATACCGATCGACAGCACCGTCGCTGGCTTCTTCTCCTGCATCACTCCCGTGGACGTGCGGGGATCCACCGGGACCGTCGTGCTGATGGAGCGCGGGACGCGCATCGTGGGCGAGGTCCGTTCCGGCTTGGCCCGCGGCTCCCGCCGCCTCTTCGTGGTGATGACCCAGGCCCTGACGCCCGGGGGTGTGCAGATGGAGCTGAACAGCCCCGGCGCCGACGTAATGGGGCAAGCCGGGTTGGACGGCGAGATCGACAGCCACTTCTTCGAGCGGTTCCGCGGCGCCATGCTGCTCGCCTTCCTCGACACCGGTCTGCAGGCCGCGGCCACCGTTGCCAGCAACGCCCTGAACAACGGCAGCGGCGTCACCTTCAACCAGTTCCAGTCGGGCGGACAGCGCGCCACCAGCCAGGCGTTGGAAGCTGACATCAACATCCCTTCCACCCTCCGCCGGAACCAGGGGGAGCCCATGACCGTGTTCGTCGCGAGAAGCCTTGACTTCTCCGACGTATACCGGCTCGTCAGTCGGTGAGGGACGCAGGGGTGCAGCTCGCCCTCGGCCTGGCCGCCGCGGCGCCGGTCGGGAGCGGGAATACGGCAGGGCAGGCGAAACGCCTGCCCAGTGCGGTCCCGGAGGATGCGCCCACCATCCACGATCCGGCGCAGCTCTGGTTCGCCTTCGCGCGAGAGGCCGGCCGATGATGCACGCCGCGGCGCAGCTGGACTTCGCCCTCGCCCCCGTGGCCGGCGCCCTGGCCGACCCGCGCACCGAGGAGTTGTGTGTGAATCGCCCTGGCGAATTCTGGCTACGCCAGGGCGGACGTTTCGAGCGGCACGCCGCCCCCGAGCTGGACTTCGACATGCTGGAGGGTGTGGCGATCCTGGCGGGCGCCCTGCGGAACCAGAACGTCGGCGCCGAGCACCCGCTGTGCTCCACCGACCTGCCTACCGGTCACCGCCTGCAGGTCGTGTTGCCCCCGGCCGTGCCCCCGGGCACCGTCTCCCTCACCTTCCGCCGGCCGAGCGATACCGTGGCCGCCCTCTCCGATTTGGCCAGGCGCTACGACACCTCTCGCTGGAACCGCTGGGACCGCCGCCGCGAGCAGCGCCAGGCCGACAGCGCCGGCCTCTTGGAGCTGTTCGACGCGGGCGACGCCGGGGCGTTCTTCCGCGGCTTGGTGCGCGCCCGGCGTAACGTCCTGTTCTGCGGCGCCACGGGCGGCGGCAAGACCACCCTGAGCAAGACCCTCACCTCCGAAATCCCGCGCACCGAGCGCATCCTGACTATTGAGGACGCGCTTGAGCTGGTGGTGCCGCACGGCAATTCCGTCCGCCTGCTCTATTCCAAAGGCGGGCTGACGGTGGGCGGCGTCACCGCCGATGCCCTGCTGCAGGCCACTCTGCGGATGCGCCCCGACCGGGTGCTGCTGCAGGAGCTGCGCGACGACGCCGCCTGGGTCTACCTCAACGAGGTGATGACCGGGCACCCCGGCAGCCTCACCACGATCCACGGTGCCGACGCGCCGCAGGCCATGCGCCGGCTGTTCAACTTGGTGAAGGGCACGCCGCAGGGCGCCACCTACGGCGACGACACCCTGGCCGCGATGATCGGCAGCGCCGTGGATGCCATCGTGCCCCTGCACAACGACGCCGGCACCTACTCCATCCGCGAGGTCTGGTTCGCCGACGACGCCGCCCGCCGCGGCGAGGCCGCCGCCGACCTACTGCGGACCGCCTAACGCTGGACCGCCCTGGAGATGCCCGCGCCGAGCTGGAAGAAAGATACGATGGACGCTATACGTCTTGCGTCTAGCCGTCCAGCATCAGGACGCCTGAGGCCAGGACGATGAGCGACCGTCGCCGCTTACCCTCCCCCGGCCACCTGGTGGCCTGGGGCCTGCTGCTGACCATCCTCGCCCTGCTCTGGACCGCCGCGGCCTCGGCCGTGTTCCTGTGGGGCACCGGCCTCGTCCGCTACTTTCCTTTCCAGGGCACCGCCTGGATCGGCCAGTGGTGGAGCTACGCCCTCTATGCCCCGCCCAACCCCATCGTCGGCCGTTGGCTGATGATCGGGGCCGGGGGGCCCTCCGCCTTCCTCGGCCTGGTGATCTACCGCCTGCTGCAGCTCCGCGGCGGGCGCGTCACCCGCCCCGGCGAAGTCGTGCGCGGCAGCACCGACAACCACGGCCACGCCGAGTGGATGAGCATGAAGGAGGCCCGCGACCGCTTTCCCGGCCCGCACCCCGACTTCGGCGGCGTGGTCGTAGGCGAGGCTTACCGGGTGGATCAGGACAAAACGGCGAAGCTCGCCTTCGACCCGGAGCGGCGCGAGACCTGGGGTCAGGGGGGCAGGGCCTCGCTACTGGTGGACCCCTGCAAGATCGGCCCGACCCATAGTCTGGTCTTCGCCGGCTCCGGCGGCTTCAAAACCGTCTCGGCCGCCTCCACCCTGGTCCACTGGACCGGTGCAGCCGTCGTGCTCGATCCCTCGCGCGAGCTGGGGCCGATGCTCGCCGCGGCCCGCGAGGACATGGGGCACAAGATTGTCTCTCTGGAACCGGGCACGCCGGGCGGGATCAACGTCCTTGATTGGATCGATGTGACCCACCCCCTGGCGGAGACCAACGTCCATGCCGTGGTGGGCTGGATCTTCGGGGAAACGGAGGGCAGCAGCTCCGATACTGACAAGTTCTTTCGCAACTGGGGCAAGCAGCTCGTCGCCTGCCTCCTCGCGCACATGCTGTGGGACGACACCATGCCCGCAGCGGCCAAGACCCTCCGTACTCTGCGCGCCGGCATCGTCACCCCGGAAGATCAGATGCGCGAGGTGCTGGAGGGCATCCACGCGGGTTCGCGCAGCTCCATGGCCCGCGACATCGCCGGCACCATCAAGAAGATTGTTCCCGAGACCTTCTCGGGCATCTATGGCAACGCCACGGGCGACACTGCCTGGCTCTCCGTCACCGCCTACGCCGATCTCGTCTCGGGCGGCGCCGAGGGCGCGGAGCCCTCCTGCCGCACCGCTGAGCTGACGGACGGCAAGCTAACGGTGTTCCTACAGATCCCGCTCAAGGTGCTGCGCGACACCCCCGCGGTTGGGCGCGTGCTCGTCGGCGCCCTGCTGAACGCGCTCTATGAGGCGGATGGGAACGTGCAGGGTCGGGTGCTGTTCATGCTCGATGAGGTCCGCCGCCTGGGGCCGATGAAGATCTTGGAAGTCGCCCGTGACGCCGGCCGGAAGTACGGGATCACCCTGCAACTGCTCTACCAGGCCGAGGATCAGCTCGTGGAACAGTGGGGCCGGCAGGGTCGCAACGCCTGGTTCGATAGCGTGAGCTGGCGAATGTATGCGGCCGTGCAGAACACCGACACCGCGAAGTCGGTCTCCGACGCGGCCGGTGGGCACTCGGTCCTGGCCGAGAGCGAGGGCCACAACAGCGGCAGCCAGGGCAAGCCCTTGGAAGCCGGTTCGCGCTCCAAGGGCACCAGCATGAACCGGCACGAGATGGCCCGCGCCCTGATCCGGCCGGATGAGCTGATGCAGGATGTGCGCGGCGACGAGGCGTTCGTGTTCGCTCGCGGCTGCAAGCCCCTGCGCTGCGGGCGTGCAATCTACTTCCGCCGCCCCGAGCTGCGGGCGACGATCGGGGCCAGCCGCTTCCATAAAGAGGCGGCGGAGTAGGAGAAGCGGTATGTCCGACATGAAAGGTTCTAACCAGTCCCGTGACCCGGCGCCGCGCCGAGCGGAAGCATCCACACCGGCCAGCGCCGGACCTCAGCCGGTGCAGGTACAAGCCCCGGCCGCGACGCACTACTGGCAGGGCGTGGCAGCCGCAGGCCGGGCCGCGAAGACGGCTGCCGCGCCGCAGGCTGACGCTGCGACGCCTGGACGTCAGCGCGTAGCGCGCGTGTAGGGACGCCTACAGCTCAGAACGACCCATTTGCGACATTGTTAATCGTTGGCGCAGCGTCTGGTATAAAAATAGAAGAGGACATTGCACCAATGCCACTAGCACCGGATGCATTGCGCTCAACCGCTGCATCTATCAATTTGATCGGCACCGCGACTAATAATAAGCTTGTCAAGCTGCTGCCACAATTGTCTCTATAGGGAAATATAGTTTGGCACTCGATGTTACACGTCGCCAGGGCTCAAAGGCAATTGAATTAAAAATTACATATAAAAGCTGTAGCTAACCTGCGGTTTCTCCGTAGAGCTGACATACTTCATGATGTCGCCGATCTTACGCGCACATTCCAGTGTAATTGGAAGGCGACCGTCCATCTGGGTATTATTCCAGTTCATCTTAGTTAGGCCAAGGATCTCTTGGCAAAGGATCTCAAGCGAAGAGTCCTGCTCGTAGACGCTGACCTTCAGTGGCCTCGGTACGTAGGCGCCTGGATACGTCTTGTAGAAATCGACGGTGCCTCGCGTGTAAAGCACGCCTTCGGTCTCCGAAATAGCGAGCATAGTGCCGCGCTTCGGGGGGTAGTCACCGTCGCCAAATAGCCGGATGTCGGTGTCGGTGATCGCGACGAAGTCTTTCGTACGGATGCCTTTCTCCTCGAGGGCTCGCACGAAGCCGGCCCGTTCACTGTCACGAAAGTGGCTCGACTTGTGAATCACGATGCGGGCGGGCATGTGCTGGAGTGCGCGATCGTACTCTTCTAAGGCGTCGCGAAGGAGTTCGTAGGCCTGATTCTCACTCAGATAAGGGTGCCGATTCTTCTTGTCGATCGACACGGGAGTTCCGCGTAGGATGATGCCGTGCCCGAACTCGTCGAAGACCTGGGCTAGGCTTGACGACACCGTCTCGCCGTCACGGCTTTTGTAAAAACCGATGCCGATGTAGCAAGAGCGCAGCTTCGCAGTGTCTTCGACAAGGCGCCACGGGATGGTACGGTTACCCTTGTAATAGAGTGCCGTGCAAAAGTTCCAAGCTTTAGTGGCGGGATCCTGCTGCTCGCCAGCATGTTTGGTGATGAGGATGGTCTTCTCGCGTACTAGCTGCAGCGGCGTGCCAAGATGCATGCACTTCGCCTTCAGGATGCGGCGGAAATTGTGCTCGACGTCGCTCTCAGTGTCCTCGCTGCCCTTCGACGATGTGACAGAGTCGAACATCTCGTTGGGCATTACGCAGACAATCACATCGACGGACCGGTTCTCGGCGAGAAATCGAATTTGCTCGTAGTAGAGTTCGACGGCGCGCGTGACACGTTCGGCGCGAGACGCGAGCTTCACCACAGCCGTGATCTCGGACTTTTGCAAGGTGCGGGTATACTGTGGGGAGTTGATAAGCCGGGTGAGGAAGCCATGGCTCTGATTGATGCCGCCAAAGCCTCGGAAGAGATTGAGAAGCTGCGACTCCTTCTTGCGCTCGATCCCGCCACGGCACTGGACGAGCCATTCGTCGAGAAGGTCGATGCCCTCACCACGACCGACAACGCCAATGCGCAACTCGGTCCGGCGCAGCTCATCCCGCTTGTCGTAGACACCCATGTTCTCGATGCCGGTGCGGGGGCAAATGTGAGTGCCAGTGCCGAACTCGAGTAGCGGCTCTGTAAGCGTGGTAAGCTTCATGCCGCAACCTCCCGCATGTCGTCATCGGGTCCGATGACTGCTTCATCCTGATCGTCGGCAACGTCGTCAGCTTCCTCCCCGACGTCGAATCTTAAAAGGGATTGGAAGCTCAGCCCTTCCTCATCGCCGGCACTGGCCAGGAAGTAGGCGATGAAGCGGACCTGGTTACGAACGCTGGAATTGTGCTCGAGCCGCTTTTGCTGGGAGAGGAGATCGTCGTGCCAGTTCGACTGCTGGTGACCATTATAGGAGTAGAACCAGCTTGGGACGATCTGGGCGTACCAGTCGTCGCCGAGTTTCGTAAAATTCAGCTCGAACGAAAGGTGCTGGTGATGGGCCACCTTCGTCGGGTCTTTTTTCGAGCGCTTGACTTCGTAGACGCGTCGGATTGCATTGCGCTTCCCGACCCATGACTCCTTGCGCTCCGTCTGCCCCTCTTCCGTAGCGGCAAAGTAGAAAAAGCGGTCTTTGGGCTGCATGCGGACATGCCGCGCCTTGAGCAGTTCGCGGGTCTCAGCGCTGAGCAGTTGCTTGAGCACGTTAACGTTGTCGATTTCTGAAGATTCTGCGAGGTCGGAAACGTCGAGTCTTTCGATGGAACCTGCGTCGATGACGCTTATAAGCCCGCTCGCCTCCATGTCGTGAAAAGCGAACAGCTTATTGTTGTAACAAACCCAGGCGTCAGTGTGCACATCGTTGAGGATAAGCGCCATCTTCACGACTGTATTTCGGTGCCGAGGGTTGCGTTTGTAAGACAGTGACTTGCGAGCCCGGGCAATGACCTCCTTGTCATCAATGGTGAGTTCTATAAAAAACTCCTCGACAAAGGTTGTGCATTCGGCAGCGCCAGATTGCTTAAGTCGTTGTTCTGTATGATCTACGATCTGGTGGAACCCGGCGGCCAAATTTTTTCGGTGCACAACCTAGGATTTTGCGTAGCCCAAGCGCGGTTTGAAAGCCGTCACGCCGGAACGGCAGGAGTAGAAGGTCCGCTTGACGGGACAGCAAAATCATAGGTTTGGGGGGCTGTCGTTCGCGAAAGTACGCGGCTCACAGGAGAAGCGTGGACGATCGTTGCTTCAAATCTTCCTCGTCTAATGAGGATAATTATCCTTTCTTGGCCTTTGCATCACTTTGCAGAATGCTTGGCGCTCGCCCCCTGGAAGATTTGGCTGAGTTAAACGAATAGGCGGTGGTGCCCTGACTGTCGTCGCATGATTGCTGAAGGTACTATTCTGCCGCTTTGTCGGGCGGAGTTAGGCAGGGTGTTACATCGTGCTGGCCCCTTGACGCTGGGGCTGCCCCGATGTCCCGCCGGTGTCACCCTCACCCTCACCCTCACCCTCAGCGCGGGGCTGAACCCGCCTGAGCCGGTTGGAGTCTACGACAGAAGAAACCGTCGCTCCCCCAGCCTCCCTGCTCGCAAGGGAGGCTGGGGGAGGACGGTTTCCTGACTACCTTCGACATCATGTGTCGATGCGAAAAAATCCACCATGCGGGAGTAGGGGCGTGATCGTATATATGATGATATTATCAAATCACTGTGCTGCTTCGGCATGGTATTAGTATTTGAAGCGTAGCTACCGACCAGCATTCCCCATAGCTAGGCAACCAAGTCGGTCAAAACCGCGATCAGTGCTTCGTTGCTTCCGTGGAAGCTCTCGATGGTCGCCTGCAGTATCGCCTCTGGCTTGAGCCGCTCGAGGTGCAGGGGATGTCCCGCTTGAGCCGCGATGAGGGCGAGGAAGGTCAGGCTGGTGCGTCCGTTTCCTTCGCGGAAGGGGTGGATGGCGTTGAGCTCGGCGAGAAAATGAGCGGCATCACGCACGAAGTCGACGGCTGGTAAACCGCGCAGGTGCCGCCTTTCACGCAGCCAGCCAAAGAGACGCTCCATCTCGCGGTCGATGTATTCCGGGTAAGCGAAAGAGCTACCTTCCTTGGAAATCCGCACGGTTCGGCGCTTACCGGCCCAGGTGTAGACGTCACCGAAGAGGTGGCGATGGATGGCCAGGTAGTGTCGCGTACCAAGGCTGCCGCGGGGCAGGATCTCCGACGCTCGCTGCGTGGTCATATCGAGTTCGAAGGCATCGAGGAGGGCTTGGTCCTGCAGGCGTGCGCGGTTGCGCAGGACCGTGGTGCCCGGCCAGCAGTAAGGATCCTCGACGGCGGCGTACACACCGGTCCGGAGTTAGCTAACCGCGGGTGGGATGGCGCTTGGCAGGATCAAGCACGGTTACGCCGTGACGCGCGTGGATCGCATCGCGGCGCTCGGCAGAGCCAAGGCGCTGGCGATCGAACTCAGCGAACATCGCCTCGGACGCGGCATCGCGCTGAAGTCCCTCGACGGCTGAGATGCGATCGAAGGCAGCACGGCCGAGCGTGAAGCCTTGGGAAGGGGGGGCGGAGCGCTTCGGCATAGGAGGAACCTAGCATGTTCCCCGGTGGAAGGGACACTCGCAGAAGGGCGCGCAACAGCTATCAGCTACCGTTAGTTTTATGATATTGAAAAATGAAGAAACAATGCCACATCAGCAGCTAGGCCAGATGATTTTGGTCTTCCGCATTCGCAAATCGTTTTCGCAGCGACCCGCGACAGGGCTGCTGGCAACTGCTTGGCAACGATCGTAGCCTGCCTCAGTCTCAGGACTGCACTGAACCACTCGCCTAGGACGAGTTAGTCGTGATGGGTTAGAAGCTTGAACGATGGGCTCGATGATTACACTGCGCCTTGGTCGGCTCGAGGTCGATTGGGGCAAGAACAGCTTCTTTATCAATCATTCTGCGTTATTCCGCTCAGGTGATCTCGCAGAAGCGGATTACTTTTACGAAGATGACATTGTCGAGCGTAAACCCGCTTACGTGCGAAAGCTGCGGCACGTGGTCCCACGCCTCGAGTTACTTGGATTCAGCCTGGAGGGGTGCCGCCGAGCTTACGAGGAAGAGGTCCGGCGCATCCCAGCTTCTGATTCTGAGTTGCCAATCGATTTCGATACTTTTCGCCGGGCGCTCCAGATCGTTGATGTCGATCGGATCAGGATTTCGGAGTACGAAGGCAATTTCGATCCAGGAGAGTTCGCTCAAGCTGTCCTCCGGGATCCGGTCTTTGACGATGTCTTGCCGGCCTCTCTCACCCGCGACGGTGGCATCTTCTTAGAAAATCTCAATGGCTACGTGATCCTACGACTTTTGGCTGAAAATCCCGCAAACCTTGATCGTGATCTCGTCTGGAGTATCGACGATGTCGTGGCAGGTGGCTGGGTTGAAGGCGACATCTTCGAGCCCCTCGCCGATGCAAGCCGCTTCCTGATTGTCACTGAAGGGTCTTCAGATTCGGTCATCCTGAGAGCCGCGTTGCCGCTAGTTGCGCCTGCTGTCGATGATTTCTTTGACTTCATCGACATGCGGGACAATTACCCGTTCACTGGGACCGGCAATCTCGTGAACTTCTGCAAGGGATTGGTGGCTATCCGGGTGCAGAACAAAATTGTCGTTGTGCTGGACAATGACACCGCTGGCCAAGCAGCGATGCAGAAGCTCCAACGTTTACGTATGCCACCGAACATTCGCCTTGTCCGGCTGCCCGACCTTGAGTCGTTCCGTGCATTTCAGACCATAGGCCCCTCAGGCCGAATAGAGGACGATGTGAACGGCCGCGCCGTGTCGATCGAGTGCTTCCTCGATCTGGCGTTTGGACCAAAGGAGGAGCGGGCTGTCCGTTGGACTAGCTTCAACCACGAGGTTGGGACTTACCAAGGGGAACTACTAGCGAAGGAAGAGTACACGAAGCGCTTCTTCGAAGAGCTGAACAACGGCAGCTATGACCTGAGCAAGCTGCATCTCCTGTGGTCGCATATCCTGCGAGCTTGTGTGACGGAGGCGGTTCCGTCCTAGCGGGGTCAGCTGCCTGATTGCATGCCTTTAGGGTGCCTGATTGGGCGCTGCTTGTCGGACCTCGCCGAAGTTCAGTCGCCCCTGCATGCCGTGCCTAGAGATTGACGGAATGTGTCGCTCTCCAGGCCTGCAGGACGGAAAGGTGGTTAGCCCTCGCCCTGTGGGCTGGTCGAAGTCATTTCGGCCACGGCCCAGAATACCAGGACCATGACGACGATCTCCCACCCAATAGACACGGCAAGGCGCCTGCCCGCCCCAGGAGCATCCGCGGCGAGGGCAGGCGTGAGCCGGAGGCGATGCCACGCCGCGAAGGCGAGCAGGACGCCCACCAACGCCAGCTTGGTCATCAGAGCCCAGCCGTAGGTCGTGGTCACCAGGGTCTCGAGGCTTCCCACCAGAAGCCACGCCAGCAGCGCTCCGGCAAGGACCAGGCCTCCCACGAACCAGGTTGCGGCCTGGGCCCAGGCCTCGACCAGGCGGGCCGCATCCTGGCCGCCCTGCCTGGAGGCGAGGGCGAGGGGCCAGAGGCTGCCGGCCCAGAAGGATACCCCGACGAGGTGCATCACCAGGGCCGCCGCGAGAAGCGTGCGTGGCTGATGCTGTGTCGTGTGGCCGACGGCCGTGAAACTGGCCGTGGTCGCCAGGATCCCCACGACGGCGACCACGGATCCTGAGCGCCCCATCCGGGTGGCCAGGGTCAGGGCGAGCAGGCCCACCCAGGCTATGATGACGGAGAGCCCAGGGCGGGAAGCAAGCATGATCCCCCAGATCTCGGTGTCGAGGAGGTCTCCGTCCGAAGCCAGGACGACCTGTGTCGCCAGCCAGAGAAAGCCGGCCACCACGCCGAGGCCGACCAGGATTACGGTCAGGCGGCGGCAGGAGGTGGCATTCTCGGGGGTCTGAAGATGTCCGAAGCCGACGGTGAAGATGCTCAGACCGGCCGCCCCGAGGGACATGACGTAGAAGGCGATGCGCCATGCCACCGAGAGCCCCCGGAGCAGGTCCGGCTCCGGTCCGAGCAACTCCAGGATCACCGCGAGGCGGCCACGGCGAAGCGCACCGCCCCGCTCATCACATGCCCATCCCCGCCCATGGCCCGCCACTCGATCCGATAGGCGCCCGGAGGCAGGGCTGCGGGGACGGTCGCGGTCGCGTGGCTTGCCGCCTCGCGGCCGCCCTCACGACGGATCTGCCGCTCCTTCCCGGCCTCGTCCAGAAGGCGCAGTGACGTGACCCGGCACTCCTCGGAGAACATCAGGTGCAGCGCGCGCGGCGATGCGTTCAGGGTCGAGCCGTCAGCCGGATCGGAGGAGTGCAGCATCGCGTGCGCGGACGCGGCCGCGGGAGCCAGCAGAACAAGGGCGGCAGCGAGGAAGCCGTGCCGGACGAGGGCGAGACGAGAAAGCATGATCGCTCCTGAAGGCTGCTCCCACACCCGGGATCGCGGTGGGGAGCCTTGCAGGATGAATAGGCGGGACGCCGGGGCGCGACAGCGGCAATCGCGCACCAATTTGTTTCGACCTGACCCAGCGTCGTCCTTCTGTCAGGCCGTGGGCACCGCCGCCTTCCAGCCCGCGGCCTGCAGGGCGCTCCGAAGTGCATCGCTCTCGAGGCGGCCACCGGTCACGGAGACCTCCTTGCTCTCGATCCGAACATCGACCTGCGCGGAGGGGTCGGCCTCCTTCACCGTGGCGGTCACGCCCTTGGCGCAGCCCTCGCAATGCATGTTCTCGACGGTGAGACGCATGGTCATTCCTTCCTGAAGAGGTAGCAGGAAGATGGGGTTTCCCATCATGGCAAGGTCAAGGGTCGAGAGAAGGCACGCGCCCAGGGAACGGGACGTGCCTCCCGGGATTACCGACCTGCCGCGCTCGCTACCCGTGGTTCCAGGTCCGGTGCGCCGGGGGCGGGCGGATTGCGCTCGAGGTCGGCGATGAGCTGCTTCATCTCGCCGATCTCCCGAACCTGTGCCTCGATGATCTGGTCCGCCAGACGGCGCACCCGTGGATCGCGGATGTGGGCACGCTCGCTCGTCATGATCGCGATCGAGTGGTGGGGGATCATGGCCTTCATGTAATCCACGTCGGCGACCGTCGCCTGGCTGCGTACCAGGAAGAGTGATGCCGCGAAGACCACGACACTCCCGGCGATGATGGCCGTGTTCGCGCGCTTGTTGGGGTACATCTTCAGCATGAACAGCATCATGATGAAGGCCATGGTCGCCCCCATCAGGAGGGCCATCCAGGTTCGGGTCTGGCTATAGAAGACATGCTCGAAGGCGTAGGTGTTCAGGTACATGAGCCCGAACATGACGACCGTCGAGGTCAGGATCATCGCACCGAAGCGAAGGTAGCTCATTTCGAATTCCTTGAGGGTGCTTCCATGACGCGCCCTTGCTGATCCGCATGGGAGCACGAGCCCCGGTCCGTCGGGAGCGCCGGACCGGGGACGCGGGACCTTGTGGCGCCTAGCGGGCCGGGTGGCGCGACATCCAGGTCCGTAGCTCGGCGATCTCCTGCTCCTGCTTGCGGATCATCTCCTCGGCCGTCCGCCGCATCTCCGGGTCGCGGCCGTGCTCGAGTTCCACCCGTGCCATGTCGATGGCCCCCTGGTGATGCCGCGCCATCATGCTCGCGAAGTCATGGTCCGCATTGCCGGTCATGGGCCGGGCGGCCATGTCGCGGTTCATCCTTTCCATGGCCGCGTGGTACCCCGCTGTGGCGCCCTGCTGGGCCCCGTGCTGTCCGGTATGCTGGCCCGCGGTCCCCTGTGCGGTCGCAATCCCGGACCACAGAAGGGGCAGCGTGAGCACGGCCGCCGCGGCCGCCTGAATGGTACGACCTCTTGTCAGCATTGGACTCGTCCTTCCTCGCTGGTCCGATGAGGACCTGAACAGGCTCGGAGGGGTGATCTGGCCCGCAGGGTGCGCCGCTACACGGCCGCGGTCACGCCTCCGAGCCGCGTGTCCCTAACGTGACGCGGTTCGGTCCGGCGCGGAGCGGATTACATCGTTTTGTGTCGCGATGACCCGCGTTAGATGGCCTGCGGTTGGCGCGGGAGACGCAGGGAGACGATGGTCCCCTTGCCCGGCGCGCTCTCGATAGACAGGTTGCCCCCATGCCCTTCGGCGATGGCCAGGGCCGTGGAGAGGCCAAGCCCGCTCCCACCGCCTGCTGTGCGGGCGCGGTCCCCGCGGAAGAAGGGTTCCGTCACCCGAGGCAAATCCTCGGCGGGGATGCCGGGGCCGTGGTCGCCGACCTTCACACGCACCTCGTCAGGGCGCTGCTCGACCTCGACCCATGGATCCCGCCCATGCCGGACGGCATTGGCGACAAGGTTGGTCACTGCCCGCTTGATGGCAATCCTGCGCCCCGGAGCGACGGCATCCTCGTCGATGCGCCCCTCGTCCACGGGCGTGCCCGCGTCGGTGAACTCGTCGGCCACCGTGCGGACGAGCGCCGCGATCGACAGCGGCTGGACAGGCTCACCGCCATGCCCTCCCCGGAGATAGGCGAGGACGTCGGAGACCATGGTCTCCATCTCGGCGAGATCGTGCCGGATGGGCTCACGGATATCATTCGGCAGTTCATCGGCTCGGAGGCGAAGCCGGGCAATCGGTGACATCAGGTCGTGTGACAGAGCGCCCAGCGCCAAGGTTCGCTGGCGGAAGGCGTCCCGGGTCCGTGTGGACATGTCGTTGAGGGCTTCGGCGAGCTGCCGGACCTCTCGCGGACCGGAGGCCGAGATGGTGGCCGGCTCGCCCTCGGGAGCGAGGCGGGACACGGCATTCGCCAGGGCCGAGACCGGCGCCGAGACGGAGCGGACCGCGAAGCCGACCGCGAGGAGAAGGGCCAGGCCCACGGCGGCCGCGTAGGAGTGCAGTACGCCCTGATCAGTCGAGAGAACGTTGAACGAGGCCAGTTCCACCTCGATCCAAGAGCCATCTGGCAGGCGTGCCACGGCTCCGATCCCGACGAGCTGGTCCGCTCCCGCGTCCACGCGCCCCGGGCGCACGCGCACCTCGGTCGCGACGCGGGTCAGGGCGGCCGTCCGGGCCGCGACGGTCGGCCACCCCTCCCGGGAAGGGTGATCCGGGGTTGGAGCCGCGCTACTGCGCCAGTGGACCTCCAGGTCCGCCCGTGACAGGGCATGGGCCACGCGGTTGCGGTCGGCCTCGGGAGTCGCCTCCACGGCATCGACGATCGTCGCCAGCCGTTGGGCCAGCAGCTCCTCGGTCCCTCGCTCGACGGCCCGCCGGAGCAGCACGTCGTGGATGCCGACCATGGCGGCGAACAGGATCGCGAAGCCGATGGTCAGGGCGGCCAAGGTCCGCGCCGCGAGCGACTGGGGAAGGAGCCGCCTCACCCGGACCAATCCACGGGGCTGGACAGCAGGTAGCCGACACCGCGGACCGTCTTGATCAGGCCGGGTTCCCCATCCTCGTGGGGCCGGGATCCAAGCTTGGCCCGGAGGCGGCTGATCTGGACATCCATCGAGCGGTCCAGCCCGCCGTAGGGGCGGTTCCGGGCGATGTCGAGAAGCTGGTCCCGCGTCAGAATGCGCTGGGGCCGTTCGATGAAGGCCAGGAGGAGGTCGTACTCGCCGCTGGTCAGCTCGATCGCCACGCCGTCGGACCGCACCAGCTCGCGCTTCCGGGTGTCCAGGGACCATCCGGCGAAGCGTGCCACCTCGCGGCCTTTGCCTTCGCCCCCTCCCTCGGACCCCTCGGCCCTGCGGAGGACGGCGCGGATGCGGGCGACCAGTTCCCTCGGGTCGGCGGGCTTCACGACGAAGTCGTCCGCGCCGAGTTCCAGGCCCACCACGCGGTCCGATGCCTCGGCCAGGGCGGTCAGGAGGATGACCGGGATCCGTCCTTCAGCGCGGAGGTCCCGGCAGAGTTCGAAGCCCGACTTGCCCGGCAGCATGATGTCGAGCAGCACAAGGTCGACCTGGGCCGAGGTCAGGAGACGCCGCATCTCGATCCCGTCCCGGGCACCGCTGGCACGGAACCCGCTCCGGCGGAGAAGGGTGAGCAGGAGCTTGCGGAGTTCCCCGTCATCCTCGACCACGAGGACGTGCCGCCCCTCGCCCGACATCGGGGGAAGGTCGGGGGTAGGCACCCCTCGTGAGGCGCCGTTGCCGGAGCGCTCAGTCAACGGCCCCCTCCGCATTGGTTGTGGTCCGTGCGGCAGGATGCCATCCGAATGCCTGCTTCAGAAGTAGAGGCGGATGCCCGACACGAACTCGACGCCTTCGGCCTTGCCGCCCTCCTCACGGGCGTACTTGGCCGCCTCGCCAAAGCGCCGGGTGTAGTTCACCCCGATATAGGGGGCGACCTCGCGGGTGAACTCGTAGCGCAGGCGGAAGCCCGCCTCGATGTCGTTGAACCCGCTGTTGACGCCAAGCTCAGGCACCCGCTGGGCGGCGACGTTCACCTCCAGGTTCGGCTGAAGGACGAGCCTCTGGGTGACGTAGATGTCGTAGGAGAGCTCGAGCCGGGCCGAGAGGTCTCCCCTCTCGCTGACGAAGCCCTGGAGATCGACCTCGAACAGGCCGGGGGCGAGGCCCTGGATGCCAATGACGCCGTAGGTGCGGTCCGGCCGTGGGCGGGGGTCATAGCGGACACCGGCCTGGAAGTCCCAGAAGTAGCCGATGAGGCGCGAGTAGAGCAGCTGGACCTCGGCGTTCTCGGCCCTGCGACCGCGCTCCACCTCGCCCTGCGTCTTGATCCAGACCTTGTCATAGTCTGTGCCGTACCAAGCCTGGCCATCCCACCGGGCGATGTTGGGGACGCCATTCAGGCCGACACCCCACTCCAGCTTCTCGAAGAGGACGGCGCCGAAGTAGACCTCGTGCGAGGCCGGGCCGTGAGCCCCGGGATCATGGACCGTGTTCTGGGAGGCGGCCTGCTGGGCTGAAGCGCCCCCCACCATGGAGGCGAGCAGGGCGGCGGTGAGGGCGGCCGCGTGGGTCGTCCGGCGCATCGGGTCTTGGATCCTCGTCATCAGCCGTGGGACGCGACGCGCGGCTGCCGACGGATCTCGACCTTCCGCATCATCCCCGTCTCCATGTGGAAGAGCATGTGGCAGTGGAAGGCCCAGCCGCCCTCGGCATCGGCCTCGACATCCACGTCCAGCGTGCTGCCCGGGCGGACGCTGACCGTGTGGAGCAGGGGGTTCTGGGCCCCGTTGCCGACCTGCGGCTGCATCCAGACCCCGTGCAGGTGCATCGGGTGGCTCATCATCGTCTCGTTGATGAAGCGCATCCGGACCCGCTCGCCGAGGTTCAGCACGATCGGCTGGGCCTCGCTGAAGCGGTTGCCGTTAATGGCCCAGAAGTACCGCTCCATGTTGCCCGTGAGGCGGATCTCGATGACGCGGTTGGGCTCCCGCACGGGATAAGGGTTCGAGAGCGCCCTGAGCATGCGGTAGGTCAGGACGCGGGTGCCCGGAGGGGCCCCGGTGTTGACCGCGAACGGGTCAGGCGGCGCCATCCCGCCGTGGCCCGCATGGGCGCTCGCGGCGGAGGTGTCCACCTGGCCGACCTGCCCGGTGCCGGGTGCGCCATGGCCCATTGCCGAGTGGTCCGCCGCGGACGGAGCGGCACCCCGCTGGTCACGCCGGGGGGTGGACTGCTGGGTCGGGCGCGCCGGCTGACGCTGCTGCCGGGGCGGCTGGCCCCCCTGCTGCCCCATGCCGGGCATGCTGGAGTGGTCCATCCCCGGCATGTTCGAGTGATCCATGCCCTGCATGGAGCCCTGGCTTGCCTGGGCCAGTCGGAAGAGCCCCGCGCCCGGCACGGAGGCGATTGGAAGGGTCGCGGCCGCGAGGCGGAAGCCCGGGTCACTCGCCAGGGAGGACGAGCGGCCCATGCCGGGCATGTTGGAGTGATCCATTCCCGGCATGTTGGAGTGGTCCATGGCCGGGGTGCCTGTCGTGGACGGGCGGGCTCCAGCGCCGCGGGCGGGCGCGCCGTGGTTCATGCCCGGCATGCGCCCGTGGTTCATCCCGGGCATGGTCGAGTGGTCCATGCCCTGCATGCCGCCCTGACCGCTGCCATGGCCCATGCCGGAATGGTCCATGCCACCCATGTCCTCCATCGGGGCAATGTGGCCAGGCCGGTCGACCTCGGGGCGCGGTGTTCCGCGATCCAGGCCCTTGGGCCCGTAGTTCCCGCCCATGTCGGCCATGGTCAGCAGCGGCCGCTCGCGATGCGGGGGGAGGGGCAGCATCGGCATGCCGTCCCGGGTCGCCAGGCTCGCGCTGGCAAAGCCCTGGCGGCCCATGGACTCCGCCAGGATTTGGAACTGGCGCCCGTTTGTCGGACGGACGAGCACGTCGAAGGTCTCGGCGGGCGCGATCCGGAACTCGTCGATAGCCACCGGCTGCACGTTGTTGCCGTGTGCCTGGACCACGGTCATCTCCAGACCGGGGATGCGGATGTCGAAGTGGCTCATCGCGCCGGCGTTGATGAAGCGCAGGCGAACCGTCTCGCCAGGACGGTAAAGGGCGGTGAAGTTCTGCTCGGGTGTCCGGCCGTTCACGAGGAAGGTGTAGCCCGTGACATCCTCGATGTCGGTCGGGTCCATCCGCATGTCGCCCCACATCATCCGGTCGCGGATGATCGCCTCGCGGGCCTGCCCGTTCGGCGCGCGCGCGAGCTCGTTCGCGAGGCTCGCGGCGGTACGCTTGTTATAGTTGTAGTAGCCCGGGTCGCGCTTGAGGTTCCGGATGATCCGGTGCGGGTTCTCGTCAGTCCAGTCTGAGAGCGTGATGATGTAGTCCCGATCGTAGCCGTAGGGATCGGGACGGATCGGGTCGATGACCAGCGGGCCGTACATCCCGGCCTGCTCCTGGACGCCTGAGTGGCTGTGGTACCAGTAGGTGCCGGCCTGGACGAGCGGGAAGCGATACTGGTGGGTCTCGCCGGCGGCGATGCCCTGGAAGCCGTCGCTGATCCCGGGAACGCCATCCTGGCCGCTCGGGAGGATAAGCCCGTGCCAGTGGATGGAGGTGCTCTCGCGCAGCCTGTTGGCAACGTTGATGATCACCTCCTCCCCCTCGCGGAAGTGGAGGACGGGGGCTGGCACGGAGCGATTGATGGCGACGGCCGGACGAGGCGCGCCGGTGATGTTCAACGTCACGTTCTCGATCGCGAGGTTGAACTCACGCGGCATGGAGCGCCCGATGGCCGGCTGAGCCAGGGCAACTTCCGGAAGGGCAGGAGCCGACAGGGCGGCGATCCCGGCTGCGAGCATCTTGCGCCGCGACAGCGTAACCTCAGCCATGCTCGTGAACTCCTTCGTGAAGTGACGGGATGCGCAACGGAGGTCGCGCTCGCGGGATGGTCACGTCGGTTCCCCGGATAATGCCATCAGCCGTCTTCGTTCGTTGCGCTGGATATCTACGGTCGTCCCGGCTTCATCAATCGTTCCGGGGCTCTGGCAATAAAACGTAAGAATCCGACGGGCTCCCGGGCGAGGACGGCCCGGACCGGAGCCTGTACGTTACGTCCACGTCCCGCCTCTTGCGGGAGCGACCCGCCGGACACGGGATCCCATCGTTTCGGCCAGCCCGGTTCGGCGCGGCATGGTGAACAGGAGGACGCATGAAAGTCGCTTCCCGCAGTGGTTGGGCCGCACGTTTCGCCGTGGGCCTCGGCCTGGCGCTCACAGCAGCGGCTTGTGCACCGCAGTCCGCCCCCATGGCGACGGCTCCCGCCTCGGCGGAACTCCCGGTGCAGCCCGCCGGCCGCTCCACAACCGCGCCGGGCGTTGCAGCGCAGGCGCCCGCCGGCACGAGCATGCAGGGCATGAACCACGCCAACATGCCCGGGATGAACCATGGGAACATGCAAGGCATGCAGGGTCACAACATGTCGGGCATGAGCATGCAGGACATGATGGCGCACTGTCGTCAGATGCAGGCAGACACCCGTGCCGGGCGTCAGCTCTCGCCGGACATGCAGGCCATGATGGAGCACTGCAACATGATGGGCGGCTCGTCCCGGGGACAGTCCCGCTCCCGCTGAGTGACAGCGTGGCGGCGCTTCGAGGCGCCGCCACGCCCTTCGACGGCCTACAGCCGCACCGTACGCAGCCGTAGGGCGTTGCCGATCACCGAGACCGAGCTCAGCGCCATGGCCAGGGCGGCCACGATCGGGCTCAGAAGGATCCCGAGGACGGGGTAGAGGACGCCCGCGGCGACAGGGACGCCGAGCGCGTTGTAGACGAAGGCGAGGAACAGGTTCTGCCGGATGTTGCGCATCGCGGCCCGGCTCAAGGTCCTGGCGCGCGCAATCCCGGCGAGGTCGCCCTTCACCAGTGTCACGCCGGCACTCTGCATCGCCACATCCGTGCCGGTGCCCATGGCGATGCCGACATCTGCCTCGGCCAGTGCGGGGGCATCGTTCACCCCATCGCCCGCCATGGCGACAACCTTCCCTTGCGCCCGTAGCTCGCGGACGATGCGGTGCTTATCCTCGGGAAGGACGTCACCCTGGAACTCGTCGATGCCGAGCCTTCGAGCCACGGCTCCGGCCGTTGTCTGGTTGTCGCCCGTCAGCATGACGATATGGATGCCGCTCTCCCGTAGGCTCTGCAGGGCAGCCGGGGTGGTCTGCTTGACCGGATCGGCCACGGCGATGACGCCGCCCGGCTTTCCGTCGAGGGCCAGGAAGAGTGCGGTGCCGCCCTCCCGGCGCAGCTCGTCCGCACGGGCAGTGAGGTCGCCCAGATCCACCCCGAGATCCTGCATCAGCCGCGCGTTCCCGAGCGCGACCTGGCGCCCGTTCACGGAGCCGGTCACGCCCTTGCCAGTGATTGAGGCGAAGTCTGCCGGCTCCGCGAAGGTCATGCCGCGCTCCCTGGCGGCCGCCACGACGGCGGCGGCCAGGGGGTGCTCGCTCGACCGCTCAAGGCTGGCTGCGAGGGGAAGAACCTCGGTCTCGGCCAGTCCCGGCGCCGGAACCACGGCCACCACCTTGGGCTTGCCCTCGGTCAGAGTGCCCGTCTTGTCCACGACCAGCGTATCGACCTTCTCCATGCGCTCGAGCGCCTCGGCCGACTTGATGAGCACACCGGCCCCCGCACCCTTCCCGACGCCGACCATGATGCTCATGGGCGTGGCCAGTCCGAGAGCGCAGGGGCAGGCGATGATGAGCACCGAGACGGCGGCAATCAGGCCGTGGGAGAGGGCTGGGGAAGGACCCCAGATGGCCCATGCGACGAAGGCCAGTACCGCGATGATGATGACCCCCGGGACGAAGTAGCCCGATACGGTGTCGGCCATCCTCTGGATGGGCGCCCGGCTGCGTTGCGCCTCGGCGACCATGGCCACGATGCGCGAGAGCATGGTGTCGGAGCCGACCTTGTCCGCCCGCATGACGAGGGCGCCGGTGCCGTTCACCGTGCCGCCGATGACCTTGGCCCCGGGCTGCTTCTCGACGGGCAGGGACTCACCCGTGACCATGGACTCGTCCACGGCCCCGCTCCCTTCCAGTACCTCGCCATCCACCGGGACACTCTCGCCCGGCCGCACACGCAACCGGTCGCCGGCCTGAACCTCGGCCAGCGGGATCTCCTCGTCCTCGCCGTCCTCCCTGAGCCGTCGGGCGGTCTTGGGGGCCATGTTGAGTAGGGCCCGGATGGCACCGCCGGTTTGCTCGCGGGCACGGAGCTCCAGCACCTGGCCGAGAAGGACGAGGACGGTGATGACGGCGGCTGCCTCGAAGTAGACCGCGACGGTACCGTCCATCCCCCGGAAGCCCTCGGGGAAGGCCCCGGGCGCGAAGGTCGCGACCAGGCTATAGAGGTAGGCGGCGCCGGTCCCGAGCGCGATCAGGCTGAACATGTTCAGGCTACGGTTCACCACCGACTGCCAGCCACGGACGAAGAAGGGCCAGCCGGCCCAGAGGACGACCGGTGTGGCCAGCAGAAACTGGATCCAGACGGATGTCCTGGGCGGCACCAGGTGGTGCAGGCCGAGCCCGGGGATGTGGCCCCCCATCTCCAGGATCACCACGGGGAGGGTAAGGGCCAGCCCGATCCAGAACCGACGCGTCATGTCGGTCAGTTCGTGGCTCGGTTCGGCCTCCGCCGTGATCTCGAGAGGCTCAAGGGCCATGCCGCAGATCGGGCAGCTTCCTGGCCCCTCCTGCCGGATCTCCGGGTGCATCGGGCAGGTGTAGATGGCGCCCTTTCGCGGGACCGGTGCGGGGGCGGCTTTCTTCGGCTCCAGGTACCTTCCGGGATCGGCCTCGAACTTCGTCCGGCATCCGGCCGAGCAGAAGTGGAAGGTCGTCCCGGCATGTTCCAGCCGGTGCTTCGAGGTGGTCGGATCCACTTTCATCCCGCAGACGGGGTCGGTGACGAGGCCGGCATCGGCTGCCGCACCGTGAGCGTGGTGGTGATGGCCGTGGGCACAGCCAGGCCCGTGCTGATGCGAATGTCCGCCGGTGTTATGCTGACCGCTCATGCTTGCCACCCCAATTTCGGTCTCGTCGGACGAGGCCTCGTTCCTCAGGTGCCCTGCAAGGTGGTGTCTCCCATGGTGGGAAGGTCAAGCGCCGTCCCGTGGTGGGTGGGCGCCGATCGTCCTTGACCTTCCCACCATGGGAAACCTCAACCTCATGAGAACGGGCGAGGGCAGGCCCTCGAAAGAGGAGGTCCCGATGAACATCGGTCAGGCGGCGAGAGGGTCGGGCATCTCCACGAAGATGCTGCGGTACTATGAGAGCGTCGGGCTCCTTACCACCGTGCGGCGCACAGAGGCAGGCTATCGCGTCTATTCGCAGGATGATGTCGGAACTCTTCGATTTGTGCGGAGGGCGCGGGACCTTGGTATGCCGTTGGATCGCATCAAGCATCTCATCGGGCTCTGGCAGGATGAGGGCCGTTCGAGCGCCGACGTGAAGCGGGTCGCGACCGAGCATGTGGTGGAACTTCGAGCCCGGATCACCGAACTGACCCGGATGTGCGAGGCGCTGGAGCACATGGCAGACGCCTGCCATGGCGACCATCGCCCGGAATGCCCGATCCTCGAGGAACTCGCTGATGAGGGCCACTGTGCCCCGACGCCTCCTGAGGCCGCCCGCCGGAAGCATCGACAAGGCGCTGCGGGCAAGAGCCCGTTCGGCGCCCTTCAGGGAGTGGCGTGATGAGCAAGACAACTTCGGCCCTGGCTGCGCGGCGGTCTTTCCTCAGCTTGGGTCTGGCCGCAGCCCTGGCGCCACTCGGCTTGGCTCGGGCGGCGCGTGGCCCGACGATCGAAGTCTGGAAGGACGAGAACTGCGGCTGCTGCGGCGCTTGGGTCGAGCACATGCGGGCGGCCGGCTTTGAGGCGACGGTCCATGATGTCGCTGACCTACAGGCCATCAAGGCGGCCAACGGCGTCCCCGCCTCCCTCCAGTCCTGCCACACGGCCAGGGTGGGTGGTTACGTCGTAGAGGGGCATGTCCCCGCGACCGATGTGCGCCGCCTGCTCGCGGAGCGACCGCGGGCCAAGGGGCTTACTGCCCCAGGGATGCCGCCCTCTTCACCGGGCATGGACATTCCAGGTACCCCCTACGAGGTGGTGCTGTTCGGCACCCCCGGCAACGACAGGGTCTGGGCCCGGCACTCAGGAAATCTCTAGAAACGAGGCCGACGAACGCCGCTCAACAAGAGGCGGGTAAGTCGGGCTGTTCCCGGCTGGCCCTATGCTTCTATCGGCGTCCGAAGGGAGCTCGCCCTGAAATATCTTGTCGTCGCGCAGGAAGGTTCCTGCAAAGCGCGGAACCTACCTTGGCTGTACCGGCGAGCGCTGCTTGCCGTCCAACCAAGGAGGTTCGAATGCCTGTCTCTCTACCTCACACGTCGCAAATCTATGCGCGCCAGCTCGCGCATTTGGCCATGTGCGCCCGCAGCCTCGGAAGCGCTGCGGTGCTAGCCCTCGCTGCGACCACGATCTCGGGCGCTGCATCTGCCCAGCAGGCCGGCTACGTCTATACGGCACCAACCTCGCGTGCGCCGAATGGCCTCACGGTCGATCAGGGAGCGGGCGTGCCCGGGATGGCCGCTTACCCGTTCGCTCCTCATCCGACCAAGCCTCACCCGCATGGCCCGGAGAACCCCCAAGCCGGTGTTCCTGGCACCCAGGATCCCTCGGCGCTCGGCGACTAAACATCAGCCCGCACTGACAGCCGACGATCGCAATGAGGGGGCCTCCATGTATTGGAGGGCCCCTTCCCACTCGGCAGGCCAGTCACGCCACGAGGTCTGATGGTTCTAACTTCATCCTGTGTAGGACCTCGTGAACCAGGGTTCTGCAGGGTGCCGAAATCGACGTGGCGTGGGCTGGATAGAGAGCGTCGTCCAGGATGTCAGATAGCTTGGCCACGTTGGGAAAGGGGGGCAGCCAGCGCTTCGCAGGAAGCCGGGTCAGGAGCCTGTCTGCCCGGCTGCGCGTATCTCTATGGGATGGCCACCGCATGGGTAGGGCGATGGCTTTAGGAAAGCGCTCCAAATCCCGGAGGGCTGTGTCGAGAGCTTGGGGGCTCGGGTCCATTGGGACGATGACCAGGTCCGCTAGGTTTGCCGCGGCTTCATCGGCACCGACGCGCCTAGCCGCGCCGTCGATCACCACGACGACGTCCTTCCGATCGATGATGGGCCGAAGGACGCGCTGCAGCTTTGGGCCCGTCGTACCATCCGCCGGGAGGTAGCGCCGGTTCTCCCGGCCTGGAACATTGGTCCCCTCGTCCGTGGTGACGACAAGGCAGGAGATCGGCTTCGGGAGGGAACCGAAGCCGTGGCCCAATGCGTGCGCTGTCGTGGTCTTGCCGGAGCCGCCCTTTGTTCCGAGAACGGCAATCACCTTAGCCATTGGAAGAGGTCTTCCGAACCTGTTCGAGAAGCTGGAGGATCATGTTCTGCTTTGTGATGGTCTTCCGACGACGACGGGACTCGTCGATGGCTTGGTCCTGTAGCCATTCGTCGAGCTCCCGGCCGAGACGCAGGTGTATGCCTACGGTGTCTACAGGCGGGCGGCCTCGCCTAGCGGCTGAAGGCGGATCCGGCTCCGCCGATGTGACCTTTGGCTGGGGTACGGCAGGCGGTGCGTTATTCGGAACCTTGAGCACCGCACTGGCCGAAGGCTGACGACCTGCATTGTCCTGCTCGATGGCAGTGGCTAGGTCATCCAACCCCTTTCTACGCCGCATTGGGGGAGATCCTCATCCGTCGGTAGGCCTCTATCAGCTGCCCATCATATTTCGCGCAAGTGCGAGGGCAATTGGATGATGCTAAAATATTATGATATCAATAAACAAAGGTTCCATAAATGGAGCTCGTGCTGTCATGGCGCTCCGACCCGAGTGAGCGACCGAAAAGCCTAAAGGGCTAGGCCATGCTCGAGAGTGTTCAAAATTCGCATGACCTGATCACCGCCGTCAGGCGACCCGGACACATCGATTGGGGCTCTGCCGGCCAACATCGGGTGTCCCTCCAATAGGAACTCACGTGCCTCGACGTCCGTGCCCAAGGCGGTGCGAGCTCGAACGAAAAGATAGGCTAGTCGCACCGTCCGCTCGCACTCCGCTAAGGAGAGAGCGCGCGCAGACAGTCGGGGCAACGCGGGGTCCAGGACCTGCTGCTCAAAGGCGGTGACCTTCGCCTCGTCGGATCCCACTATCGTCGCGGCCACTTGTCTCAGAGTATCAAGAGAAAGGCACTCCCTCGCCAATCGCGTAACCAACTCGGGGGGAATGCATGGTGTCCAGCCTCTATCGTGACCCTCCGCAAGGGACTGAGTGTCGAGGGAGGGGCCGGCCTGCACGATCACCGGGCCCTGCAGGAAGGCGATACCCAGGGCATCCATGATCGCCTGTGTTTCCCTGTCAGTGCGCATTCCTGTCGATCCTCCACTGCCAGAGGGACGTGATGCTACAAGGGCCCAAGAACAAGACAATTTGGGCTGACTTTTGATTTTATAATATCATATTTCCTATATACAAAAAAACCGAGCAGCAAGAAATTGCTGCTCGGCGTGGTTTGTTGCAGTGCGTGTGTGCTTGCTATCAGTAGCCAGGCCGGCCCCACGGTTCGCCAACCCGCATCATCCGTTGAAGCTGCCGGTCCTGACCATGGCGCTTGACGAAATCGATCATCTCCTGGGCCTCCTTGATCTGCCGGACGATGTTCTGGCTGTGTCGAACAACGGCATCGCTACGCAGTCCTGCACGTGCCGGGTTGACGGCAAGGCTACGGGCAACGCCCTGGAGCGAGAAGTCTTTGTAGACCTGGCTCACTCGGGACGCAGTCTCGGCTGCTGAACGGAGGCCGTAGAGCGGCCTTGTTGCACAAACCTTGCAGGTAGTCCTGCATGAGCAAGGCACTGGCGCAGGGCGGACGCCCGAAGGCGCGCTACCGGACACGGAACTGGCGGGAGTACGACCGAGGGCTCATTGCCCGCGGTGACCTGACCGTGTGGATTTCGCCCGATCTGGCCTGGCACACCTCAGAAGGTACGGGCAGACGTGGCCGCCCTCGGGTCTTCACGGACGCGGCGATCCAGGCGGTGCTGACGCTGAAGGTGCTGTACCAGCTGCCGCTGCGAGCCGCCCAGGGCATGGCGGGGAGCCTGATCCGGCTGGCGGGCCTGGACTGGCAGGTGCCTCACTACAGCACCCTCTCGCGGCGGCAGAAGAGCCTCACGGTCACCATCCCCTATCGCGCCCGGGGCGGCCCCTTGCACCTCGTGATCGACAGCACCGGACTGAAGGTGCTGGGCGAGGGTGAGTGGAAGGTCAGAAAGCACGGGGCCGACAAGCGTCGGGTCTGGCGCAAGGTGCACTTGGTGATCGACGCTGACAGCCACGAGGTGCGGGCCGTGGAGATGACAGATCACCGGCATGGCGACGGCGAGATCGTACCGGGCCTGCTCGCGCAGTTGCCGGAAGGGGAGCGGATCGGGGTGATCAGTGGCGACGGCGCCTACGACACGCGCGGCGTCTACGAGGCCTCTGCGGCTCGCCAGGCCGACCTCGTCGTGCCCCCGCGGCGCAACGGCAGGCCATGGAAGAGGCGAACCACCGGAGCGACCGAGCGGAACGAGACGCTGCGCGCCATCAGGCACCTCGGACGGCGACTGTGGAAGCGATGGAGCGGCTATCACCGGCGCAGCCTAGCCGAGACGGCGATGTCCCGCCTCAAGCGCCTCGGCGAACGTCTCTCAGCCCGAGATCCGGCCCGTCAGGTCGCCGAGGTGCAGATCCGCTGCGCGATCCTGAACATCTTCAACGCCCTTGGTATGCCCGACACCGTCGCTCGCGCCTGATCAGGGCATCAAAGACCGAACCACGCCCTCAAACCGATTTCCGCAACAGCGCCGATCGACACCCAGAATGGTTGGTCCGTCAAAGGAATCCCTGACCCAGCAGGGGCCACCCCGGCAAGCGCTCGCGCCCCGGGGGCACATCTGTCGCAATCGCGGCGGGTGGAGCATGGCCCTTCAATCCGTTGCCCCGCCCTTGCCGCTCTCAGGAGATCTGCAATGGGCAACGTGCTCAATCTACATCGCGACGAACTGACTACCACGCTCCTCGGCTTCATCCGAGCCAAGCGCCGTCCTAAAGTCTGGATCCGGTTTGAGCCCCATCCGACCGAGACGCGTCTCGAACGGCGCCGGTGGGACATTCAGGGCTGCTTACAGCGCCACAACAGCATCAAGCATGCAAAAGGCTTCACGCTGGAACTCGCCCGATCGGGCGATTGGTTCTCGGTGAAGATGAAGCCTGAGGCAGCCCGCAAATTCGCCAAGGACATGCGCCCACATGTGCGACGTGGGTGGATCGAGGTCTGGATCGGCGATCACCAACTCGGTGCCGATCCTGCAAGGCGGGTGAAGACGTCGTGACGGGCGAGTGAACCGGCAGACCCCGCGGTTCGTGACCATCTGAGTGGGCAGGCCTTGGCTCAAGGTTTGCCCATGTTTGCCCACAGATTAGAGTGGCGAGTGCCGGTATCCTAGGTTCCTTGCGGGAACAGCAGGGCGATCACCGTCCCCTGGCCATCGGTCACCTCCACCATTCCACCGACCGTGGCTTCGGCCCGGATGAACGACCGCAGGCCTATGAACGAGACGCGCCGTCCGGCGGACAGCTTCTTGAACCCATCTAGCCCGTCCGTCGACGCCAAGTGCCGAAACCGCCCGTAGGCTGCGGACTGTCGGTGATCGTCGGCCCGGGCAGAGGAGAGCCAATAGAGGAGTTCATAGGCACGGTTATGGACGAGCTTGAGGCGGTCGATCGCCTCCTGCGGGCTGGCGGGGGCATCCAGTACGGCCGCCGGGGTGAAGGTCGGGCGGGCGCGGCCCTCCTGCAGCAGTGGTCCAGCTTTCCAGACTGGCTCCAGGTGAGCGATCCGGTTCCTCATGTCGCCAACGAGGTCGATACGAGCGAACAGGACGTCCTGGCGCCGCTGCTTGGCCCAGTAAGCAGGATTGCTGTTGGCGTGGTTCGGCAGTAGGGCAGTGAGGATTGCTCCCCAATCCACCCTGTCACCCCGGTGGTCGTGGGTGGCGTCCAGAAGGTGCTTCCAGAAGCCGAAGGTGAGCTTCGAGACGACGTCGTCCGGCGATGGCGAGGGCCAAAGAGGCACTTGGCGCCCGGCCCGCCGACGGTGAGTGATCGCGTGTACCTTCTCGAGTGAGCGCGGCACCAATCGGAGGTCGTTATACCAGTCCGAGGAGGCCGTTCCTGCAGCTGTCCCGTACCGCACGCTTAATTCCCGGTGGAACGCGTTCCGCATCGTCACTTCGAGGTTGTTCAGTAACGCAGTAAGGCTGGCCGAGATCGCGTCGTTCCAGCAGTACACCCCGTAGAGTTCGAGGTCGTCGGCAGGGTTGAAGAATGCCCGGTAGCTGCTGAGGCGTGGGCCGGAGAGCGCTGCGATGGTCGCGGCGATGTTAGAGGGTTGCATTTCGCCGCAGCAGGCCCTATCTATCTCGTGTAGGCACGCAGTTTGTACCCTAGTTAGCCCAACGACGCGACGGGAGGCGGGGTCTGCGATGCAATATTTCTTCAGAAAGGGGTCACCGCAAGGTGGCCCCTTTCGGCATTCTAGGCCTTGCTATGCTGCTTTCTTAGTCCGTTACATGGCGGCCTGCTTGTCCGGCAACAATGCGGCGCTGTTCAGCCTAGAAGTATTCCTCCGCTAGCCACATGGCAGTGTTGGAGGTGCCCTGGCTACTTTCCTTAAACTGGTTGGCCATCGGGCCTGTTCCAGACAGCGCCGATAGGGCCCTGACGCTTTAAAGAACTTCAGAGCCGCTTCTAGATGCCCGATCATAGCCAGACCACGTCACAGCGGGCGAGCTCAGGCGGACGCTCTCTACGTCCGATTACGAAGGTGAAGCAGGCATCACGGCACGGGTCTTATACAGCCGCTACCCACCCATTCTCGACGGTCACATGCGCGGGCCACGTGGGCGCACTTCCTGCGCCTCTCTCCTACTCCCCGCGGCGGTCAGCTCAAACCGATCCGCCGCCACCCTTTGTAGTTGATCCAGTGCACTCCGCACCGCCGCAGTGACGGGCTGATGCCCCTGCTGCCGCGCCAGGTCGTTCCAGTCGCTACCCCGGTCGCCAGCTGGGAAGGATGGCAGAACGGCGACACCGCCCACTGCCGCCGCAGCAGCCTCGGCCTTCTCCTTCCCCACGTTCGGCAGCGGCACCGCCCGCCTGGGCAGGTGGTGGTCATTGTCCCCGGCAATGATGATGGGTCGCGAAGAGTCGGCCGCCCGGTATACCCTCGCTACTACCGCCAAGTTCCCCGCGTTGAAGGCCACCGCAACCGGCAGGCCGGTAGCCTCGTGCAGCGTAGCCCCCGTGGCGTAGCCCTCAGCTATTAGCAGCGGCGCGCCCGGCTTCGGTCGTCCACCGATCAGCATGTGCCCGCCCTCAGTCCTGCCCCCTTTCAAGAACAGCTTGGACCCGTCCACGTTCACCCGCTGCACCCCCCAAAGCCGCCCGTCCACTCCCTGCACCGGGACTAACAGCCGGCCACGCCGGTCCTGCCGCAGCCCGTGCGCCTTCACGCCTTTGGCCGCGAGGTAGGGGTGATCCTTGGCCGGCGTCGCCGCAGCCCATAGGCGATGCGCCATCCTCGCCGCCCGCTCGTGGGTGTCGTGCCGCTCGCGCGCCCGCTCCGCGGATCTGGCTGCAGCCTCAGCCGCGAACGCCGCCCGCTCGGACGGCACGGTCTGCGCTACCGGTCGCTCGGCCTTCCAGCGGATCTCGGTGCCGGTCTTATGGTTGCGGATGTAGCCCGCCGGCCAGTCGTCGAGGTGCCCGACGTAGGTTCCCGACTTCTGCCCCTTCCGGTCACCCTCCACAGGGACCCGGTGCATCTTCCCGTCCATCTCCGCCGGCCCGGCTACGCGCAGCCCGGCCCTGTGCAGGGCTACGGCGAAGTCCGCCGCGGCGTCGGCCTCGGTGAAGCGCGGCGCCGCTCGCCGCCCCGGAGCTGCGACAGCGCGCGGGGAGGATGGGGGGATAACCGGGGATGGCGTACGGATGGCCTGAGACGGCACCGCGAGGCTGGCGGGAGCCTGTGCCCCGTCGCGATTTTGGCGCAATCCCTGGACCGCCTGGGCGGACTTCGCACCCCTGTCCTGCCCCATGCCCGCCAGGACGGCGCCGCGCTCGTCCAAAGCAAGCGCTAGGCGATCCGCGACTGCGGCCACGGCGCTCTCCTCGCGCCTGCGCTGCGCTGCTCGGCGCACGCTCGGTCGTAGCGACCCGTCCTTCCCCGCCGCCGTGCGCCGCCAGTAGGCCGCCGCGTCCACCGGCTTCGCTTGGCGCTCGCCCGCGGGCTGGGGCGCCCGGTGCCGCTCAGCCGCTGCCCGGCTGCGCGCTTGGTTGTGCGCCGCCCGGTCACGTACCGCCCTTGCCTCGCCTTCGGCCGGACGGCGTTCCTCGCGCCCGCTGTCCTGCAGAAAGGTCCCGCCGGCCCGCCGCAGCCGGTCGGCCAGCTCGCGCACCGCCTGCCAGCGGGCATCGAGCGCCTGCCGCAGCCGCTCCACCGCCTGACCCACCGCCCGGCCGTCGCGGCGGTCGCGGAACCGCGCCCCCAGCGTCGCCCGCGGCTCGCCCGCCGCCTCGCGCGCCTCGGCCCTCCGGAACCCGGCCTGCATCGCGTGCGCCGACGTGCGGCCGACGTCGCGAGCGCGGTCCATGAAGTCGAGTGCCGACGCCTTCGCCGGCTGCTGGGCCAGGTTCCGCGCCACGTTCTCCCATACGTCCACCGCGGTGATGGGGCGGGCGTCCCCCAGCGCTCGGCGCACCATCACCTCGCGCCGCTCGGCGCCGTCCGAGGTAATGAGCCAAGCGGAATCCTTGTGCCGGCTCTCGGCCGTGTAGCCCTTGAAGCCCTGCACCCCCGCCGATCCCGCCGGCATGGCGTTGATGTGCTCGCTGCTGGTGATCCCCTGCGCCGCGTCGATGGTCAGCACGTCACCGGGCGCCAGCCGCGTGCGGCCGTTCTTCTTGTCGGCCAGGCTCTCCCACGACACCGCGCCGTCGCGACCGGCCGCCGTCCGCAGCACGATCCCGTCTGCGTTCACGTCGCGCACTTCGAGCACGCTGCCGTTGTTGCCGATGTTGCCCCGGCCGCCGTCAAGGAAGCGGGCGTTGAGGCGGTCGAACAGCCGCACCCGGTCACCCGGCGCCAGGGTGAGATTGTAGGCGGCGCCGGCCTGGTCGGTCGCGCGCACGCTGAACACGTCGGCCCCCAGCTCGCCCATCGCCCGGCGTTCCTCGCGCAGCGCCAGGGCCACGGCGCGGGCGTCGGCGTTCGTCGGCGCCGTGACGCTGATGGAGAAGCCGGTATCCCCTGCGTTCGCCTCGCGCCGCTGCCGCCATAGCTCGGCCACCCGCCGCACGGCGTCGTCGTAGCCGCCCGGCACCGCCTCGGCCGTGCCGTCCGCCCGCTTCATGGCCAGCGCCTCGGCCGCCTTGCCGTCACGGAACAGCCCGGCGATCTCGCGCTCCCGCTCGGTGCGTTGCCGGCGCGTGGTTAGGATCTCAGGCACCGCCTCCTTCCCCAGCGCCCGGCGCATGAGGTTCACCACCGGCCCGGCTTCAATGCCCTGGCATTGCTTGTCGTCGCCCACGGCGACGATGCGGAACCCGTGCTGCGCGCGCAGCCGCAGCAACTCCAGCATCTGCCGGGCGCCCACCTGCCCCAGCTCGTCCACCACCACCACCGTCCGTGGCCCGATCGAGAGGCGACCGGCACGAACCCCATGCAAGAAGCCCGTGAGCGCCGCGACATCCCCTACCCCGGCCTCCTTCAGTGGCTCGGCCTGGCGCCAGGCGATGGCCACGCCCACCACGTGGTCGCCCTGCGCCTTCCAGGCATCCACCAGCGGGCGCAGCAGGGCGGTCTTGCCCGCCCCGGCCACGCCCACCGCCACGCCCACGGCGCCGCCCGTGCCGAGGCGCACCATGGCCGCGTGCTGCGCCTTCCCGTGGTCGTCACCAAAGTCCAAGCCGCTGCGCTCCACCGCGGCAGCCAGGGCAGCGGGGGAAAGGGCGCGGCCGCGATCCGCAGCAGCGGCCTTGGCCAGCGCCACAGCCTTCTCCTCCTGAGCGACGTGCAGCGCCGTTGTCACCCGGACCTCGTCGCGCTCGCCCTCGCGACCCCACACCAGCCCCGTGAGCTGGCCATCCTGGCGCACCCCGCGCTCGCGCATGGCCCGCGTCAGGGCGTCCACATCCGCCCGGCCGCCCTCCGCCCCCGGCGTGATACCGGCCGCGATCAGGGCGCGGGCCGCCGCGGCGCGCAGGTCCGCCCCGTTGAGGACCGAAGCGCGGGAGAACTCGGCTTCGAGGAAGGGCAACGCCGCTTCATAGGCACCTTCCAGGCGGGCCGCCCGGCTCTGCTCCCTTGGCGCCCCGGCGCCTTGGCGTCGTGGCACCACGACGCCGCGGTGCTCCCAGCCGATGGCCGCGGCCTGGCCGCGCCAGGCGGCGAAGTCGCTGAGGTCGTCCTCCTTGTTCTTACGGGCCGCCTTCGTGCCGCCCTTGAGGAAGTCCACCTGCATGTCCGGTGTCATGGCGTCCCAATCGAGGCCGCGCTTGGCTGCCTCCGCCCGCGCCGCCTCGGTGCCGTCGCGGGTGCGCTTGCTGAATGCCTCGCACACCGCCTCCGGGATGGCCGGCAGCCGGGCCATGCCGGTGCGCTCCTCCAGCTCCACCGCCACCCCGACGCGCCGCAGGTTCGCGGCGATCTGCGCCTGGTAGAAGGCACCGAACTCGTGGATGCGCCCGTGGGCGGCCTTGAGGTCCAGGGCGCCCAGGTGACCGCCATCCGTCAGAACCAGGTTGGGCACCGCGCAATGGGTGTGGAGCTGCGGATCGCCGGCCCCGGAGGGGTCACGGTCGGGCCGTAGGGTATGCAGCTCGGTCGTCACCTCGCCGGTTTTGGGGTCGGGCCGCTTCACCTCGGCGGTCGCCCGGGCCGTGAAGTGCTCGAAGCCAATCCAGGCGACGTGCCCGGCCTCGGTACCGCCCATACCGGCCTTGCCGCGGCGGACCTGGCCGATTTCGCGGGACACGTAGCGCAGCGAGGCGTCGACCGCGTCTCGGTGCGCCTGGAGGATGGTCGCCCGCTCGGCCTCGGTCGGAGCGAAGGCCCATGCCAGGCTCACGCTCTTGGGGGCGGAGAAGCACAGGTCGATGTAGCTGACGCTGCGCGTGGTTGCGGCCTCGTTCGTCACCAGCTCGCCCCCGTCCGCGCGCCGGCCGGCGAGGATCTGGCTCACCTGTTCGACGGTCGGGATGCCGTGCGGGTCGATCCCCAGCGCCGATGCCAGGCCGGGATGCATGTCCCGCCGCGGCTGCGGCCGGGTGCCACGGCGCGGCGCCTCCGGCCCCGGCTCGCCGTCCGGTCCCGGCCCAGCCCCCAGCTCGGCCGCCCGGTTCCGGGTGTAATAGTCGCCCATCGCCACGGCCTCGGGCGATAGCGTCTCCTCCATCAGGTGATCGGCCATCGCCCGTGCGCCGCCCGGAATGGCGATGGCTGCGCCCTTGCGAAAGGTCAGCACCAGACGGACCTGCTACTGCTGTGACGCCGGCCCCGGGCGCTGGCCAGCAGGGGTTTCGTCATCGTCCACCGGCCTGCCGCTGGCAGCAGCCTCGATGCGGTGCAGGACCTCGGTCTGCTCATCCAGGCGCTGCACGATCTGCGTCAGCAGCCCCGGTAACGGGCTCTCGCCGGCCTCTTCGGTCGCCGCCTCCATGATCGCCTGCAGCATTTCGGTGTGGGTGCCCTGCGTCTCCACCATCATCCGCAGCCCCTGGGTCAGCGTTTCAACGGTGTCCCGGAGGCGGGCCAGCTCGGCGGCGATGGCGTCTGACAAAGCGGCATCCTCGGTAGCAGTGGTCGGGCGCCACCTAACCATCTCTAGCGGGGATGAGACCAGCACCTTCTAGGGTGCAATGGTCTGTAGTGACCTTCTCTACTCCCCTCCCCCCGTCTCTTGTGTCCTGTTTATCTCTTCCTTGTGCCTCTCCTGTCTCCTCAGCGGGTAACTCTGTCTGTTCCTGTCTGTCCTTGTCCCTTCGTTATGCCTTCGACGTCCCCTCTATGTGTCTTAAACGTCTCTTAGTGGTGTCGAACCGGTGCCTTATACGTATCTAATTGGGAACGCGGGGTTGCACCTATGGGCTCCCTTGGGCCAGGATTCCGAGCAGTTGCAACTACGGATGATCGGCTTGGCGGACCCTTCCACCCCACCCGCGACCAAGATGGCGCAGGAGGCATTCGGCCAGCTTTCGGGCCGCTCTCCCCTGCTCGGCTGGATGCGCCAACACCATGCCCTGATCACCGAGCGGATGAACACGGTTCGGCCGAGTTGGGACAGCATTGCCCGCACCCTGGCCGACCTGGGCATCCGTGATGCCAACGGCGAGCCGCCAAAAACGGAAGCGGTGCGGCGGGCCTACCATCGCGTCACAGGCGCCCTGAACGCTAAGGGACAGCGACGGCGACGGTCCAAGGCGGAAATGGCCGTGGCGAAGGCTGGAGCTTCCCGCACGCCCGCAACCGCTCCCACAGCCGCCCCAACGCCTCCTCCACCCGTCGCGCCTCCTGCCCTCGCAGCGGCACCTTCCCCACCAGTTCGCCCGGCCTTTGATCCGACCGAAGGCGCCTTCGATCCGAAGCCGCCCCCGCGGTTCAAGCCAGCGTCCCTGAAATGACCAGAGTACCAGCCATGAAGAACACCCCGTCCGTAGCGCCCCAGCCCGACCCCTCCCCCACGCCTAGCCCTCGTCTATTCGGCCGGGCCCGCTCGATTGAGGGCGAGCGGGAGATCCCGGTCGGACCGGCGGCCCGTCCTCGCGACGGCGCCGCTGCAGCCCTGCCCACTGTGCCGGCCGTAGACCTCGGGGACGGTCCCAAGGCGCTGTTCGTCATGGGGCCGGGCCGCAGCGGTAAGACCACGCTGCTGCGCTACATCCTGGAGGAGGCCCGCTCCGGGCAGCCGGCCCCGATAGCCGCGGCGCTCGATCCGCAGAACCGGTCGCTGGCCACCTTCGTCAACGACGTGGCGCAGCCCGATACAAACGATCCCACCGGTGTCGCCCGCTGGGCAGAAGAATTGCTCGGCTTCGTCATGACCGAGAAGCAGAGCGCCCTGCTCGACATGGGCGGCGGCGATCTGAGCATGGGCAAGCTGCTGGAGGACGTGCCTGACCTGGCCGGCAGCCTGGAAGAGGCCGGCGTGCATCCAGTCGCGATCTACACCCTATCCCCACGCGTCGATGATCTGAGCGTGCTGGCCGGCTACGAGGCGCAGGGCTTTCAGCCCAAGGCCACGGCGCTGATCCTCAACGCCGGCCTGGCCGACCCCACCATGCCGCGGGAGGACGCCTTCGCCCGCGTGCTACGGCACAGCGCTTTCCGGGCCGCCGTGGAGCGCGGGGCGGTGCCGATCTGGATGCCGCGGCTGGATGCGGGCGTTGCAGCCGAGATCGAAGGCAAGCGGCTCCGCTTCGGCCAAGCGCGCGACGGCCAGACCCCGGCCGACCAGCCCGGCGCCATTCTCGGCCCGTTCGACCGCTCTCGCGTCCGCAAGTGGATGGCGGACATGGCCGCGTCCCTAGTGCCGATCCGGTCCTGGATTCCGTGAGCACGACGACTGCGGCGGCGCCCTCGGACCCGCGCGCAGCGATCGGCCGCGCGCGGGCCGATCTGCGCCTCGCGGCCTCGAAGGCGCAACTGGAGGGCGACCCGCTCGGTCCGGTTCTCGAGGCCTTCGGGGCCAGCCTCGGCGCCATGGGCGAAGTGCTGGACCACGTAGAGTCTAGCCGGCAGCCGCTGGACGCTTCAGCGCAGGCCGAGATGACGCGCCAGCTCGTGAAGGCATGCCGGGCCGACTTCGTGCGCCAAGCCGGCGCGCAGTCCCGGCGTTTGGCCGTGCTGTCGGGCGCCGGGGCGGCGGTGCTGCTGCTGGGCGCGCTGGGCGGCGGCTATCTGTGGGGAAGATCGACGGAGGCGGCGGAAGTGCGCGAGGCCACGGGCATTATCCGCGCCGCGCTGTCGGACGGCTCGGCCTCGGCTCGGGCATGGGCCGACGCCATCCGCCGCAATGACCTTGTAGGCCTCCTGTCGCGCTGCGAGGGGCGGGCGGTTTGGGCCGATGCCGCTGGCCGGCGGGCCTGCGCCGTGCCGCTGTGGCTGGATGAGGCTCCACCGCCGGCGGCGCCGGCGGGGTCACGCTCGTAGTGGCGGCGCCTTTCCCACGGGCGATCCGCGGGGTGGGCTCTGCACTCCGCGCCGCTGCCTGGCTGCTGCTCGCCCCGCTGCTCTACCTGGTGCGGGGACCAGCGAGGGTCTTGCTGGCCGTGATGGGCTTCCTGGGCATCGTATGCGCCTTCGCGGGCCTCCTCGGCATCCGCTCCGCACTCGACGCGGGGCAACCGCTCTGGGAGGCGCTTGGCATGATTTGGGGTGGTGGGGCTGTTGGGATGCTCTGCCTTGGGCTGCGCGCGCGCATTTCCCGCATGTGGAATGACTATGACTGACAAGCGCCAAGCTGTCTTGCGTATTACTGCTTTACGCAAGACGGCTTTGCGGTTCTAACCCCGCCCACGGCGCCTGGGCTGGGGCCGTTCCTCTAAGTCATGGCTGGATACCTGCACGCCATGCTTGGCCAGGGCTTCCGCGATCACGCGCCGCTGCGTCGTGCCCTTTTCGATTGCGAAGCGGGCCAGGGCTTCCAAGGTACCTTCCGTCATCCGGACAGACAGGACAGCCGGCTTGTCGTCGCCCTGGCGTTGGGCAATGGCCGGCGGCTGCTGCGGTGCGGCCTCGCCGGCTGCCCGTAGCATCTCGTCAGGGGAAATGGGCGGCGCTGGCCTGGTGCTCTTGAGGCCCTTCAACGGTGCGGCTCCTGTGTCTTTACGGCTTTCGTCTTTACGTCTTTCGTCTTTACGCCATGTAACTTGGCGCTCGGCGTCTTTTTCTTTCCAGTCGCTGAGGGATTGCCCGGCAGCCACCCCAGCTCCCGCAGCTCGTCGACCAGGGCTGCCGCCTCTGCTCCCGCCTTCCCAGCTGGCATCCGCCCTGAGAAGCCCATTTCCCCATAGGCCACTAGGTCAGACAGGGAGGCGGCTAGTTTTGGCAGGGTCGCTGCCTCGGCCGCAGCGTGTTTGGAGAGTGCCGTCGAGGACCGCACGCGGTTGAGAACAACACGGGCAGGTATCTCGCGGCGGGCTGCCGATGCAACGCCGGCCACCAGCTCAACGGTGCGGGCGGCCTCGGTCACGTCGCCCTCCCCCGGCACCATGGGGATCAGCACCCCGTCTGCCGCCGTCATGGCAACGGTCGCGGCACGGTTGCCGAAGCCAGCTGTGTCCACCACTACCACCTCAGCCTCCTGGGCCATCCGATGGATCAAATGGGCCAGCTTCGCCTCGTCCGGTTCGTGGTGGCAGACAAAGGCGGCTCCCTCGTAGAGCCTGGATGCCCATCGGGACAGGCCGGCAGTCGGGTCGGCATCGAGCACGGCAACGCTCACCCCCCGCGCCGCGAGGGTGCCCGCGATGATCTGGGACAGCGTTGTCTTGCCTGGCCCACCCTTTGAGCTGGCAACAGTGATGATCGACATGGTGGCTCCAACCGCATGACGCCGTGCGTCAAGTTAGCAAGCGTCAATACGGCTTGACTACAACGTACGTCGCCATGCGTAAAGCGTATTACGTCTGTACACTTGGCGCTGGACACCTCAGTAGGGCCTTCCCCATCCGAGGGCATCGTGGTTGTTTAGTTTTTTAATTTATCAACCACCATGAATGTTCTCCAGGATCCCAGTATGTCAGACAGCTCTAGCCCCGACGCCAAGGCCACTGGCACCCCGGTCAAGCGCCGCCCTGGCCGCCCGGCCGGCGGTGACATGGCGCAACTGACGCTCCGTATTCCGCGCGCGCACCTGCTCGCCCTCACAGAGGAAAGCGCCCGTCGTTCGATGGAGACGGGCCGCAATGTCACGCCGCAAGCCATCATCGCAGGCATGATCGCGGCCAGCATTGCCACCAAGAACGAGAGCACACCGGCGGCGTAGAACCCTACGCCGCCGCAACAGACAAGGGCACGGACCCGTTACTGTATAAATGAATTTTTCAATTTAAAAACGTTGACCGGTGGATTGGGTCGGGGTAATGTTCCTCTCAGCCGAGGCGCTTCGCTTCGGCGGTTAGAGCAAGGCGCTCCGCATGACGTTCTTCCGTTCTTCTCGTTCCTTCGGTTCCACCCGCGCCGCGATGGGCGCTAACCCACTGTCAGACGGGGAGCTAATGCAGCTCGCCCCGTCTGCCTTCGCGACAGAGGCCCATTCCTCCCGCTCCGCGCGCTACGCCTATATCCCGACAGCGGACGTAATCGCGGGTCTGCGACGCGAAGGCTTTGTGCCGGTGCTGGCGCGGCAGACCCGCCCGCGCGACGCCGACCGCAGCGGCCACACCAAGCACCTGATCCGCTTCCGCCACGAGGGTCAGGCAAGCCAGCCGCGTCGCGTCGGCATGACCTTTCCGGAAGTCGTGCTCATCAACTCCCACGATGGGACCAGCGCCTACCACGTCACCGCAGGCGTGTTCCGCCTCGCCTGCCTCAATGGGATGGTGGTGTCGGACGGGCCGGAACGCTCGGTAAAGGTGCCGCACAAGGGCGACGTAGTGCGCCAAGTGATCGAGGGCAGTTACGAGGTCCTCGGCGCCTCGCGCCAGGCCATTGAGGCCGCTGATGCCTGGGCCAGCGTCGCCCTTAATCGCGAGGAACAGAACATCCTTGCGGAAGCCGCCCGCGTGATCCGCTTCGGAGACGAGGAGGGCAACGTCGCCTCCCCAATTCAGGCGGAACAGTTCCTCACCGCCCGCCGGGCGGCGGACACGGGCGCGGACCTGTGGAGCACCTTTAACCGGGTGCAGGAAAACACCATTCGCGGCGGCCTCCAGGCTTGGGGCAGGGACGGTAACAACCGCCCGCGCCGCATCACCTCGCGCGAGGTTACGGGAATCGACCAGGACGTGAAGCTCAACCGGGCGCTGTGGATGCTGGGCGAGCGCATGGCGGCCCTCAAGAGCGCCGCCTAACCAGTGGGGGCGGGGAGCGATCCCCGCCCTTCCTTCCGCCCTTGCGTGCCACCCCGTCGAAAGCTCCGCACTATGGATTTCCACGCTCTGCCTATCCTGGGCATTTCGCTCGTACTCAATGACGACGCCGGCAACGGCCTGGCGCTCGGCACCAGTTCAGAAGATCCCGCCTACCTCCTTGCCGTGGTCGAGGATGCCGCCGGCCGCGCCATCATCTGCAACCTGATCGACGGTGAGAGCGAGGCGCTGTTGCTGGCCATGCTGACCGAACGCGCGGCCGTGCGCGCCGCCGCGGCGATCCCGCCCTATCGTGCTACACCGGGCGCCGCTGGGGCCTCGTCGTGACCGCGTTAAGGTGGTGCGGGCAGGCTTCGGCCCGCCCTCGCTGCCCCGCTCTGTGCTTCGCCGCTGGCCGCCTCCGGGCGGCCTTCTACGTTGCGGCCGGTGCCGTCGTCGGGTCATTACCGTCCGTATGGCTATGTCCCCATCCCGCTTCGCCGAGTGCCTGGAAACGATCGGCTGGACCAAGCGCGGCCTCGCACGCCGACTGAACGTGGGGCAAGCGGCGGTGCGCCAGATGGCCAACGGGCGGCACGAGATCCGCGACGACTTCGGCGGATGGTTAGAGGGGTTGGCAGCGGCCCATGCGCCGCTGTCGCCCGAGCTACGCGAGTTTTCTGACCAGATGGGGTGCGATAGGGGGGAGTGGGTGCGCTATCCCCGTGGCATACGGCCCCTATCTGACGAGGAGGCGGCGGCGCTGCGCCGCGTCGCGGAAGCGCACGCTGCGATGCCTTGGCCGCCAGGATGGCGGGGCGGCACTGTGAAGGACGATAATACAGAGTCGTAATTTGGCCGAACCTGAAAAGATCAGGTGTTGCGCTCCACTCGCCCGGCCGGCTTCGCCGGCCTGCCGTCCTCGATCCATCGATACTACCACGACATCGTAACGATATATCGCTCAGCCCAGACGTGACGCCGGCTCCCCATGTATGGGGACAGTACAGTGCCCATGCCCAAAGTCCGCCAGTGTCTCGATGATACGGCACTCCTCCACGTGGCCGCCCACGCACTGGCTGGCCATCCGCTGCAATTCCGATCGCAGCGCCTCGAGGCGCTTCATCCGGGCGTCCACCTCGGCGATGTGGGCCATGGCGATGGCGTGTGCCGCCGAGCAGTCCGTCCCGGGCCGGTCGGCGAGGTCGAGGAGGGAGCGGATGTGCTCCATGGAGAAGCCGAGTTCCCGGGCATGGCGGATAAAGCCGAGCCGCCGGAGGTGGGCATCCCCGTAGGAGCGGTGCCCGCCCTCGGTTCGGGCGGGAGGAGGCAGCCAGCCCTCGGCCTCGTACCAGCGGATCGTGGTCGCCTTCACGCCGGTCAGCCGCGACAGCTCGCCGATCGTCAGCCTCGCCATGGTATCTCCTCGGTCAGGGCCATCCTGGAGGATATGGGGCCTCGGTGACACCGTACCTCCCTGCTGGCTCCCTGGCCTGCCCTGCAAGGCCGACAGGGGGGTGGGACAAGATGTCCCCCCGTCTCCCGATGACACCGGATTACAGCTGCGTTAGACTTGGGCAGCATGCTCGCCCTGCCGACATCGCTGGCCGCCAGGATCCTTCGCCGAGTGCTCTCGGTGATGATGTGCGCGCTCATGCTCCTGTCTCTGGCGGTCTCGGCGGATGCTGGTGCCCCTACGGTCACGAGTCCGCCCGCGCTGGTCGAGTTGGTTCTCATGGACGCTGGCTCTGGTGACGAACCCCTGCAGCCGGACTCCCTGCCGTGTCACTCAGCCCACCACCTCTGCGGCAAGGTAACCCCGCTCCCGCCGATCCTTGCGGCCGGGGCGCCTGCGGTCGTCCATCCTGAGTTCAAGCCGGTCCCGGTGCCGGACCGGCTGCTGCCCTCCGGCGTGACCGAACTGCCGCCAAGACCACCTCGCGCCTGACGGAACACGCCTTCCTGCTGGTCCGGCCCGCCCATCCCTGAGGGCGGCGGTGCCCGGCCCGTTCGCGGTCCGTCATTCCAGGTACCTCCATGTCATTCAGCACTGCCCGGCTAACGGCGCTCCATGCCGTCATCCCTGAGGCCGCCCTCGCCCAGGGCACCCGGCCACCCGTCGCCTCACCCACCGCCTGCATCGTCCCGGCGGCACCTGGGCTTCCCCGAAGGCTCCCTGGCCTTGGGCCCCGCAGGCGCCCGTTCAGCCATGCTTCCACTCCGACGGCGTCTTCCAACGCAGAATGGCCCTTGAACCTCCAGTCGCTAGAGGCCCTATCTGCCGAGCCATCGACGGGAGATCACCTGGTGGATGGCGCGCGAGACGAAGGACAGAGGCGGCACGTGTCCCTGGAGACACGGGGAGCAAACCGCTCCTGGGCCGCGGCTGGAATCTCGGTGGCCGCCTCCCATCCCGCGGACTTCAGTGGCGCCACGGTGGGTGCCCTGGCCCGGCGGTGCGGGGCGACAATGATGCTCAGCGTTGCCCGGCTCGCGGCGGTTCTCGCCGTCGTCCCGGCCCTGGCCTTCGGACAGGACGCCCGTCCGCCTGTTGCGCCCCTCACCATCCTATCGCCCCAGCAGGCGGTCGAGGCCGCACTCACCGTCTCCCCCGCTCTCCGCGGCGCCGGGGCGGGCCGCCAGGCCGTGCAGGCCGACGCCCTCCAGGCACGGCTCCGGCCCAACCCGGAACTGAGGGGCAGCTTCGAAAACTTCGGCGGCTTCGGTGGCCGCCAGGAGAACCGGGCCTTCCGGACCCTGGAGAGCACGGTCGGCCTCGCCCAGCGCATCGAGCTCGGCGGCAAGCGCTCCGCCCGGATCGATCTTGCTGCCCGCAGCGGCGAGGTCGCCGCGCTCGACTTCACCGGCGTCCGGCTGGAGATCGCCCGGGAGGTGGTGACGGCCCTGGCCACCGCAGAGGCCGCCCGGCGGCTCGTCGGCGTCGAGCGAGAGCGCGCCCGCCTGGCAGCCGAGACGCTCCGGGCCGCTCGCGCCCGGGTCGAGGCAGGCCGGGATCCGTTGCTCCAGGCCGAGCGGGCCGAGGTGGTCCGGGCCACGGCCGACATCGCCGCCGAGCGTGCCCAGCGCGAGGTCGACATCTCCCTAGCCGACCTTGCCGTGCTCATCGGGGTGCCCCGGGTCGAACTCGCCCCTCGCCAGGCTTGGTTCGACGAGATCGGTCCCAATCCCGGCCGCCCGGTTCCAACGGACCCGCTGGCTCGTCTCTCGGGTAGTCCCGAGCTGGCCCGGCTGGAGGCGGCGATCGCCCAGCAGCGGGCGAACCTGACCCTCCAGCGCGCGACCGCCGTGCCTGACGTGACCATCTCCGGGGACGTGCGCCGCTTCGGCGACAGCAACGAGACGGCCTTCGTCGCGGGCGCCTCCATCCCGCTGCCCTTCTACGATCGGAACCAGGGCGGCATCGCCCGTGCCCAGGCCGAGGTGACCCGCGCCGAGGCCGAGGCCGATCGGGGGCGCAGCGTTCTCGTCGCCACCCTCGTCGCGGCCGAGCAACGCCTGGCCCTGGCCTGGCGGTCGGCCGACACCCTTCGGCGAACGGCACTGCCCTCCGCCGAGCAGGCGGCCCGGTTCGCCACCCTCGGCTACGGCGAGGGGCGCTTCAGCTTCCTGGAGGTCCTCGACGCCCAGCGGGCGCTCTCCGACACCCGCGCCCAGCTCGTGGAGGCCATCCAGGCCTTCCATGCCCTCCGTGCCCAGGTGCAGCGCCTGCGCGGCGACCTGCCCGCCGTCTCCCCCCAGCCCGTGAACGCCCCGAACGGGAGTGCCCGCTGATGCTCCGCATGACCTTGCTGGCAGGCGCCGCCATCGGCGGCCTGGCCCTGTCTGTCGCCTACCCGTCCATCCCCGAGACCGCCCGAAGCCTCCTCGGGATGCAGTCCACCGCCACCGGAGCAGCCCGCGCCGCCGCTCCCGCCGCTGCGCCAAAGGGGGACGGCCACGGCCACGCCGAGGGCGAGGAACACGGCGAGGAAGGCCGCATCAAAATGACGGCCGAGCAGGTCGAGGCCGCGGGCATCCGGGTCGCGGCCGTCCAGGGCGGTGTCCTGGTGACCCGTGCGGCGGTCCCGGGCGTCCTCGCCGCGAGCCAGGACCGGCAGGCACGGGTGACGGCCCGCCTCGGCGGAATCGTGGCCGAGGTCCGCAAGACCCTGGGTGAAGAGGTCGCGCGCGGCGACATCCTGGCCGTGCTGGAGAGCCGCGAGGTTGCGGACGCCAAGGGCGAGTTCCTGGCCGCCACGCGCGCGGCGGCCCTGGCCGAGACGACGCTGGCCCGCGAGACCCGCCTCTGGCGCCAGAAGATCTCCGCCGAGCAGGAGTTCCTCCAGGCCCGGACCGCGGCGGAGGAAGCCCGCATCAAGGTGGACCTCGGCCGCGCCCGGTTGGCCGCACTCGGCCTGTCGGACGCCGAGGTCGCCGCCTTGGCACGCCAGCCCGCTGCCACGCTCCGCCGCCTGGAGCTACGGGCGCCCATGGCCGGGCGGGTCACCGCCCGCAACGCGGTGCTGGGCGCCTCCGTGGCCGCGGACGCCGAGGTGTTCGCGGTTGCCGACCTCTCGGTCCTCTGGGTCGAGCTGACCATCCCGCCGCGGGACCTGCCCATGGCGCGCCAGGGCCAGACGGTGCTCGTCACCGGGGAGGGCGAGGCACGCACCGAGGGCAAGATCGTCTTCCTCAGCCCGGTCCTGGATCCCGAGACCCGCTCGGCCCGAGCGGTCGCCGAGATCGCAAATCCCGAGGGCGTGTGGAGGGCGGGCGGCTTCGTCACCGCCCACCTCTCCACGGCCGAGCAGCAAGTGGACGCGCTGGTTCCGCGCGACGCCGTGCAGGAGGTCGAGGGCAAGAAGGTCGTCTTCGTGAGGAACGAGGAGGGCTTCGAGCTGAGGGAGGTGGAGACCGGGCGCGAAGACGCGAACGGCTACGAGGTCATCTTCGGGCTGGACCAGGGGACGGAGATCGCGGTGGCCAACGCCTTCTCGCTCCGGGCCGAGCTGAGCAAGTCCGAAGCCGGGCACGCGCACTGAAAGCCGCCCGGACATGATTGGACCCATCCTCGACTTCTCCGTCCGCAACCGCTGGACGGTCGTGCTCCTGGCCGTCATCGCGGCCTGCATCGGCGCGTGGTCAGTCACGCGGCTGCCCATCGACGCGACCCCGGACATCACCAACAACCAGGCGCAGATCAACACGCTCGCGCCCTCGCTCTCGCCCTACGAGATCGAGAAGCAGGTCACCTTCCCGATCGAGACGGCGCTGGCGGGCATCCCCGGGCTGGAGAGCACGCGCTCCATCTCCCGTAACGGCTTCAGCCAAGTCACGGCGGTCTTCACCGAGAGTACCGACATCTACTTCGCCCGCCAGCAGGTGCTGGAGAGGCTGATCGAGGCACGGGAGGCCATGCCGGAGGGGGTAGAGCCGCGTCTAGGCCCTGTCTCCACCGGCCTCGGCGAAGTCACCATGTGGACGGTGAACTTCGCGCCCAGGAAACAGGGCGATGTCGTGCCGGACGGCCAGCCGGGATGGCAGGCCGACGGCAGCTACCTGACCCCTGAGCGCGAGCGCCTAGCCACGGAGGCGGACCGGGCCACCTACCTCCGAACGGTCCAGGACTGGATCATCCGGCCACAGGTCCGGAACGTGCGGGGTGTCGCGGGCGTGGACGCCATCGGCGGCTACACGAAGCAGTACGTGGTCCAGCCCGACCCGGCCCGCTTGATCGCCCTGGGACTGAGCTTCTCCGACCTCTCGACGGCCATCGAGCGGAACAACGTCTCGACCGGCGCGGGCTACGTCGAGCGAGGCGGCGAAGGACTCGTCGTCCGCTCCGGCGGCCGGGTCACGAGCGTGGCCGAACTCGAGCAGGTGGTCGTCGCCACCCGCGAGGGCGTGCCCATCCTGCTGCGTGACGTCGGGCGGGTGACCATCGGCCAGGCGCCGCGGACGGGCAGCGCCAGCGGCAACGGGCAGGAGATGGTGGTCGGCACCGCCCTCATGCTCCTCGGCGAGAACTCCCGAATTGTCGCGGAGGCCGTCCACGCCAAGGTGGACGATCTCCGGCGGACCCTGCCGCGGGGCGTCGAGGCGGTCACGGTGCTGGATCGCGGTCTCCTGGTGGATGCCACCATCCACACCGTCGCCAAGAACCTCGGCGAGGGCGCGCTGCTGGTCATTGTCATCCTGTTCCTGATGCTCGGGAACATCCGGGCGGCCATCATCACCGCCCTGGTCATCCCGGTGACGATGCTGCTGACTGCCTTCGGCATGGTCCGGGGCGGCATCTCGGCCAACCTGATGTCGCTCGGCGCGCTCGACTTCGGCCTGATCGTCGACGGCGCCGTCATCATCACCGAGAACAGCCTGCGCCACCTCGCCGAGCGCCAGCACGAGAAGGGACGCCTGCTGACCGTCGTGGAGCGCCTCCAGACCGTGGCGGACAGCGCCAAGGAGATGATCCGGCCCTCGCTCTACGGGCAGGCCATCATCATCCTCGTCTACGCGCCGCTCCTGACCTTCACGGGGGTCGAGGGCAAGATGTTCATCCCGATGGCGTTGACCGTCATCATCGCCCTGGTCTGCGCCTTCATCCTCTCCCTGACCCTGGTCCCGGCCCTCATCGCCATCTGGATCAGCGGCCGGGTGCAGGAGAAGGACGTGGCCATCGTCCGCGGCCTCAAGCACGCCTATGCCCCGCTCCTAGGCGGCGCGCTGCGCGCCCCGTTCCCCGTCGTCGCGGCGGGCGCCCTCCTCTTCGTCGCCTGCCTCGGCCTGTTCTCCCGGCTCGGGCAGGAGTTCATCCCGACGCTGGACGAGGGCAACCTCGCCATGCAGGCGCTCCGCATCCCCAGCACCTCCCTGCAGCAGTCCCAAGCCATGCAGTCGGTGCTGGAACGCCGCATCTCCCGCCTGCCCGAGGTGCAGGTCATCTACTCGAAGACGGGTACGGCGGAGGTCGCCTCCGACCCGATGCCGCCGAACGCCTCCGACACCTTCATCATCCTCAAGCCCCGCTCGGAGTGGCCCGATCCGTCCTTGCCGAAGGCGGAGCTGGTCCGGCGCATCGAGGCGTCGGTCGCTGGCATCCCCGGCAACGCGATGGAGTTCAGCCAGCCCATCCAGATGCGCTTCAACGAACTGCTGGCGGGCGTGCGCGGTGACCTCGCCGTGAAGGTCTTCGGCGACGAGTACGGCCCGATGCTCCAGGTGGCCGGGCAGATCTCCAACATCCTGAACGGCATCGAGGGCGCCGAGGACGTGAAGGTGGAGCAGGCGACAGGCCTGCCCTTCCTGGAGATCACGGTGAACCGGGCCGAGGTGGCCCGCCGCGGCCTCAGCGTCGCCGACGTCCAGGCCGTCGTGGCGACCGCGATCGGCGGGCGCGAGGCGGGGATGGTCTACGAGGGCGACCGGCGCTTCGCCATCGTGGTCCGCCTGCCCGAAAGCCTGCGGGGCAACTTTGAGACCCTGCGGAGCCTGCCCGTGCCGCTGCCGCCCGTGGCAGGGCGTCCCGCGGCATCGGTGCCGCTTCAGCAGGTCGCGACGCTTCGCGTGGTGGAGGGGCCGAACCAGATCAGCCGCGAGCAGGGGCGGCGCCGGGTCGTCGTCCAGGCGAACGCCCGCGGGCGCGACATCGGCTCCATCGTGGCCGAGGCGCAGGCGCGGGTGGAGCGCGAGGTGCAGCTGCCACCCGGCTACACCGTCACCTGGGGCGGGCAGTTCGAGAACCTGGCCAAGGCGCGCGAGCGACTGACCGTCGTGGTGCCCGCCTGCTTCCTGCTGATCCTGGTGCTGCTCTACGCGGCCCTGGGCTCCGTGCGTGACGCGCTGGTGGTGTTCAGCGGCGTGCCGCTGGCCCTGTCGGGCGGCCTGCTCGCCCTGTGGCTGCGGGACATGCCGTTCTCGGTCCCGGCGGCCGTCGGGTTCATCGCGCTCTCCGGCGTGGCCGTCCTTAACGGGCTGGTGATGGCGACCTCCATCAAGGACCTCATCCTGCGGGGGCACCTGTCCCTGCGGGACGCGGTCTACCAGGGCGCCATGACCCGGCTGCGGCCCGTGGCCATGACCGCCCTCGTCGCGTCGCTGGGCTTCGTGCCCATGGCCATCGCGACCGGCCCCGGGGCTGAGGTCCAGAAGCCGCTGGCGACCGTCGTCATCGGCGGCCTCATCACCGCGACGCTGCTCACCCTGCTGGTGCTGCCCGCCCTGTACGTGATGTTCGGCCGCGTGCAGGCGCCCGCGACCGAGGAGGCGCCCGCCCGGGCGGGCCACGCCCCGGCCGAGTGAGCGTGCCGGTGGCCGCCGTTCCCGGCGGCCACCGGGTTCGACCAACCCCAGTCACCAAGGATCTATGACATGCGCAGGACCATCCTCGCGGCCATCGCGGCCGCCGCACTCTCCACGGGCGCCCTGGCCCAGCAGGGTCACAGCCACGGCGACCAGGGCCCGCACGGCGGCAAGATGCAGGACGTGGTGGGCGTCCACGCCGAGCTGCTGACGTCCGAGCGGACACTAACCGTCCACCTCTACGACGAGGCCGGAAAGCCCGTCCCCGCGGCGGGCTACACGGCCTCGGCCCTGGTCGGCTCGGGGCAGTCGCGCCAGGTCGTCCAGCTGGCACCCGGCGCGGAGAACACAATGACCGGGGCCGCCGCGAGCCCGGTCGCCCGCGGAACCTCTGTCACGCTGCAGATCAAGAACCCCGCCGGTCGCAGCGGCCAGGCGCGGTTCTGAGGCGGCGGCCCGTGTGATCGCCCGCCCGACCGGGCGGGCGCCTGCCGCCGTGCAGCTCCGCGCGGCGGCGAAGGCCTGAGGATCATCTCATGGCGATGCAATCGAAGGACCCCGGGGCCCTGGACGGGCCCCGGCGGGACATGAACGTCCACGCCGCACCGCGGGTGGCCGGAGGCGCAGGATGAACGAGAGAAACCCGGGCAGTGCGGGGAGCGAGCCGCCGTGCGGCACGCCGACCCAGACCGAGCCGCCCCTGTACGGCGAGGGGCGCCACGTCCTCGTGGTCGAGGACGACGAGGAGATGCGGAAGCTCCTGCTGTCGCACCTCCGCCGCAGCGGCTTCCGCGCCAGCGGGGCGCGGGACGGCGTCGACATGGAGCGGCTGCTCGTCTCCGCGCCGGTGGACCTGATCCTGTTGGACGTGATGCTGCCGGGCCAGTCCGGTTTCGAGCTCTGCCGCGAGCTGCGGGCACAGGGCGACATGCCCATCATCATGCTGACCGCCCTCGGGGAGACCTCGGACCGCGTGACCGGGCTGGAGCTCGGGGCCGACGATTTCATTGTGAAGCCGCCCGAGCCGCGCGAGCTGGTGGCCCGGATACGGGCGCTGTTACGGCGGACCGACGGCAAGGAAGGACATGCCGGGACGCCGAGGCGCGAGATCGCGCACTTCGCGGGCTGGTCGCTCGACACGAGGCGACGTGAGCTGTTCCAGCCCGACGGGGTGGGCGTCGACCTGACGGGGGGCGAGTACGACGTCCTGCTGGTCTTCGTGGAGCGGCCGCAGCGAATCCTCACCCGGGACCAGCTCCTCGACCTCGCCCGCAACCGCCCCTACGGCGGCCTCGGCCGCTCCATGGACGTCCAGGTCAGCCGCCTGAGGTCCAAGCTAGACTCCCTTCCCGGTGCCGAGGCGCGCCCGTCCCTCATCAAGACGGTGAGGAACGCCGGGTACATGTTCACGAGCCCCGTCGAATGGACCGGCTGAGGAGGATCCTGCCCGAGACGCTCGCGACCCGCACGGTCGCGGCCCTCCTCATCGGCTTCGCGGTGCTGTTCGGCGCCATGGTGGTCGTTCACGACTACCTCCTCCGCCATGCCGTCGACTGGAGCACGGAGGAACTCCTGTCCCAGCGGCTCGCGACGCTCCTCGACGCCCTCGCGGCCGCCCCGCCCGGCGCCCAGGACAGCATCGCGCGGGCGATGTCCCGGCCGGGCCTCGAAATCAATCCCCTGGCCGAGCAGACCCCCGTCGCGGGCGGCACGCTGAACGCCGCCGCCCGGCGGATCTCCGAGCGCACCCAGGCCCTGGTCGCGGTCGCCAGGAACTTCCGGGTCGATGCGGGACGCGTGGATCCGGCCAACGGGCACCTCATCGGCATCGCGGCATCCGCCCGGCTCGGCGACGGCTCGTGGGTCGACATTGAGATGCGGACCTTCGACCTGCTCTCGGCGGAGCTGAAGGCGCTGTACCTCTACGCGGGCGCCTTCGGGCTGGCGCTGCTCGTCGCCGTCGGGCTGGCAGCCCGGGCCGTGGCCTCGCCCGTGTCGGCCCTGGCAGGTGCCGTCTCCCGGATGGATCCCGCGGGGGAGGTAGAAGCCGTGGAGACGACTGGACCGCGGGAAGTGCGGCAGCTCGCCGACGCGCTCAACGGGATGGCCAGGAGGACACGCGACGCCTTCCGGCAGCGCACGCTCGCCCTGGGCGCACTGTCCCACGACCTCATGTCGCCCATCACGCGAATGCGCCTCAGGGTGGACGACCTCCGGCCCGAGGTGAGCGACCCGCTCCGCCGTGACCTGGCCGAGATGGAGACGATGGTCTCGGACGTCCTGGCCTACCTGCGCGGCGGGGATGGCGGCGAGATCGCCCGCCCCCTCGCGATCGCCGCCCTGGTCCACAGCATCACCGACGAGTTCGCCGATGCCGGGCAGGCCGTCGAGGAGCGCGGGATGAACAGGCGGGCCATAGCGACCGTGCGCCGGGTCGCGCTGAAGCGGGCGGTCACGAACCTCGTCGCCAACGCCTTCCGGCACGGCGAGCGGCCATGGGTGGAAGTGGAGGCCACGGAGGATGAGGCCGTGATACGGGTCGGCGACCGCGGTCCCGGGATTCCTGCCGAGGACCTGCCCCGCGTGACCGAGCCTTTCTTCCGGGGCGATCGCGCCCGGACCAGCGGGGGCGGCAGCGGCCTCGGCCTCGCCACCGCCCGGGCCATCGCCGAATCGCACGGCGGGCGCCTCGAGATCACGAGCGAGCCGGGCAGGGGAACCGTCGCCACCATCCGCCTTCCCGTGGACGTCCCGACGCCCGGCCAGAAGGCGAAAACCAAGCAATAAGTTTTCCGGGTCGTTGCTGGCTGTTTCCGGGTTTCATCGTGTTGTTTCCACGCGGGCGCAGCAGGACAATGCTCGTTGTCAGTGCATTTCGGCCTTGCACAATCGGCGGCGCAGTATCGCCCCGAGGAGACTTCCAATGCCGAAGTTCATGACACCCGTCGCGCTTGTCGGCGCTACCCTGACGCTCGCGGCCTGCTCCGCCGGGCAGGTGGCCTCGACGCCGCCCACCACCACGGCGCTGAGCGGCGTCGTCTGCCCGCCAGCCGGGACCGTTGCGGTGCGCGACGACGGCGTTCGCGTCCGCTACGCGGGCGCCGATCCGAACGATCCGGCCGTCTGCCTGGTCCGCACGCAGCAGGGAACCGCCCGGGCACTCGGCGGCCTCCTGACCACGCACCCCATGAACGAGGGCATCCGCCGCCAGGCGCTGGCGTCCCTGTTCCCGCTCGCACCGGGACGCTCGTCCACGGCGCGGTACCAGCTCGTCAACCAAGCCTTCCGGCCCGACATGCAGCCCGTCCCCTTCGAGGAGAGCTTCCGCGTCGTCGGCGAGACGGTCTTCCAGACGGAGAGCGAGGAGCGCCCGGCGTGGGCCGTGGAGGGCACGTTGAGGAGCATGCTGGACACCTCCTTCGTGTTGCACTCGACCTACACGATCGACAAGGAAACCGGGGCGATCCTGGCGCAGGCTGGCACGAGCAGGGCGGGAGCGGTGTATTCGGCCCGGCCGTGGCGCGTCACCGAGCTGACCCTGCCGACCCGCCGGTAGTCCGGCGTTCGATGGCCCGGCCGTCCGTGCCGGACGGTCGGGCCTGAGGGCGACACAGGTGGGCTCGTCTTCCACCCACACCAGCGATGTTGGTCCCGCATCCGAGCCAGGGGGGCCACAAGGGGGATCGACGCCACATGAGCGGAGAAAGGTCGAGCAGGTGGCGCATCGCGGCGGTCCTCCTGTCGTGCGTGCCCGCGCTGCTGGCGCCCGGTGGGAAGGCGGCAGCCGACACCGCATGGACCCGGCGCGCGGGCGCCTGGAGCGTGTCCCTCTACCTCGGGGAGCGCGGCGATGCCTGGTGCGGATGGACCACCATGTGGACGGACGCCACCGGCGGGCTGGGGCGCAGCCTCTCCCTCCAGATGCGGGGCGCCGAGGCCATCCTCTTCCTGTTCCTGGAGGGGGCTGGAACGAATGCCCTGAGCCCCAGGAGCGAGCTGGCGCTAAGCATCGACGGGCTCCGCGAGGTCGCCCTGGCCGACCTCGTGCGGTCGCTGCCAAATGGCTTCCTGATGGCGCGCGGCGTTCTCGCGGCCGATGCCGGGGAACGAGTGCGCCTTGTCGCCCGGCTCGCGGCGGCATCCTCCATCGAGTTGACCATGCCCGGCGGCGGAACCTGGCCCATCCCGGCGACGGGCCTGGCGCAGACCGCACCGGCCCTCGGCAGGTGCCTCGCCGAGATGGAAGCCCCTGGGCCGCCACGTTGACGCCGATGTAGGCCGGAAGGCGCAGGGTTCTCCGGCATTCGGGATTTACAAGCCGGAAACACGTCGGAAAAGAAAAGTAATCATCAAGACAAAAATCCAAATACACAAATAAAAACATTAGGATCCGCTGAAAAATTGGGCCTCTGGCGTTATCTTCTCGGCAGGGCGGAAAGAAGCCGTCAGCACCCACACGGAGAAGAGAAGATGTTCCGCAGCAAGAAGATGAAGGCGACGGGAACCCTGGCTCTCGCGGCCGCTATGTTCGCGCCGTTCGTCGCCACGACTGCCTCGGCCGAGGGATACTACCCGCAGCAGGTCTTCCAGACGCAGGTCATGTCGCGCAGCGACGTCCAGCCCCACACCCACGAGGACCACTACCGGCCGCGGCCGCAGGATCTCCCCTACGCAGGCATGCAGGGGGCGAAGCAGACCTTCCTCGAGCAGAGCGGCGCGACCGGCGGCGGCGGCCAGGGTCAGTGAGGCATCCCGGCGCGGCGGCCGGACGACCGCCGCACCACCGGGCCTCATCCAGCCCCTTGGACGCACGCGCTCAGCAGGAGACACCCCAATGAGGAACCACGCCCTCGCCCTTGCCCTCGGACTGGTGGCGCTGCCCGCGCTGGCCCAGTCCCCGGTGACGCAGGGTTCCGGGCCGCCCCAGGTCATGGTCCCGACCGCACCGCATCCCGGCCACCCGGCCGCCATGGTCCCGGACCAGGGGGCAGGCGTGCCGGGAGCCGCGGCCTCCCCGGCTGCCCCGCACGGCCCCGACCACAGCGGCGAAGGTCCGCCGAGCCCGCAGGCTGGCGTACCAGGCATCCAGGATCCCTCGCAGCAGAATTAGCGGCCGAGGCGCTGGACTCAGCGAGAGCCGGGCGCCGCGGGCATTTACAAAACTAAATATTCGAGCGGGGAACGGCGTCTCGGGATCCGGAGTTTACCGCGAACCGAGGCGTCGCACTGTGGAAGCCATGGATGCCAGGCGGTGACGGCGGGCTCGGGGCCAGTCAGGAAGGAGCGCGAGGATGCCGCAGGAACAGCCGGGCCCGCACCACGATCATCCCGGGCACAAGCCGGGCGACCTCGACCAGCACGGCCATCGCGACCAGGCGACGAAGGAGGTTCCCGGTCAGCACCATGACCATCCGGGGCACACGCCGGGCGATCTCGACCCGGAGGGCCACCGCGACAGGAGCGTCACGGAGACGCCCGGTCCCCACCACGACCACCCGGGCCACAAGCCCGGCGACCTGGACGAGCACGGACACCGCGACAAGAGCGCGCCGCCGCTGCCGTGAACGACAGGCGGGGCCATAGGGCGGCCCCGCCCCGCCGCCCGTCTACGCGGCCCTCAGTCCTGCCAGGAGCAGGCGCACGGGATGGGCGACTAGGTTCCCGATCTGGTCGCCCTCGTGCCCTGCCGACATAGTGCGCGGGGCGCGCCGGTCATGCCGACGCCCTCCGCGTCATCGGCGACAAGTTTTTCCTTGATGCTCCAGTGACTGGAGATTGTACCCACCCTTGCGGCGGCCCCGAGGCGGTGGGCCGACGTGGAGGTGCGAATGGGACAGGATCACGACCATGGGGTGGGCAACGCCAACTCCGCCGCGCTGACGAAGGCGCTCGCCCTGACCGGCACCTTCCTGCTGGCCGAGGTCGCGGGCGCCTACGTCTTCAACAGTCTCGCGCTCCTGTCCGACGCGGCCCACATGCTGACCGACGCGCTGGCCCTGGCCGTGGCGCTCGTCGCCATCCGCATCGGCCGCCGTCCCGCGGACAGGCGCCGGACCTGGGGCTACCACCGCTTCGAGATCCTCGCGACCGCCTTCAACGCCTCCCTGCTGTTCCTGGTGGCGATCTACATCCTCTACGAGGCGTACCAGCGCTTCCGCGAGCCCGCCGAGGTCGGCACCGTCGGCATGCTGGCCGTCGCCGCCTTCGGCCTGCTGGTGAACTGGATCTCCATGCGCCTGCTCGCGGGCGGCAGCGAGAGCAGCCTCAACGTGAAGGGCGCCTACCTGGAGGTCTGGAGCGACTTCCTGGGTTCGATCGCTGTCATCGTCGGCGCGGCGGTCATCTGGGCGACCGGCTGGACCTGGGTGGACCCGGTGCTCGGCATCGGCATCGCCCTATGGGTCCTTCCACGCACCTGGACCCTCCTGTCCGAGGCCATCGACGTGCTGCTGGAGAGCGTGCCTCGCGGCATCGATCTGGATGCCGTCGAGACCGCGATGCGGGACACGCCGGGGGTGCGAGACATCCACGATCTGCACGTCTGGTCCCTGACCAGCGGCAAGGTGGCCCTATCGGCCCACGTGGTGGTCGAGCCCTCCCTGGCCCGGGAGGACCGCCTGGAGGATGCCTTGGGCACCATGCTGGCCGGGCGGTTCGGCATCACCCACGCGACAGTCCAGGCCGAGCTGGCGGGCGCCCACGGGGGCACCACGACGGACAACTGGGGCGCCGCGGAAGCAGGGCACCGCCACTGACGGGTGACCCTGGCGGGCGTTTCCCCAGGGCGGCCCGCAAATTCTCCCTTGAACCTCCAGCCACTGGAGGTCCCATCTCAGAAGCCGTCAGCAGGAGGTCGCTAGATGGACGGCACACGGAACGGCAGCCAGGGGCAGTCCGTGTCCTGGCGCGTGGAGGGCATGGACTGCGCCTCCTGCGTGGCGAAGGTGGAGAAGGCGGTCACCCGCCTTCCAGGCGTCAAGGACGTCTCGGTGAACCTCATCGCGGAGCGTCTGACGGTCCGGCTGGAGCCAGGCGCGTCCAGCGCCACCACCATCGAGCAGTCGCTGGCAGGTCTCGGCTACACGGCTCGGCCGCTCCCGACGAACGATGTCGTGGCTCCTGCTGACGGTCACGCCCATGCCGCGGAGGAGCGTGACCATGCCGGGCATGACCAAGCGGACCACGATCACGGCGAACATGGCCACGGCGATACCTTCGGCCATTCACATGCCGACCACGAGAATCCGGCCGATGCCACGAAGCCCTGGTACGCCACGGGCAAGGCACGCCTGGTCTGGCTGCTCGGCGCCTTGGTCCTCGGCGCCTACGCCCTGTCGCTGGTTCTTCCCGCCCGGCTGACTTACCCGCTCTTCCTGGCCGCGACCCTCGTGGCCCTGGTTCCGTTCGGCCGCCGCGCCTTCGCCCTGGCCCGGGCCGGGACACCCTTCTCCATCGAGACCCTGATGGTGACCGCTGCGGCGGGCGCCGCCGTCATTGGGGCAGCCGAGGAGGCTGCCGTGGTCGTCCTGCTGTTCGCTCTGGGTGAGCTGCTGGAGAATGTGGCGGCCGGGCGGGCGCGGGCGGGCATCAAGGCCCTGGCCAACCTCATGCCTCGGACGGCGCGGCGCCTGCGGGCGGACGGCTCCACCGAGGAGGTGCCTTCCGACCAGCTCTCCGTCGGCGACCTCGTCCTGGTCCGCCCCGGCGACCGCGTGCCCTGCGATGGCACCATTGAGGAAGGCCGGTCCGCGCTCGACGAGAGCCCCGTCACCGGGGAGAGCATCCCCGTGTCCCGCGGCCCCGGCGAGGCGGTCGTGGCGGGCTCCATCAACGCCGACGGCGCCCTGCGGGTGCGCGTGACCCGAGCCGCTACCGACAACACCATCGCCCGCATCATCCGCATGGTGGAGGAGGCCACCGCCTCCCGTGCACCGACGCAGCGCTTCATCGAGCGCTTCTCCACCTGGTGGACGCCGGGCGCGATGCTCGTCTCAGCATTGGTCATCCTCGTCCCGCCCTTCCTGCTGGGCTGGGACTGGTGGACCAGCGTCTACCGCGGGCTGGCCGTCCTCCTGATCGCCTGCCCCTGCGCCCTGGTCATCTCGGTGCCAGCCGCCATGGCCTCCGGCCTGTCCGCCGGTGCCCGGCGCGGCCTGCTTATCAAGGGAGGTGCCGCCCTGGAGGAGATCGGCGCGGCGAAGACCGTGGCCTTCGACAAGACCGGCACGCTGACCGAGGGTCATCCCAAGGTGACGGACATCCTGCCCGCGCAGGGAACCTCCGAGTCCGACCTGCTGACCTTGGCGGCCGGGGTCGAGCAGGGGTCCTCGCACCCCCTGGCCAAGGCCGTCGTGGCCGCGGCGGAAGCGCGGGGCGTCGCGACGCCGCCCGTTTCCGACCAGGCTGCTGTGCCCGGGAAGGGGGTCACCGCCACGGTCGACGGCCGCAAGGTCAGCGTCGGCAGCCCGCGCCACGCCGCGGAGGCGGGCGCCCAACTCGGCGGACTGGCCGAGGCGGTCACCCGCTTGGAGAACGAGGGCAAGACGGCCGTCGTGATCCTGGCGGACGGCACCGTCGCGGGCGTCCTGGCGCTCCGTGACGAGCCTCGGGGCGACGCGGCCGAGGGCATCGCCGCCCTTTCGCGGATCGGCATCCGCTCCGTGATGCTGACGGGCGACAACGCCCGGACCGGGGCGGCCATCGCCAAGGGGCTGGGCCTGGACGTGAAGGCCGAGCTGCTGCCGGACGACAAGCTCCGCGAGATTGGAGCCCTCCGGTCGTCCGGCTCCGTGGCCATGGTGGGTGACGGCATCAACGACGCCCCGGCGCTGGCGGCAGCCTCGGTGGGCGTCGCCATGGGCGGCGGCACTGACGTGGCCCTGGAAACAGCGGATGCAGCGGTCCTGAAGGATCGCGTGACCGGCGTCTCCGAACTCGTCAGCCTGTCGCGGTCCACCATGGCCAACGTGAAAGCGAACGTCGCCATCGCCGTCGGGCTCAAGGCGGTCTTCCTCGTGACGACTCTGATGGGCGTGACCGGGCTGTGGCCCGCCATCATCGCGGACACCGGCGCCACGGTGCTGGTGACGCTGAATGCCCTGCGCCTCCTCGCCTGGAAGCCCTCGGCATGAGGGACATCAGCATGTCTGCAACAACGCGCATCCAACACGTCTACTTCGGCGGGGCAAGCGCCTCGATGATGCGGCACTCCGCCACGTTGCCGTGACGGCACTGCCCGATGAGGGAGGCCAGTTCTCGCTGCAGCGCCTGCAGGTCGGCGATCTTCCGGTCCACCTCGTCCAGGTGCTCGCGGGCGATGACGTCCACCGCGTCGCAGGAGCGCTCGCGGTCCTCGGCCAAGTCAAGCAGGGCGCGGATCTGTTCCAGCGAGAAGCCAAGGTCCCGGGCGCGCCGAATGAAGCTCAGGCGGCCGAGGTGCGGCTCGCCGTAGGTTCGATAGTTCCCCGCGCTGCGGGCGGGCACCGGGAGCAGGCCGACCCGCTCGTACCAGCGAATGGTCTCCACCTTCGTTCCGGTCACCCTAGCAAGGGCGCCGATGTTCAGGGGCTTTTCCACAACCATTCCCTTGACCCTGTAGTGGCTACAGGGTCCATGTAGGGAGCCTTCTGTCCGCGCGCCAACCGGCGGGCACATTCCTGGAAGGGAAGGCAAACGATGGCCAACAGCGAAACTACGGCGCCCGGGACGCGGGTGGACCTGCGCTACCGGGTCGACGGCATGGATTGCTCCAGCTGCGCTTTGAAGATCGAGGACGCGGTGGAGCACCTTGGCGGCACCGAGGACATCCAGGTCAACTACAAGACCGAGACCCTGGAGTTTCGGCTGGATGAGGCGACCACGCCGCGCTCGGCCGTCGAGGATATGATCCGCAAGCTCGGCTACGGCGTCGCGCCTCTGGCGTGACTGGCAAGGACTGGGTGGCGGCGATGGCTGACGGCGGAACGGCTCAACTGGCCCCTGGGTCCAGGTCGGCCCTGCGATACCACGTGGAGGGCATGGACTGCCCGTCCTGCGCCTCGAAAATCGAAACGGCGGTTGGCCGCTTCGGCGGGGCCGAAGACATCCGGGTCAACTACCACAGCCAGGTTCTGGCCTTCCGGCTGGACGAGGCGGCCACGCCGCGCTCGGCCGTCGAGGAGCAGATTCGCAAGCTCGGCTACGGCGTCGCCCCCGTCGAGGCGCCGCGGGTGGTCGCGGGCGAGCCTGGCGCCGCCGCCGACCTGGCGCTTGTTCGCCCACGCCAGCCATGGTGGAAGGGGAAAAAGGCGCGGCTCGCCGCAGCGATCGGCGCCCTCATGGTGGCCGGGTTTGCCGTCTCGCTCGCTGTCCCGGCCCTGGACCACTGGGTCTACCTGCCCGCCGCCCTGCTCGGCCTTGTCTACTTCGGCCGCAAGGCAATCGCCGCGGCACGCGCCGGGTCGCCCTTCAGCATCGAGATGCTGATGTCGATCGCGACCGTCGGCGCCATCGCCATCGGCGCGACCTCCGAGGCGGCCGTGGTGGTGTTCCTCTTCACCATTGGCGAGCTGCTCGAGAACGTCGCGGCCGGGCGTGCCCGCGCGGGCATCGAGGCGCTCGGCGCCCTGGTGCCGAGAACCGCGCTGCGCATCGAGAATGGCACGGCGCGGGAGGTGCCCGCTGCCAGCCTCAAGGTCGGCGACCTCGTCCTGATCCGCCCTGGAGACCGCGTCTCGGCCGACGGCGAGGTAGCCGAGGGCGAGTCCGAGGTGGACGAGAGCTCGGTGACCGGCGAGTCCGTCCCTGTCCCCAAGGCCGAGGGCGCCTCCGTCTTCGCGGGCAGCATCAACGCCTCCGGCGCGCTGCAGGTCCGCGTGACCCGGCCTGCCTCGGACAACACCATCGCCCGCATTATCCGCCTGGTGGAGGAGGCACAGGATGCCAAGGCGCCGACCGCCCGCTTCATCGAGCGGTTCTCGGCCGTCTACACGCCGATCGCGGTTGCTGTGGCGGCCCTGGTCGCCGCCGCGCCGTCGCTTTTCCTTGGTGCGGACTGGGGCACCTGGATCTACCGCGGCCTGGCGCTGCTGCTGGTCGCCTGCCCCTGCGCCCTCGTCCTCTCGACGCCTGCGGCCATCGCCTCCGGCCTCGCCGTCGGCACCCGGCGGGGTCTGCTGGTGAAGGGCGGCGGCGCCCTGGAGACCATCGGCCGGATCCGCGCCGTCGCCTTCGACAAGACCGGCACCCTGACCGAAGGGCGCCCGCGCGTGACCGACCTCCTCGCCCTCTCCGGCCCGGAGCGTACCATGCTCGGCCTCGCCGCCGCGGTGGAGAACGGCTCCAGCCACCCGCTCGGCCGCGCCATCCTGGAGCGGGCGGACGCCGATGGCATCCCACTGCGCCCCGCCAAGGATTCGCGGGCCATCCCGGGCAAGGCCGTTGAGGCGGTCGTGACCGGCAAGCGCGTGGCCGTCGGCTCGCCCTCTCATGCCGCCGGGCAGGCGCCGCTCCCGGCCGACGCGGCGCGGACGGTCGCCGAGTGGGAGAACCAAGGAAAGACGGTAGTCGTCGTCTCCGTGGACGGCACCCATACCGGCCTGATCGCGGTGCGCGACGAGCCCCGGCCGGACGCGGCCGCAGGCATCCGGGCGCTCGACGCCCTCGGCGTCGAGGCCGTCATGCTGACCGGCGACAACATCCGCACGGGTCAGGCCATCGCCGGGGCGCTCGGCCTCAAGGTGAAAGCGGGGCTGCTGCCGGAGGACAAGCTGCGGGAGATCGGCGCCCTCAAGGAAAAGGCGCCCGTGGCCATGGTCGGTGACGGCATCAACGACGCGCCCGCGCTCGCAGCTGCCTCAGTCGGCATTGCCATGGGCGGCGGGACCGACGTGGCCCTGGAGACGGCCGACGCGGCGCTGCTGAACAGCCGCGTCGTGGATGTGGCCGCCCTGGTCGGGCTGTCGCGCGCGACGCTCTCCAATATCCACCAGAACGTGGCCATCGCCCTCGGCTTGAAGGCGGTCTTCCTGGTGACGACGGTGGTCGGCATCACCGGCCTCTGGCCCGCCGTGCTGGCCGACACCGGCGCGACGGTGCTGGTAACCCTCAACGCCCTGCGCCTGCTCGGATACCGCTTCAAGAGCGTGGCGCATGGCTGAGGTCCTGCCTAGCGCGCGCCTCGCCTGGACCTGGGGCGCGGCGACGGCCGCGCTGGCCTTCGCGCTGGACCAAGCGACGAAGTGGTGGGTGCTGGCCCATCTCATGGATCCGCCCCGCGTCATCCCCATCACCCCGTTCTTCAACCTGGTGCTGGGATGGAACCGGGGCGTCAGCTTCGGTCTGCTGTCGGCGGACCACCCCGCGACGCCCTGGCTCCTGTCCTCCCTCGCGCTCGCCGTCGTCGTGGGCCTCGTCGTCTGGACGACGCGCGACCGGCGGCCGGGGATGGCGGCCTCGGTCGGGTTCATCGTCGGAGGCGCCCTGGGCAACGTCGTCGACCGGCTGCGGCACGGTGCCGTGACGGACTTCCTGGACTTCCACGTGGCTGGCTACCACTGGCCCGCCTTCAACCTCGCCGACACCGCGATCTTCGTCGGCGTCGCGCTCCTGCTCCTCGTCGGCGGGAGGCGCGACCCGGCGGGCGCGCCGACCTCCGCGGCGCGACCCTGAGGGCGGGACCGCCGTGAACCCGCTCCTCCAGATGTCCGGCCTCCTGACAGCCTTCCTGGCCGGGATGGTCTCGTTCCTCTCGCCCTGCGTGCTGCCGCTGGTGCCCGGCTACGTCTCCTACGTCGCCGGTCGCTCGGTCGCCGCCGAACGCGCGGCGCCCGGTCGCCTCGCCACGGTCGGCCTCGGCCTCTGCTTCGTTCTGGGCTTCGCGACCGTCTTCGTGGCGATGGGCGCGGGCGCCTCGGCGCTGAGCCAAGCCCTGCTGCGCTACCGCTACGAGGCCGGGATCGTGGGCGGCGTGGTGGTCATCCTGTTCGGCCTCATGACCGCGGGCGTCCTGCGGCTGATGCCGCTGCAACGCGACCTCCGCTTCATGCCGACCCTCAGCGGCGGCACGCCGCTCTCCGCCTATGTGCTCGGGCTGGCCTTCGCCTTTGGCTGGACGCCCTGCATCGGGCCGGTGCTCGGCGCCATCCTGGCGCTGACCGCCACCAGCGAGATCAGCCACCTCGGCATCGTGCTCCTGGCCACCTACGCAGCTGGGCTGGGCGTGCCCTTCCTGCTGGTCGCCGCCTTCGCGGACGCCTTCCTGCGCGGCCCGTTCCGCGGGCTGCGGCGCCTCGGCCGTGTTCTTCAGATCGTAGCGGGTGGCGTCATGGTAGTGATGGGGGCGGCCATGATCACGGGCCACCTGACCGACTTCGCCATCCTGATGCTTGAGCTCTTCCCGGGGCTCGGACGCATAGGATGAGCGACGACGACGATCTGCCCCGGGACCTTGGCCACATCACGCCCGCCTATCGCCGGGCGCTCTGGATCGTCGTGGGCCTCAACGTCGGCTACGGCCTTGTGGAGATGGTCGGCGGCTTCGTCTCCGGCAGCCAGGCGTTGAAGGCGGACGCTCTCGACTTCCTTGGCGACGGCCTGATCAGCTTCCTCGGCCTGCTGGCCATCGGCTGGAGCCTCGCTTGGCGCGCCCGGTCAGCCCTCATCCAGGGACTGTTCCTCGCGGCGCTCGGCTTGGGCGTGCTCGCCACCACTGGCTACCGAGTGCTGGTGCTGAACCAGCCCGAGGCCGAACTGATGGGCCTCTTCGGCACCGTCGCGCTGGTGGTCAACGTCGCCTCCGCGGCGGTGCTCATCCCGCACCGGGAGGGTGACGCCAATGTCCGGGCTGTCTGGCTATTCAGCCGCAACGACGCTATCGGGAACCTCGCCGTAGTGGTCGCGGCGGGCCTTGTCTGGTGGACCGGAACTGCTTGGCCGGATCTCGCCGTGGCCGTCGTCATCGCCGGGCTTTTCCTGCAATCGGCATGGTCGATCGTCCGTGATGCCAGGACGGATCTGCGAAAGACGAACCAGCCGCAAGGTCCTGTCGCGTGAAGGGTTGGATAGGACAGGCGGGCAGGGCAAAAGATTGCCATTCGGTAATCTATGTGCGATATGCGAGTAATTCTCAGTTAGGTTCCCTCGCCAGCATCTCGCTCTACTGTCCCCCGTCCCCGCCTCGGAGAATCGTAGCCCTGGGAGCTCCAGGGCATGACGCAGCATCCAGCGCCGCCTCGTCCGAGCAACGACCTCTTCGACCTCCCCCAAGACCAGCAGGACCTCACAGCATGCGACGCTTCCGGACGCATCCCCGCGAAGCAACCCTCGGCATCCTCGCCGCTAGTTCGCTGATGCTCGCCGCGGGAGGGGTGCTGGCGCAGTCCCCGTTCACCGCAGTCGACACGGCAGCCGAGGCGCAGGTCCGCTTCGCCGCCGTGGAGCATGGCAGGCCCATCCTGCCCGGCAGTGAGGTGGCGGTGTCTGGCCAGGGCTTCCGTCCCGGGCAGAAGGTCACGCTGCTCTACGGCACCACGACCCTGCCCGTTGGAACGTTGGAAGCCGACCGGGAGGGCAAGGTCACGGCCCGCATCACGGTTCCCGCCGATGCCGTCGTGGGCAGCCACCCCATCGTGGTGGTCGCCCAAGGGCCGTACAGCGTGACGCTTGCCTCGCTGAAAATCTCGCCCAACATCCCACTCTCTGGTGAGGGTGCCTACGAGACCCGCGAGGCCCGGGTGGCCCGCGGCCTGTACCAGTCCACCTACAGCGCTCGGAACAACGCGCTGTTCGTAACCTCGGCGGTCGGCCGCCCGCCAGTACGACAGTCCGAGCTGCTACGGCTGAACCCGGACACGCTCGAGGTGGTCGCGCGGATCACGCCGCAGGCCGCACCGGCGCGGCAGGGGGGAGGCGAGGCGGGTGTCCTCGCCGTGTACGGCGTCGGCGTCGACGACGCCAACGACACGGTGTGGGTCACCAACACCCGCCAGGACACTGTGGCGGTGTACCGCCAGTCCGACTTATCGCTGGTGAAACAATTCGCGCCCGGCACGGTGAGCCACGCGCGCGATGTGCTAATCGACCCGGAGCTGAACAAGGCTTTCGCCAGCGCCATGCTCGCGCCGGAGGTCGTCGTGTTCGACACGCGCTCTCTGGAGTTGGCCGCCCGCATCGCGATCACGTCCGGTGTCCGCGGCGCCACCTTCTCGGCGGCCAGTCTATCCTTGGATGCCGTGGCGCACCGGCTGTACGTCGTCAGCCAGACCACCAACGAGGTGGCGGTCGTCGACACCCGCACTAACGCGGTGGTGAAGGTGCTGCCCGTGCCCGGAGCGCGCAGCGCCATCGGGGTCTCGCACGACCCGCGGACCGGGCGCATCTACGTTGCCTCGCAGGGCAGTGACAACCTGGTGGTCCTGGACGGGGAGAGCGGCAAGGTGCTGGCCGACGTGCCCGTAGGCGCCGGGGCGCTGAACGTGGCCTTCGATCCCGAGCGGCGTCATGGCTACGTGTCCAGCCGCGGGGCGGGCACCATCACCGTGGTGGACGCGGACGGAAAGATCCTGGCCAACCTTGGCCCGACGCCAATGGCCAACCACGTCCTGGTGGGGCCACGCGGGACCGTGTTCTCCGTCGACAAGTCGGCTGGCATGCAGGAAGGGACCAATGACACCATCATGCGCGTCCAGCCGCGCTAATCTGTTCGGACCGCAGCCGCCGACCCTATCCGCCCGAACGGTTTCGGGCCAACTGGACAGACGCTCGGACATGCTGTCCCGAGGTGCACAGATGGCTTGACTTAGCTGTGCCCTTCGTCATCGCCGGGCTGTTCCTGCAATCGACGTGGTCAATCATCCGCGATGCTTGGTCCGACTTGCGTGAGGCAACCGATGACTGAGAGCGTTCAGACAGAGCTGCCTCTGGGGCAGAGCACCGGGCCATCCGGACCGGACGCCAAGGTAAGAGTCGCCGCCTGCACGACTCCTGTTCGCATTGCCGACCCGGAGGTGAATGCGAACACCCTGCTGATGACCGCGCGTACCTGCGACGCTGGATCGGTGTCCCTAGTCGCCTTCCCGGAGCTGGCGCTGACCGGATACTCCATTGACGACCTCTTTCTTCAGGACGTTGTGCTAGACGCTGCGGAGGCCGCCCTGAGGCGTATTGTGGAGGCTTCCGTCCATATCCATCCTGTCATGATACTAGGAGCACCCCTGCGCCACGCGGGGCGCGTCTACAACACAGCAGTGGTGGTCCATGGCGGGCGGGTGGCCGGGGTGGTGCCGAAGGTTCACCTGCCAAACTACCGCGAGTTCTATGAACATCGTTACTTCGCGTCCGGGCATGGTACAGCAGGCAGCGTGATCCGCCTGGGTGGGCAGCATGTGCCATTTGGTCCCGACCTCCTCTTTGTGGTCGAGGACCGCCCAGGGCTCGTGTTCCACGCCGAGATTTGCGAGGATATGTGGGTTCCGATTCAACCGAGCGCCATTGCGGCGCTGGCTGGTGCGACTGTCCTGGTGAACCTGTCCGCTAGCAACATCACCGTCGGGAAAGCCGACACCCGGCGAATGCTGTGCCAAGCTCAGTCGGCCAGGTGCACAGCGGCCTATCTGTACACGGCATCTGGCGAGGGTGAATCGACAACCGACCTCGCGTGGGATGGTCAGACCTCAATCTATGAGAACGGGGTCCTTCTCGCAGAGACCTCCCGGTTCAAGCCCGGAGCCCGGATAGCTGTCGCGGATATAAACGTCAGCCTCTTGACCCGTACCCGCGGCTGTTCGAGCGTCTTCGCGCAGTGTCGGATGAACCACAAAGCCCAGGTGGTCTGCTTCCGCCATGTTGCACTGCACCTCGAGGCCGACAACCTCGGCACTGCCCAGCAAATCTCTGCCAATTCCGGCCCAACTGGCCCCTCCACCCCGCATCCTTAGGCACGATAAACCTTTATTACCGTGCCTTCGTTGGACGGAGCGGCTGATTGCCACCAGCGAGCCGGTCCTGGCACACTGACGCCTGCTGGAACGCCGGGCGCGGGAGCGCCGGTCGGCCGGCTGAAGAGGGCAGGGGGCTTGGGGCGGTGATCGCAGTAGGGGCACGGAGCCGGGCGAAGACCGGGGTTCCCCGGTGTCAGAGGATGAGGGCCGGCCGGTGACGCCGCCCGACGGCACCGGGCCCAAGTCACTTCCGCCGGCCGTGCGGCGCCTGGTGCAGGAGGCGCTGCCGCCCGAGGCGCTGGCCGTGCTCTCCGGCCCGGTCGGCGAGGCGGTGGCGGCGGCCGCGGGCTATGCCGGGCGGGCGCTCTCCAACAGCACCCGCCGCGCCTGACGTGCCCCCGTAGAAGCAGTCCGCCGGTTATGTGAACTGGCGGCTGTCTTGAGGAGGCTGGGGATGGGTCGGAAGAGGACGCACACGGCTGAGGAGATTGTAGCCAAGCTGCGGCAGGTCGAGGTGTTGAGTTTCGCTGAGAACTGGCTCTTCCGCAGATTTGGTGCAGGTGGCTCTCACGCGGCGAGCACGCGTTGGCGGAGGAGGGCGATGTTCGCGCGGCCGTACATGGAACGCTTGATGAGCTTGAGCTTGGTAATCTTGCCCTCGACAGGCCCCGTGCTCCAGGGCGTGGACAGCGCCGCCTCGACGGCGGCGCGATCCCTCCGGAGGCTCCGTGCAAACCCGGCGAGCGGGCCGACACGCGCGTCGTCCAGCCATTTCGGCAGAGCGGCAAGGTCGCGCTCCCGGACCATGGCCGCGAACCGGCGGGCGAGATCAGCCCCGACGCCGATCTCGCTCTCCCGGATCGTGGCGACGAACATCGCGTCGTGTTCGGGCAGGACCGCGTTCGACAACAGCATACGCGTCACCCCGCGTGCGCTGGGAGGTCGCCAGACCGGCTTGCGCCCGCGACACGTCGGCGCGCCCCCACCCTGGAGCCGCGCTATACCGGCCCTCACGACGCCAGCCTTGCCCTGGAAGCCCTTCTCCCGGATCTCGTTCCAGAGCCTTGTGACGTTGCGGTGTCCCTCGGCCAGGCGGGCCTGGAGGTAGGGCATGAACGGGTCGACGATGCTCGGCCGCTCATCCTTGAGCCAGGCCGGTGGCCTGCCGGTCGCCAGCCAGCCGCGCACGGTGTTGCGGGCGAGGCCCGTCTCGCGCGCGATGGTGCGCAGGCCCTGACCTGCGGCGGCCAGTCGCGCAACCTCGGCGAAGCGCGCGTCTCGGTCGGCCTGCCGTGCCCTCCGGTACTGCTCCAGCCGGGTTGGCGGTCGGGGCGGCGGAGGCGGCACCTGTACTGCGGCGTGCCCGGCGACCGTCTGAGCCGCGTCGCGGAGGCGACGGCGGTTGCGGTCGACGACGAGCTGCAGGGCATCGGTGAGGTTCCGGAGCAGATGCCAGCGGTCCGCGACCTGCACGGCATCCGGTGCGCCACGCCGGGCGCCCTCGGCGTAGGCCCCGGCGCGGTCGCGGGCGATCACCTCGACGCCGGGGTGGTCCCTCAGCCATGCCGCGAGCGTCGCCGCCTCACGGTCCGGCAGGAGGTCGACCACGCGCCGCTCCTCGAGGTCGACCAGCACCGTGCCGTAGCTCTGGCCCCGTCGCCACGCCCAGTCGTCGACGCCGAGGACGCGGGGGGTCTGGCTGGCCCGTGGTGGGCGGCTCGTGACCAGGCGTAGCAGCGTGTCGCCACTCGCGGGCATGGCCAGCCGCTCGGCGAGGCGAGCGCCGGGCTGCCCGCCGAGGGCGAGACCGATCGCGTGTTGCAGGTCGCCGAGGCGCGCCGTCCGCCGCGCCCAGGGCTGTGCCACCTCGGGCAGGCGCTCGGCGAAGATCCGACGGGAGCAGCCCTCCACCGCGCACCGGAAGCGCCGTGCGCGGACCCGCACCTCGACCCGACGACCCTGCCAGGGCAGGTCGGCCAAGCAGCGGACGTAGTGGCTGTGGACCCGTCCCGTCCGACCATCGCAGGTCGGACATCGGGCCTGAGTCGCCCTTGGCTGGGTCATGATGACGACGCGGTCGGGCTCGGGCAGCACCTGCGACACGGACAGGCCTGCCGGGATCAGGGGCAGGAGGCGACGGGACACTTCATCTCAGGAACGATGGGGGTGTTCCCAGGATGTGCTCACTTTCCCCCACCTCCACCACCACCTGCACCAAATCTGCGAAAGAGCCTGAGAACTGACCCGGCGTTTTCATCGAGAACTGACCCGTGCAGGGATATGTCCCGCGGGCTCTGGTCGCGGGTCAAGCGGGTGTTTTGGCTCTCCTGTTCCTGGGCTCGGCCGAGCTGCTCCTGAACCGGAAACTGTCGTTGCCGGTCTCGAGGATGTGGCAGTGGTGCGTGAGCCGGACGAGCAGGGCCGTGGTCATCTTGGCGTCGCCGAATACGCCGCCCCACTCGCTGAAACTGAGGTTGGTGGTGTGGAGTACCGCGACCGCCGCATCTCCGTGCCGTTTGGAGAGCAGGAGCGCCAGGAGATCACCGCGCTGCTCGCGCAGATGGAGGGCGAGCGCAACGCGCACCGAAGCCACCAGTAGGCGGCACGGTGCTGGGGCTGCGGGTTCCGGACGCAGTGCAGCGAGGCGCTAGCCTGAAGCTACCGTTGCGGGTTAGCCGAGGCGCGAGGTGCCGAGCGCAGCCATGAAGAGCAGGCAGGCATTCACCGACGGCAGCACCCAGCTGAGCGCGGCCGAGAAGAAGGCTTGATGGGGGATCTCCTGCCAGGGAATGGCAGCTAGGTTGCCTGCTGCGCCGGCGCTGAGGTATGCGACCACCAACGCGACGGCCATTGTCACCGCCGGCCTTTCCACCTTGGAGAGATGGCGAATCACGCGCGTCACGACGATGATCATGGCAACCGCTCCCGCGAAGTGGGTGATCTCGGCCGCCGTGAAGAACTCCTGCCCGTTGGCCATGGCGTCAGGTCTCCACACGGTGCGCAGCGAGCGCTTGCTGCCGGAACGCAGCACGAGATTCGGTTTCTGGTGCCTCGCGTTCGGGAGCTAGCAGTTCTGCCACCTCGGCGTTCGCAGGATCGATGAGCAGCACGCCGACATGGTGGATCGCCGCTTGCCGCAAACTGTCGAGGATGGCTTGCCCGGGCACTTCGCTATCGGAGGGCAGAACCAGCCAGACCGTGTGGCTGAGCGTCGAATATGCAAGCAGCTGCTGGGCAAGGTTCATCTGATGGCGCTGCGAGAGCGCGGACTTGACCTCGATGATGCTCGTCGCCCCGCTCGTCGGATCGATCAGCAGGATGTCGGGGCGAAAGAGTGGCGTGCGCGGCTCGACGAGGACCCGCGTGTCTGCGCTGTAACCCATGGTGGGCAGGAGAGCCGGCAGGGCGCGCAGCACGGTTTGCTCGAACCACATGCGCTCGGCCTTCGCGGGTGTGGCCGACGCAGCGCCTTCCTGCTTCCGCGGCGCGTGCGCCGGCAACTCGCCGGACATCAGCTGACCAAGGCGTTGTTCGATCTGGGACCACTCGTTCCCTGTTTCGCGGCGGAATGCCTCGATCGCCGAGAGCGGACGGCTCCAGGCGGCCTCAAGATCGACGCCCGGAAAGCGGTCCGCCACGTCGTGGAGGAACCGCGCTGCGGAGCCGCAGCGGGAGAGATAGGTGACGGAGCGCCCGCCGAGCGCGGCGAGCCGGTCGATCCAGGCGGTCGGCGAGGGAAACCCCTGCTCGCGCCAGACTTCAGCCGCCAAGGCTTCGTGGAGCGGCTGGGCGATCGTGGGCCAGCGGCCCTGCTCACGGATCAGCGCGACAAGGCGGCTGGTGGCGTAATGGGCATTGGGGGACGTGGTCATCATGCGGGCCCGTCGTGGAACTATCTCCACAAGCGGTATGTAGAGATAGTTCCATCACACTGCAAGGGAAACCGGATGCTCTCAACGTTCTATCCGATAAAGGACGTTATCGGATGCGGTCGGTCGCGACTAGTCGGTTCGACCAGTCGCCATTGACTTAGATTCCGCGAGCGTATAGACTGGTTGATATGACTGGTTGGAACGGAACAGATATGCGCGAGGTCCAGGCGTCGGAGGCGAAGACGCACTTGCCTCGGCTGCTCGACGAGGTCGAGCGCGGCGAGACGATCGTCATCACACGCCATGGCCGCCCCATTGCCCGCATCGTGCCGGAGGTCAGCCGTCGTCAGGCAGAGATTGCCAAGGCCGTTGAAGATTTGCGCTCGCTGCGCGCGTCCATCGCGGCGCGGGGTGAAGCACTCTCGTGGGACGAGCTGAAAGCCTTCCGCGATGAAGGCCGCCGGTGACGCGCTGCGTGCTCGATAGCTCGGTGGCGCTGGCCTGGGTGCTGCCCGGCGAAGGCACCGATGCCACCGAGGCCCTTTTGGACGAAATCGCGGCCGGTGGTGCGGCCGCACCGGGGCTGTGGCCGCTGGAGACCGCCAATGTGCTTCTCTACGCTGAGAAGGCGCGCCGCATTACCCAGGACGAGCGGCGACGCTCGCTCACCACGCTTGCAGCACTGCCCATCCACATCGATCCCGACACGGCAGCGCAGGCTTGGAGCCGCACCCTGAGCCTGGCCGAAGCACAGGGCTTGACCATTTACGACGCGAGCTATCTGGAACTGGCGCTGCGCCTGGCTCTGCCGCTGGCCTCCTTGGACAAGAAGCTGCGCCAGGCGACGGCGGCGAGCGGCGTAGAGCTGCTCGGGGAGGCGGCATGAACGAGGTGATCACCCCTACCCGTCACCTTCCTGCCCTGCCCTATGGCGAGCTGGTGGTGCCGTCACTGGTCGCCGATCAGGGCGAGCGTGCCGCCAAGCGCTTTCTCGAGTTCTTCGTGGCGGAAATCCGCAACCCGAACACCCGGCGCGCCTATGCGCGGGCCTGTACCGACTTCCTGCACTGGTGCGAGGCGCGCGGGCTGAGCCTGCCCGGCATCGAGCCCGCCCATGTGGCGGCCTATATCGAACAGCTGCGGCAAACCGGCCTGCCGCGCAAGCCGGGTGGCGCGCCGGCACCCCTGTCGCCGCCCAGCGTCAAGCAGCAGCTCGCCGCCATCCGCATGCTCTTCGACTGGCTCGTCGTCGGCCAGATCGTACCGCACAATCCCGCCTCCTCGGTGCGGGGGCCAAAGCATGTCGTCGCGCGCGGCAAGACACCGGTGCTGCCGCGCGAGGACGCCAAGGCGATGCTTGATGCGATCGAGACCGACACGCTGATCGGCCTGCGCGACCGCGCGCTGATTGCCACCCTGCTCTATACCTTCGCCCGCATCGAGGCGGCGCTGCGCATGAACGTCGGCGACTATTTTTCGCTCGGCAAGCGCGGGCGGGTCCGTCTGCACGAGAAAGGCGGCAAGGTGCATGAGATGCCGGTGCATCATGCGCTCGAAGAGATGCTTGATGCCTATATCGCTGCCGCCGGCATCGAGGGAGACAAGAAGGCGCCGCTGTTTCGCACGGCACCCGGTCGCCGCGGCGACCGTCTGACGGCCACCCGCCTGCAGGCTCGGGAAGCCTACGGGATGATCCGCCGCCGGTCACTCGCCGCAGGGATCGATGCCCCGATCGGCTGCCACAGCTGGCGGGCCATCGGCATCACCAACTACCTCGAGAACGGCGGCACGCTGGAGCACGCCCAGCAGATGGCGGCGCATTCCAGTCCCCGCACGACCAAGCTCTATGACCGCACGAAGGACGAGGTGACCTTGAACGAGGTCGAGCGTATCCGCCTGTAAACTTGGAAAATTGTTTCTGCCCTGCATGTGCAGGGCATGTGCCTTGCGGTGACCCAGGGCAGTCGATCGTCCGTAACTGCAAGCGGCTGGACTTGATCCGGCGCAGCCATGAAGGCGGCGCGGTGAGATTAGGCAACGGCAGGCGCGAGACGTGGCACCCAGCGAACGTAGAGGATCTCGCTCGCCAGCTCGACGAGCGTTTGCGTGACGATGATCGCCGCCACCACGGGGCCATTGTCCGGCACTGCGAAGGCCAGCGGGAGCACCACGAGGGAGTTTCGGGTCGAACTGCTGAAGATGACCGCCCGCGCTGCGCCCGGCTCCAGCCGGAACAGCCGTGAGACGGCAACCCCGACGAAGGGGGCAAGGAGCGCGAAGGCCAGGTAGACTGGCACAGCCCGTGCCACATCGCCCAGCGCATCACCGAGGCGAGGAGTAACGGCGGCAAAGACGACGAGGAGCAGAAGCGCCGTCATCGGCACGGGCAGCCACGTCATCACTGCGACGACGCGCGCGCCGGCTGCGGTGCGCGCCGCGAGGAGCTGGGTCAGGCCGGCGAGCACGAGCGGCACGGCGATCAGGTACAAGAAGGCATGAAGGAAGGGCTTAGGCGCGATGAGCGCGGCGGCGGACGGCCCGAGGAAGAGGCCGAGATACACCGGCAGGAGCAGCATCTGTGCCAGGAGGAGGAGCGGCGTTGCGGCGAGCAGCGGCTTGGCGTCGCCGCGCGCGATGTGCGTGAACGCCACCACATAGTCGATACACGGCGTCAGCAGCACCATCAGGACGCCGAGCCAGAGCACCGGCACATCGGGCAGCAAGGCCGTCGCCAGGGCCAGGACGGCCGCCGGGACGGCGATGAAGTTCGCCACCGCGAGAGCGAGCAGAAAGCGGCGATTGGCGAGGGCTCGGCGCAAATCGCCGAGCGGCACCTGGAGAAACATGACGTAGAGTAAGGCAGCGATCGCCAGGTCGATGGCTGCTTCCAGCCCGTGCGCCCACGGTGCAGTAGCAGCAATTAGGAGCCCTGCGACGACGGCGGCAAAGTAAATGGCAATCTGGTTGGTTTCTAGCGTCGAAGGTGTCATCAGAAATTTCATACCTTTGTAAGCCGTATCGTAGATTAACGTCAGGATTTACTCAATCTAACAGGTTCAATTGCGACTGAGGTGCGACGCGCCTGCTTGTGGTCACCAGCGGGTCGCCAGGTCGGTAAGCCAGGACGACGCATGGTCTACCATCGCGGTCTCCAGGGCCTTGTACAGCCCGGAAAGGATCAGGGCACTGATGAGGACCAGCAGGACGCCCAGAGCCAGCTTGCCGCGCTGGCCGGCGGACATCAGCCGGTAGCGCCATCGCGTCAGCAGATTGCGGGAGAGCTGCCCCGGTAACAGCAGCGGCAGGGCACTCGGGCTCGCGGTGAAGGCCGGGCTGCCTGTGGCGGCTGAGCTACCGCCTCACGGCGTGGCAGCCTGAGCCGGCCGTTAGCCCGGGTGAAGAGACGTCAGCACGCGCCTTAATCGGGGGGAGCGTAGCGATGGCAGGCCTCGATGCCACAGGCGGCGCCTGCCAGCAGCTCGTCGGCCAGGCGCAGCAGCTCCCCTACCCGCACATCGCCGAGCCGGTAATCGACAAACCGGCCACGCGGCTCGGCCTGCACGAGCCCGCACTCATGTAAGCAGCGCAGGTGGTTGGAGACGTTCGACTGGCTGAGGCCGGTCGCGGCGACGATGGCGCCGACATGCAGCGGCCCGGCGCGCAGGGCATCCAGGATCGCCAGGCGCGATGGGTCGGCAAAGCCGCGAAACAGCTTCGCCTGCAGGTCCAGGGGGCGCGTAGAGGTCTCTAGAAGCATGGCGTCTTTACTACCAGCTCGACATATTGATTTCCACTGATATGATGCAACATATCATTCCGCGCTGATACGAGAGGGCACGATGAGCACGACGACCGACGCGCCCGCCACGGCGCGCTACCGGGTGACCGGGATGGATTGCCCGTCCTGCGCCGCCAAGATCGAGAAGGCGGCGCGCGGGGTCGGCGGCGTGGAGGAGGTGAAGGTCTCCATCGCCTCGCAGATCATGACGCTGCGCCTGGACGGTGCTGACGCGCGGCTGCCTGAGGTGGAGCGCGCGGTGACCGGCCTCGGCTACCAGCTCGATCGGCTGGACAGTCCCGCTTCCCGCTCTGAGGCGGGCAGCGACGATGACGACGAGCTGCCCAAGGACCTCAGTCACATCACGCCTGGCTACAAGCGGGCGTTGTGGATCGTGGTGCTGCTCAATGTCGGCTACGGCCTGGTGGAGATCGTCGCCGGCTTCGTCGCCGGCAGCCAGGCACTCAAAGCCGACGCACTCGACTTCCTCGGCGACGGACTGATTACCTTTCTCGGCCTGCTCGCCATCGGCTGGAGCCTGTTGTGGCGCGCCCGCTCGGCGCTGATCCAGGGTATCTTCCTCGCCCTGCTTGGCCTCGGCGTGCTGGTGACGACCGGCTACCGCGTGCTGGTGCTCAATCAGCCGGATTCCGAGCTGATGGGCATCTTCGGAGCCATTGCCCTGGTGGTGAACGTCGCGGCGGCGGCGGTGCTGATCCCGCATCGCACGGGCGACGCCAATGTGCGCGCCGTCTGGCTGTTCTCGCGCAACGACGCCATCGGCAACGCCGCCGTGGTGGTCGCGGCTGGGCTGGTCTGGTGGACCGGCACGGCCTGGCCGGACCTGGCGGTGGCGCTGGTGATCGCCGGGCTGTTCCTGCAATCGGCCTGGTCGATCATCCGTGACGCCCGGCGCGACCTGGCCGAGGCGACAGCCTGATGCAGCCCGTTCTCACCTCGACCATCTCCTGTCCGCAATGCGGACACCGGCAGACCGAGACGATGCCGACGGATGCCTGCCAGTTTTTCTACGATTGCAAAGGATGCGGCGTGGTGCTGCGCCCGAAAAAGGGCGATTGCTGCGTGTTCTGCTCCTACGGCGATGTGCCATGCCCACCGGTGCAGACAGAAGGGCGGGCCTGCTGTGGTTCGGCCGGAGCGGGTGCCTGATGGTGGTCCGGCCGCGCCGCTTCCTGGTGTGGGGTCTGGCCTTCGCCGCCCTCGCCCTCGCCGTCGATCAGACGACGAAGGCGGCGGCGCTGGCCGCCGCCCCTGCCCTGGCGCAAGGCGTCGAGCTGCTGCCCTTCTTCGACTTGGTGCTGGTGTATAACCGGGGGGTGACGTTCGGCCTGCTGGCGAGCGATCACCCGGCCGGCCGCTGGCTGCTGATCCTGCTGACCTCCGCCGTCAGCATCGGCCTGCTGGTCTGGCTGACGCGGGCGCAGAGCCGCACCCAGGCGGCGGCGCTCGGCCTCATCCTTGGCGGGGCGCTCGGCAACCTGGTGGACCGGCTGCGCCATGGCGCAGTAACGGATTTCCTCGACTTCCATGTCCAGGGCTACCACTGGCCGGCCTTCAACCTGGCGGACAGCGGCATTGTGCTTGGGGTGGCGCTGCTGCTGTTCGGAGAGCTGCGCGCCCCGGCACGGGCGGCCGCGACCCCAGAAGGCAGCCCGTCATGAGCGACGTGTTCGATATCGTCATCGTCGGCGGCGGCCCTGGCGGCTACCCCGCCGCGATCCGTGCCGCCCAGCTTGGCATGCGGGTCGCCTGCATTGAGAAGCGCGAGCGGCTGGGCGGCACCTGCCTAAATGTGGGCTGCATCCCCTCCAAGGCGCTGCTCGACGCCACCGAGACCTACAGCCTGATCCGTCACGGCGCCTCCGGCTTTGGCATCCGCGTCCCGGAGGTGGAGTTCGACCTCGCCGGGATCATGGACCACAAGCATCGCGTGGTCGGCGGCCTCGCCGACGGCGTCGACTATCTGTTCCGCAAGCATCGCATCACCCGCGTGCGCGGCACCGGCCGGATCGAAGCACCGGACCGGGTCGTGGTGACACCCACGGAGGGCGGCGCGCCGCGCAGGCTCACCGCGACCCGCGCCGTGGTGATCGCCACCGGCTCGGAAGCCACCCCGCTGCCCGGCATCGCGATCGACGAGGAGCGGATCGTCTCCTCGACCGGCGCACTATCGCTACCGGCAGTGCCGCGTCGGCTCGCCATCATCGGAGCCGGCTATATCGGCCTGGAGCTCGGCTCGGTCTGGCGGCGCCTCGGCGCGGAGGTGACGGTGCTGGAGTATCTTGACCGCATCACGCCCGGCCTGGATGCCGAGATCGCTGACGCCCTGCGGCGCGTTCTGGAGGAGCAGGGCTTCCGCTTCCGTCTCGGCACGCGCGTGCTCGGCGCCCGCCGCGATGGCGATGCGGTGCGAATCACGGCGCAGCCTGCGCAAGGCGACGGCGCATCGGAGGAGCTGACGGCCGACGTGCTGCTGGTGGCGGTCGGCCGACGCGCCTTCACCGCAGGCCTCGGGCTGGAGGCGCTGGGCGTGGCGCTGGACAAGCGCAGGTGGGTGACGGTGGATGCGCGCTTTGAGACCAACGTGCCGGGCATTTATGCCATCGGCGATGCGATTACCGGGCCGATGCTGGCGCATAAGGCCGAGGAGGAAGGGATCGCGCTGGCCGAGATCCTCGCTGGCCAGGCCGGGCATGTGGATTACGGAACGATCCCGGCGGTGGTGTACACCTGGCCCGAGGTGGCGACCGTCGGACGGACGGAGGAGCAGCTGAAGGAGGAAGGCATCGCGTACCGTGTCGGGCGCTTCCCCTTCTCGGCCAACGCCCGCGCCCGCTCGCGCCGGGCGACCGAGGGGCTGGTGAAGGTGCTGGCGGACGCGGCGACGGACCGGGTGCTCGGCGTGCACATCATCGGCCCGGATGCGGGGACCCTGATCCACGAAGCGGTGCTGGCCATGGTCTACGGCGCCTCGGCCGAAGACATCGCGCGCACCACCCACGCCCACCCGACGCTGCCGGAGGCGCTGCGCGAGGCGGCGCTGGCAGTGGACGGGCGGCCGATGCACCTGTGACGCGCGCCGCGTATGCGCCATTCGCGGTGGGATCGGGCCTGCTCGGAAGGTGACGCCGCGGCGGTTCACGGAGCGGCGCGCGCCCGCGGCGGTGCGCGAAGCGGCCAGCAGGCCGGAGCATACGGCGGCCTGCTGGCGTAACCCTCCCACTTGGGAGGGGCGATTACCTGGCTTAACCACGCTTCAAAGGAGGCGCTGATGCGTAGAGTGATAGCTGTGTCGATGATCACCCTAGCCGGGGCGCTCGCCGCGGCCGGCGCGTTCGCCCAAGGCAGCCCGCCGCAAGGCGGCATGCCGGGGATGCAGATGCAGCAGGGCCAGGGCAGCATGACATGCTGCCCCTGCCCGATGATGCAGCGCGCGGCGGCGGTGGAAAACCGGCTACGCCAGCTCGAGGAGCGCGCGGGCATCCCGGCGCCGACCCAGCCCGACGCGCCGGCGACGCCGCGCTAGAGCCGGCACGGGCCGAAAAGGCCGAGGGCTGCCGTCCGGGCGGCCCTCGGTTTGCCCTCTGAGACGAGAAGGCGACCTTCCCCTGATAATGCTTGAGCTCTCGGCGCTCAGCCTCGCCCTTACCTTCGGCGGCGGGCTGGTGTCGTTCCTTTCGCCCTGCGTGCTGCCGCTGGTGCCGGGCTATGTGGCCTGGGTGGCCGGCGCGGACCTCGCGCAAGCGCAAGCGCGACCCTGGCGTACGATGCGGATGGCGCTGTTTTTCGTGCTCGGCTTCTCGGCCGTCTTTGTCGCGCTCGGCGCCGGGGCGACCTTGCTGGGCGGCTGGCTGCGGCGGTGGAGCTACGAGCTGTCCATCGCCGGCGGGCTGCTGATCGTGTGCCTCGGCCTGGTGCAGATGGGCCTGCTGCGGCTGGCCCCGCTGGCGCGCGAGCTGCGTTTTGCCGCGCCCGACGCCGGCGGCAATCCGGTCTCGGCTGTGCTGATCGGGGCGGCTTTCGGCTTCGGCTGGACGCCCTGCATCGGCCCGGTGCTCGCGGCCGTGCTGGCCGTCGGGGCCATGGCCCCGGCCGGCGGCATCGCGCTGCTGGCCGCCTATGCGGCCGGCCTCGGCGTGCCCTTCCTGCTGGCCGCGCTCTACCTGCCGGCGCTGCTGGCGCGCGGCCGGCGGCTGGGGCGGCTCGGCCATGCGCTGCGTCTCGCAAGCGGCGCGGTGATGGTGGCGGCCGGCGTGGCCATTGCCACGGGCGAGCTGACCACGGTAGCCGGCTGGATGCTGCGCGCCTTCCCCTGGCTGGCGAGCATCGGGTGAGGGCGGCGCGGCCGCAGCAGGACCGCCTCTTAAGGACGGAGAACCCCACCATGCGAACCCTCGTGCCTGGCCTCCTAGCCGGGGCTCTAACGCTGGCGGCCGCTGGAGCGGCCCACGCCCAGCGGGGCGACATCACCGTCTCCCAGGCCTGGACCCGCGCGGTGGGCGCCACCGCGCCCACGGCGGCCGGCTACCTGACGCTGCGCAACCGTGGCGCCACCCCGGATCGCCTGATCGGCGCGGCGACGTCGGCGGCGCGCGCCGTCGAGATCCACGAGCAGCGGAGCGAGGACGGCGTGATGCGCATGCGCCCGCTCCCCGATGGCGTTCCCGTACCGCCGGGGGAGACGGTGACCCTCGGCCCGGGCGGGACGCACCTGATGCTGGTGGGCCCGACGCGGCCCCTGGTGCGCGGGGAGCGCGTGCCGCTGACGTTGCGCTTCGAGCGCGCCGGCGAGGTCCGCGTCGAGCTCTCGGTCGAGGCGGCCGGCGCCCGACAGCCGGCTCATGCGGGGCACTGACGATGCTGCGCTGGATCCGCCGTGTCGCCTGGGGCACGGTTGCCGTGCTCGGCTTCCTTGTGCTGGCGATTTCAGCAGGCTGGTTTGTCACCGACGGTCCGCTCGCCGGCCGGTCGGTCGCGACCGGGCCAGCGAGCTTGCCGATCGGCGGCCCCTTCCGCCTGACCGATCATCGAGGCCAGGCGGTTACCGAGGCCGACTTCCGCGGCCGGCCGATGGCGGTGTTCTTCGGCTTCACCCAGTGCCCCGACGTCTGCCCGACCACGCTCGGCGACATGACCGCGCTCATCGAGGCGCTCGGCCCCGAGGCCGATCGGCTGCACTGGCTGTTCGTCAGCGTCGACTGGGAGCGCGACACGCCGGAGATGCTGGCTGGCTATCTCGAGGCCTTCGACCGACGGCTCGTCGGACTCTCAGGCACCGAGGCGCAGGTCGCCGCGGCGGCACGGGCCTTCCGGGTCTATTACCGCCGCGTGCCGACAGAGGGCGGCGGCTACACGATGGATCACTCGGCCAGCGTCTTCCTGCTCGACGCGGCGGGACGCTTCGCGGGCACGATCGACAACCAGGAGAGCCAGGCGGTGGCGCTGGAAAAGCTGCGGGGCCTTCTGGCCTCGCGGTGACGTCCCCTACCGCAGCGGTGGCCGGGCGCGCCGGGCGGTGGCGGCCTGCCGACCTCTTGCCAAAAAACCAAAACAGGCGTTTGGACGTTTGCTTATGTAGCCAATGCCCGGAGTGCCGCGTGTTCTGCAGTGATCACCACCCCTTGCGCGCGGGCCTCCTGGCCCTTGCCGCTGCCGTCGCGCTCGACCAGGGCACCAAATGGTGGATCGCCGAGGTGGTGATGCAGCCGCCTCGGATGATTCCGATTGCCCCATTCTTCAACCTGACCTTCCACCGCAACACGGGCGTGAGCTTCGGCCTCTTCGCCGGTCACGGCGAGGCCGGGCGGTGGGCGCTCGTGGCGGTCGCCCTTGCGGTCGTTGCTATGCTGTTCGTGTGGATGGCCCGCGCTGAGCGGGCCTGGGTCGGGGTCGCGCTTGGCCTCGTCGCCGGCGGCGCGATCAGCAACGTGGTGGACCGGCTGCGGCATGGGGGCGTGACCGACTTCCTCGATTTCCACTACGCCGGCTGGCACTGGCCGAGCTTCAACCTCGCCGATGCGGCCATCTGAGTCGGCGTCGCGCTGCTGCTCCTGGACGGGTTTCTCGGGGAGCGGCGACAGGAAACGGCAGGGATGGCCGACGGAAGGCAGCCTTGACGCGTTTCCCAGCACCTCTTTATACAAACAATGCTTTGACCATTTGAGGGTGGGATGGACGAGCCGTCGCTGACCGACGAGCAGGCGCAGGAACTCGCCGAGGTGTTTCGCATGCTGGGCGACCCGAACCGGCTGCGCATTGCCTTGGCCTGCCTTGGTAATCCGCGGTGCGTCGGCGATGTCGCCGAGCGGGTCGGGCTCTCCCATGCGCTGGTCAGCCATCACCTGCGCGTGCTGAAGGCGGCGCGGTTTCTGACCGCCCGCAAGCGCGGCAAGCAGGTCTTCTACGTGGCGTCCGACGACCGGGTCCGCTGCGTGATCCGCGACATGGTGGGCCACGTCGCGGAGCCGGGCGGCGGGGACCCCATCAGTGCGGCCGAGGCCGAGGAGGAAGGAAGTGATGGACGGTGATCGACGCGGCGCCGCCGGCGCCGGCCAGGCGGATGCGCCCCTGCGCTTCCGGGTCGAGGGCCTCGACTGCCAGAACGAGGTCCGGCTCTTGAAGGGTGCCGTCGGGCCGCTTGTCGGCGGTGAGGACGGCCTGGCCTTCGACACGAAGGCTGGTCTCATGAGCGTGACGGCGCCGGGCGGCGCGTCGGCTGAGGCGATCGTGGGCGCGGTCGCCGGCACCGGCATGCGGGCTGAGTTGCTGCTGGACGACGTCGTGCCCGCCTCCGAGGCCCGCCCTGCCACGCCGGTGCCGGAGCCGCTGGTCTTCCAGGTCAGGGGCCTCGACTGCCAGAACGAGGTCGCGGCGCTGAAGCGCGAGGTCGGGCCGCTCGTTGGTGGCGAGGCGCCGCTGTTCTTCGACACCGCGAAGGGGGTGATGACGGTGGCGTCGTCCTCTCCCGTCAGCACCTCTGCCATTACGGAAGCCGTGGCGCGTGCCGGGATGAGTGCCATGGCACGGATCGGCGCTCCCGGGTCTCCGGCGCTGCTCCTGCGGGTGCGGGGGCTCGACTGCAAGAACGAGGTGGCGCTCCTCGAACGCGCGCTCGGGCCGCTGGTGGGCGGCACGCACGCGCTCGCCTTCGACACCGGGCGCGGGGCGATGACGGTCGTCGGCGGGCCGCGCTATGGCGATGAGGACGACCTCCTGGCGGCGATCCGCGAGGCCGGCATGGACGCGGAGCCGTGGGAGATGACGGCGCCGTCCGCAGGCCCGGCCACGGCCGCCCTCCGGCTCTTCCGCGTCGAGGGCCTCGACTGCCAGAACGAGGTTGCGGCGCTGCGGCGCGAGGTCGGCCCGGTGGTGGGCGGTCCCGAGCGGCTGCTCTTCGACCCCGCAAAGGGGCTGATGGCCGTGACGGCGGGCTCAGTCACGGGGCCGGAGATCGAGACGGCTGTCGCGCGCACCGGTATGCGCGCCACGGCCTGGGATGCCAGGCCTGAGGGACCCTCGCCGCAGCTCTTCCGAGTGGCGGGCCTCGACTGCAAGAACGAGGCGGCGGCTCTGACGCAGGCGGTCGGCCCCGTGGTCGGCGGCGCCGAGGCGCTGGCTTTCGACACGGGTCGCGGTGCGATGATCGTCGCACCCGCGCCCGGCCGCGCCGTGTCGGTCGAGGCAATCCGGGACGCGGTGGCGCGCACCGGCATGCGCGCCGAGCCGTGGTCCGAGGCGGCGGAGCCGGCGGCCCCGGACGCCTGCGGCCTGGGGTGCGGGGGTGATGTCGCCGCGGCCCTCGCCCCGCCACTGCCGACGCATGCACCGGACGCCGTGGTCTTCAAGGTGCATGGGCTGGACTGCGGCGACGAAGTCGCGGCGCTGAAGCGCGAGGTCGGGCCGGTCGTCGGCACCGAGGACCGCCTCTCCTTCGACCTGCTCAACGGGCGCATGGCGATCACCGGTGCGGTGTCGCCGGAGCTCGCCGACCGGATCGAGAAGGCCGTTGCCCGCACCGGCATGCGCGCCGAGCCCTGGCAGGAAGGAGAGCAGACCGCCGCCGGTGCCGCCGAGGACCGGCGCCGGCGCGTCCAGACATGGCTCACCACCACAAGCGGCGTACTGGCCGTGGCCGGCGTCGCGCTGCACGCCTGGCTGGGTGGCGGCCTCGCTGCGGCCCTCGGTGCCGAGGAGGGCGGCGGCGGCACGCCCTTGCCGGCGATCCTGGCCTATGCGGCCGCCATCGCCTGCGCCGTACGCTATGTGGCGCCGAAGGCCTGGCTCTCCGCCCGCCGCCTGCGGCCCGACATGAACCTGCTGATGGTCGTCGCGGTGGCCGGTGCCGTGGGCATCGGCGAGTGGTTCGAGGCCGCGACCGTCTCCTTCTTCTTCGCCCTCGCCCTGGCCCTCGAGGCATGGAGCCTCGGCCGGGCGCGCCGGGCGGTGGCCGCACTGATGGAGCTCGCCCCGCCGACGGCGCGGGTCCTGCTGCCGGGCGGCACCGAGCGCGAGGTGCCGGCGGCCGAGGTGGCCGTCGGCGCGCGCATCCTGGTCCGTCCCGGCGATAAGCTGCCGCTCGATGGCCGCGTCGCCGCGGGTGAGAGCGAGGTCAACCAGGCGCCGATCACCGGGGAGAGCGTGCCCGTTCACAAGGCACCGGGCGCCGAGGTGTTCGCCGGCACCATCAACGGCGACGGCGCGCTGGAGATCGAGACCACCAAGGCGGCGCGCGACACCACGCTCGCGCAGATCATCCGCATGGTCGGCTCGGCGCAGGGCCGCCGGGCGCCGAGCGAGCAGTGGGTCGAGCGCTTCGCCCGCGTCTACACGCCGGCGGTCATGGTGCTCGCGCTCGCGGTGTTCCTCGTCCCGCCGCTGCTTCTTGGGGGGGCATGGGATATCTGGTTCTACCGCGCGCTGGTGCTGCTGGTGATCGCCTGCCCCTGCGCACTCGTCATCTCGACCCCGGTGACGATCGTCGCAGCGCTGGCCGGCGCCGCGAAGCAGGGCGTGCTGGTGAAGGGTGGGCTGCACCTGGAGACGCCCGCGAAGATCCGCGCCATGGCCATGGACAAGACCGGGACACTCACCGAGGGCCGGCCCCGGGTGGTGGCGCTCGCCCCGCTCGGCGGCCGCGACGAGGCGGCGCTGCTCGGGCTCGCCGCGGCGCTCGAGGCGCGCAGCGAGCACCCGCTGGCCAAGGCGATCCTCGATCGTGCCGCGGAGGCGGGCGTTGCCGCCGCGCCGGCCGAGGCGGTGCAGGCCGTGCCCGGCAAGGGCCTGACGGGCCGCGTCGCGGGCCGGTCCGCCTGGCTCGGCTCGCGGCGCTTCCTGGAGGAGCGCGGGCTGGCCACGCCCGAGGCGCTGCAGCGCGCCGAGGAGCTGGCGCAAACGGGCCGCACGGTCGTCGCCGTCGGCGACGAGGCGGGCGTCTGGGGCCTGGTCGCGGTGGCGGACACGCTGCGCCCGGGCGCGCGGCAGACGGTGGCGGCGCTGCACGCCGCCGGCATCGAGCGGGTGGTGATGCTGACCGGCGACAACCGCGCCACCGCCGAGGCGATCGCGCGCGAGACCGGCGTGGACGAGGTGCGCGCCGAGCTGCTCCCGGCCGACAAGGTGGCGGCCGTCGAGGATCTGGTGGCGCGGCACGGCGCGGTGGCGATGGTGGGCGACGGCGTCAACGACGCGCCTGCCATGGCGCGCGCCAACCTCGGCATCGCCATGGGCGCGATCGGCAGCGACGCAGCGATCGAGACGGCGGACGTCGCGCTGATGTCGGACGACATCGCCAAGCTGCCCTGGCTGGTGCGGCACTCGCGCGCGACGCTCGGCGTCATCCGTCAGAACATCGGCTTCTCGGTCGCGGTGAAGCTGCTCTTCACCGGGTTGACGGTGGCCGGCCTGGCTTCCCTTTGGGGCGCGATCGCCGCCGATGTCGGGGCGTCGCTCCTCGTCGTGCTGAACGGGCTTCGCCTGCTGGGTGGGGGTGAGACACCGGCCGCGCCGCCGTCGGCGCCACCCGCTCCAGCTGGCACCGGCCGGCCCGCGCTCGCGGCCCAGGGCTGACCGGGCGCCGTGGCGGTCGGGGTCGACTGGGCGCTCGCCGCGCTGCTGGGCGCCGTCGAGGGGGTCACCGAGTTCCTGCCGGTCTCCTCGACGGGCCACCTGATCCTGCTGGTGGACCTGCTGGGCTTCCGCGGGCCGCCCGGCCGGGTCTTCGAGATCGCCATCCAGCTCGGGGCCATCCTCGCGGTGTGCTGGGCGTATCGGGCGCGGCTGCTCGGCGCCGCTGCCGGCCTGCCGCGTGACCCGGCGGCGCGGCGGCGCGGCGGTTCGCGGCCGCGGTGGTGCTGGCCTTCCTGCCGGCCGCCGTGGTCGGGGCCCTGGCGCACGGGACCATCAAGGGCGTGCTCTTCTCGCCCTGGATCGTCGCCGTGGCGCTCGTTGCGGGTGGCGTCGCCATCCTGGTGGTGGAGCGGGCGCGGCCCCGGCCCCGGGTGCACGAAGCGGAGGCGATCGGGCTCCGGAGGGCCCTGGCGATCGGCGCATTCCAGGTGCTGGCGATGGTTCCGGGCGTGTCGCGCGCCGGCGCCACGATCCTCGGCGCGCTGCTGCTGCGGGTGGATCGCCCGGCGGCGGCCGAGTTCTCCTTCTTCCTGGCGATCCCGACCATGCTCGGGGCCACGGCTTTCGACCTTTACAAGAACCGCGGGGCCCTCGACGGGGAGGGGAGCGCGCTGATTGCGGTCGGCTTCGCCGCGGCGTTCGCCACGGCGCTCGTGGTCGTCCGATGGCTCGTCGCCTTCGTCGGGCAGCATGGTTTTGCGCCCTTCGCCTGGTACCGCATCGCGCTCGGCGCGGCGATGCTCGCCGTGCTCACCCTTGCCGCGCCAACCTAGCAAGCGACGGAGGAGATGCGATGACACCACGCGGACCGCTCGTGGAAGGCTTTTACGACGAGGGCACCGGGAGTGCCGCCTACGTCGTCGCGGACCCGGGGACGGGGCGGTGCGCCGTCATCGATCCGGTGCTCGGCTTCGACCGTGATTCCGGCGCCACTGACACCCGCCTCGCGGACGCGATCGCCGAGCACATCCGGACGCGGGGCCTGACCGCGGAGTGGGTGCTCGACACCCACCCGCACGCCGACCACCTGTCCGCGGTGGCCTACCTGGGCGAGCGCTTGGCCGCGCCGACCGGCATCGGCGAGCGCGTCACCGCAGTCCAGGAGATTTGGGCGGACATCTACCGCCTGCCGGAGCTTCGGACGGAGGGCCACCGCTACTGGGACCGCCTGTTCGCCGAGGGTGACCGCTTCCGCATCGGCGGGCTGGAGGTCGAGGTGGTCTTCTCCCCCGGCCACACGGCGGCCTCCGTCACCTACCTCGTGGGGGACGCCGCCTTCGTCCACGACACCCTGTTCATGCCGGACTCTGGCACGGCGCGGGCCGACTTCCCCGGCGGCGACGCGCGGGCGCTCTACCGCAGTATCCGGAGAATTCTCTCGCTGCCGCCGCAGACGCGCCTCTTCACCGGCCACGATTACCGTCCGGGCGGGCGCGAGGCGCGCTGGGAGTCGACCGTGGCCGAGCAGCGGGCGCGCAACATTCACCTCCTCGACGATGTCGGCGAGGAGGCGTTCGTGCGGCTTCGCGAGGAGCGCGACCGGACGCTGCCCCTGCCCGGGCTGATGCTCGCCGCGCTGCAGGTCAACCTCCGCGGCGGCCGCCTGCCGGAGCCCGAGGCGAACGGCTCTTCCTACCTCAAGCTGCCGCTGAACCGCTTTGGCCCGGCGACTGCGCAGCGGCCCCTCGATGTGGAGTAAGCTCGCGGAATTGGGCGCTGGTCTCCTCGGCGGTCCGCCCTGACGTCGCGGACGGACCCTGTGGAGGTGGCCACGCTGCGACGTGCGCCGGGCCACGACCGGCTCGCCTGGCTCACCGCGCTGCCGCGTTGGCGGGCGCTCGCGGCTGCCTTCGGCCTCGGCCTGCTCTCAGCCCTGGCGCTCCCGCCGGTCCACGCGCTGCCGGTGCTGCTGCTCGCCGTACCGGGGCTGCTCGCGCTGCTCGGCGCCGCCCGCGCCGGCCGGAGCGCGGCGGCGCGCGGCTTCGCCTGGGGCTTCGGGCACCACCTGGGCGGGCTCTACTGGGTGACGGAGGCGCTGCTGACCGATCCGGCGCGCTGGTGGTGGCTGGTGCCGCTGGCCGCGCCGGCGCTGGCCGCGGTGATGGCCCTCTACGCCGTACCGCCCGCGATCGTGGCCCATCGGCTGCCCCCCGGCTGGCGCCGCGTGGTCGGCTTCGCTGCCGCCTGGACGCTCGCCGAGATGCTGCGCGGCGTGCTGTTCACCGGCTTCCCGTGGAACCCGCTGGGCAGCGCCTGGGTCTTCGCGGCGTTGCCGATACAGGGGGCAGCCGTACTCGGCGTGCACGGCCTTTCGCTGCTGACGCTCCTCCTCGCGGGCCTCCCGGCCGCCGCCAGCTGGCGGGCTTGGGCGGTAGGCGGTGCCGGGATGCTCGTCCTCGCCGCCTTTGGCGCTTGGCGCCTCTCTGGCCCGGAGCCGGCGAGACCGCCGGTGCGGCTCGTGCTGGTGCAGGCCGGCGTGGCGCAGGCGGAGAAGTGGCGCGCGGACCGGCGCCTCGATATCCTGCGCCGCTACCTCGACCTGACCGCCACCGCGACGGGGCGCCTGCCGGACGGGGCGTCCGTGGGGGTGATCTGGCCGGAGACAGCCACGCAGTTCCTGCTCGCCCAGGATCCCGAAGCGCAGCGGCTGGTCGCTGCCGCGTTGCCGCCCGGCGCGGTGCTGCTCGCCGGTACGGTGCGGGCCGAGTGGGGAGCCAACGATCGGCCGGCGCGGCTGTGGAACAGCCTTATCGCGCTCGACGCCGCGGGCGGGGTGCGCGCCGTCTACGACAAGTCGCATCTCGTGCCCTTCGGCGAGTACATGCCGCTGGGCGGGCTGCTGCCGATCCGCCTCGCCGCGGGCGGGATGGACTTCAGCGCGGGGCCCGGGCCGGTGGCGCTCTCCGCGCCGGGCCTGCCGCCCTTCGGCGCGCTGATCTGCTACGAAGTGATCTTCCCCGGCGCAGTGGTGCCGGCGACCCGGCCCGCTTGGCTCGTGAACGTCACCAATGATGCCTGGTTCGGCCGCTCGGCCGGCCCCTGGCAGCATCTCGCCGCCGCGAGGTTGCGGGCCGTCGAGGAGGGGCTGCCGCTGGCGCGCGCGGCACAGACCGGCATCTCCGCGGTCTTCGATGCGCGGGGCAGGCGCCTCGCCCTGCTCGCGCTCGGGGACGTGGGAACGCTGAGCGCGGACCTGCCTGCGGCCATGCCGCCGACGCCGTTCGCGCGGCTTGGCCAAGCGATCCCAGCCGCCCTCGCGCTGGTGGCGCTCGGCGTCGCCGTCCTGCGGCGGTGGGATCGGGCCAGTCCTGGCACCACT
>NZ_CP146234.1 GCF_037040815.1 Pararoseomonas sp. SCSIO 73927
GTCTAGGAGGGCGTCAAGCGGCACCGACCCCTCCCGCGCGATGCGCGGGCGTCAGCCGTGGGGACGGTAGCGTGAATGTTGACAAGAGGGCGCAGAGAGGACTTCACGCGCGCGGGGCGTGCACCTACTCTACAGCGTGCGAGGTGAGACCTCGGGCTCATGTTCACTCCATGCGTCCGTCCTCCTCAGTCGGTTGGCGCCGCTGTGGAGGCTCCCTAGCCCGAATTCAATTCGGCCCCGGAAGGCCCTCCCGATTCCAGTCGGGGGGGCCTTTTGACTCTCCGGGCCCTTGCGGAAAACTACAACCCCCTAGCGGTTGGTTTGTAGCCACGCCGCCCCGCGGGCGGCCTCCTCGTGCGGCGCCTCGGCGTGGATCACGACGCCCCCGCCGTGGGGATCGATCCGGTCCACCAGCAGCCCCGGCAACAGGTCGTCCGCCGCCTCCTCAAGGGCGGCCAGCACGTCGGCGCGGGCATCGCCGAGGGCGAGGAGGCGCGAGCCGAGGTCGGCCAGCCGCTGCCCGGCAGGCGTGGCGGTCACGTCCTTAATAGAGCCGTCCACCTCTAGGAATACCGCAGTAATCATGGCCGCTGCCTGTGCTGTTGTTGCGGGCTTCTTATACTCGTTCCGGCAGTATTCCGGTTGTGCGTAATTGTCCGAGTGGGTTGTGCATCCACGCACAACCTGGGCGCCTGTGCCCCCGTCCTTTCGGATCTGTCCTCGCCCCCCACGGGGGGGCTGCGGGTCGGCGGGTGACGTCGCCTCCGGCTCCGTCACCCGCGCCGGAGGAGGCGGGCCATCCATCCCCGCGGCGGCGCGGGTGGGGGTGGCGTCGGCTGGGCGGCCCGCTCCGTGGCGGCCTGCTCGGCGGCGGCGAGGGCATCCCTCAGGCGCCGGATCTCGCCCCGGGCTTTCTCCCGATCAGCTTCCCGGCCGCGCCGGGATTCGGCGAGGTCGGCGGCCAGCCTGTCCAGCCGGCCACCCCATGCGGCCTGCTCATCGGCGTGCGCTACCCGGGTGGCGTCCAGCAGGTCACGGGCGGCCCGCTCAGCCGCCCGGGCCTCCTCTGCGGCCTCCTCGGCACGGGCGAGGCGCCCCTCGGCGGCCTCGGCCAGCCGGAGGGCGGTGGCCAGGGCGGTGGAGTCGGCTGCCTGCCCATCTGGGCGCCCGTCCAGGTGCCCGTCCGGGTGGCCATCGGGTGCCCGGGCACCCTCCCGCAGGGTGGCCACCTCGGCGGCGTCCAGGCGCAGGCGGATTCGGCCGTCGTTGCCGCGGTGGCCTTGGAGTCGCCCGCGCCGCCAGCGTTTTCTGAGGGCTTCGGCAGAGAGGCCCGTGGCGTCGGCCGCCTCCTCGAGCGTGTACGTCTGGGTGGTCATGGCTGCCCGTCCGCCTGCCCGTCTAGGTGCCCGTCCACTACCCGGACACCCTCGTTGTCCAGGCTGTGGCCAGGCGTGTCCAGGCTCGTGGCCACCCCGCGACGGGGGCGGCGAGGCGCAGCCGAGGCGCCCCCGGAGGCCCGCAGCCCCCCCGGTGGGGGGGCGAGGACCCCTCCGGCCTGAGGGGGGGCGCTGGGCAACTTGCGGAGGGCGTCGGCCAGCGTGGATCTGGCCAGCCCGACCCTGCGGGCGGCCTGCCGGAGGCTGGTGCCCTCGGCCACCAGGGCGCCGGCGTGGCGGACCTGGTCGGCCGTCCAGCGGCGAGGGCGGCCATGACGCCCGGCGGCCCTGGACAGGGCAATGCCCGCCCGGACGCGCTCGAGGATGGTCTCCCGCTCCAGCTCCGCGAAAATGGCGGCCATGCCCATCATGGCCCTCCCCGTGGGAGTGCGGCCGTCCAGCCCCTCCGTGAGGGACCGGAGGAGGATGCCCCGCCGCCGGAGGTCGTCCATCGTCTGGATCACCTCGCCACCCCGGCGCCCGAGGCGGTCGAGGCGCCAGACCACGAGCTCATCCCCGGCCTGCAGCCGGGCGAGGAGGGCGGCCAGCAGCGGGCGGGCGCCTGCCCCGGAGCCCTGCTCCTGCACGATCTCGTCCACCCCGGCGGCGGCGAGGGCGTCCACCTGCAGCGCGGGATTCTGGTCCTGGGTCGAGGTGCGGGCGTAGCCGTAGGCGGTCATGGGGAGCGCTCCACCCACGCGCGGATCCCCGCGTAGTCGATGGGTTCCTGGCCGGAGCCCCCGCAGCGATGGCAGCGGCGCCACGCCTCGGCGCGCCCATCGTAGGTGCTGCCGTCACCGCCGCAGGGGCCGCATCCCGCCTCCTCCTGCAGGGCCTCCTGGAGAAGGTCGGCGGCCGGGCCGGTCAGGCCGGCGGCCCAAATGCGGAATGCCTCGTCGGGGGGGTACATCACTCGTCCCCCCCATCATCCCAGAGGGCGGCGCGGTGGCGGGCCTCGGCCACCTCAGCGGCCAGGGCACCCTCGGCCGCCCGCCAGGCGGCATCGATCTCGTCGGTGCCGCTGCTCTGGGCATGAGCCGAGATCCGGCAGAGCGCAGTCCACTGGTCGGCGGCGCCCGGCACGGCGGCCAGGGCGGTGCAGGCCGCATCGAGCGCGGCATGGGCGGCCCGCCACGCCTCGGCGGCGGCCAGCATGGCGGGCATGGGATGGCGGCTGGCGGGTCGGTGGGTCGGCGTGTGCGTGTGCGGAGCCATCGTGTCGGCCTCCATTCCCGGACGGGTTATCCGGACAAGAAAATCCTGCGGAAGCGGGGGCCTGAAGGGCAAGCGAGTTGATGGCCGGAAAGTAGAGTTTTCCGGACGCCTGGACTGCGGCGTCTTGATCGGCGCCAAGTTGCTGGGCCCGCTCCGGGGGGCAGGTAGGGCCGAGTCTCAGTCAGGTCGTCCAGGAACGAACTTTCCTACACTCTCCGAAGGGCTCTTCCTCCTCCGCTAGCCCCCACTCCCCCGGATGACCGCTGATGACGGGATAACGCGATTACCTGGATAACCATGATAACAGGCAACTGCCGATAACTTCATGAAATTACTATTGTTTTCCACAAGGTGCCTAACGACTCGAAGTATGAATCCGTCTATTCACGGAAGATTGCACGGCTGAATTTCAGGATAATCCGCGATTACGGACTCATCCAGCGCGACTGAGACCCTGGAATGGCACCAAGGCATATGCTCTAAGGGGAGGATCGAAGGACGGAGCCCCGCCCCCCTCTGGGGTCCAATCCCAGAGAAAGGCGGGGCAGAGCGGATCTCGCGAGGACCTGCACGTCGTTTGAGGCCCGGGCTTCCATCCCCCGGGCCAACATAAACCCGGGGTCCAAACCCGGGTCTTGCCGAAGAGGCCCGGGGTCCAAACCCGGGCCGTCTTCTCGTGGGAGTATTACCGTGGCGGCCGCTCCTAACAAGAAGCAGCTTTCGAAGATCCAGCGGCAGAAGGCCACGCTTCGGGCGATGCTGTGGCCCGGGTTGGATGACAAGCGGCTGTGGAACTACACCACGACTGCCGGGTGGCTGAACGTGCCCCGCGCCCTACCGCTCATCCTGCGCATCATGGATTACATGTCGAAGGGCAAGCCGCTCTCGTCGACCTACCTCGACCTGTGGTGCCGCACCTACAACGACTCGTTTGTCGTCGCGAGCAAGCCGCGAGAGATGGCCTTCTACTCTGGATTCTCGGGAGAGAGAGCCGAGCGGACTTGGCAGAGCCGCATGTGGATTCTCGCGCAGCTCGGCTTCATCGACATCAAGGGCGGCCCGAACGGGGATGTCAGCTACATCCTCATCTTCAATCCCTTCGCAGTTCTCAAGGAACACCACGAGCACGGACGCGTCGATGCCAGGTCATACAATGCCCTGCTCGAAAGGATGATTGAGACCGGGGGCGGGAACTTGAGCGCTGAGGCCGGGGATGACCTCGATGACATCGATCTGAGCAACATCGAAGAGACACCCCTCTGAGAGAACCCGGGTAGCCCCGCCGGTGGTCACCGGCGGGGTTGAGGTCTCCTCATAGGTAGCCGCGACGTCGGCGCCAGAACTGCCAAGCCTCGTAGAACCATGGTGTGAAAGCCTGCCTGAACGCCTCCTCGTAGGCGGGGCGCTCCGCAGGTGAGCGGTCAAAAAGTTCCTTGGTGAAGGCCGCAAGCGCTTGGCCGTGGTGGGCATCGATGATGCCGTCGATGAGGTCGTCGTGGGTCATGGTCGCACTCCGCGGCCGGGGTGGCCGCGTGAGGGATCCTGGCGTCACGACGCTCTCCCAGGTCCAGGAATCCTGCCACTGGGGTTCAGCATTCAGCTATTTTTTGAACTTCGGCATGAGGCTGGTGACGCTGAAATTGGCCCAGCATCGCTGCGAGAGCTGCGACCCCGATGGAGGGAATGCAGCGTGGATCACCTTGATCCCCCTCGACTGGAGGAAGTCCGCGACCGGGACGAAATCCCTGTCGGCCGACACGATCACCGCGACGTCGTAGCCGTTCGACCACGCGAGGCTGATGAGGTCAGTCGCGATTCGGGTGTCTACGCCCTTCTCCTCGGTCCCCCTCATGTCACCGCTACAGGTGGGGCAGGTCTCCACCTTGTTGTAGCAGTGGGGGCAGGACGGGGGATTCCTCTTCTTCTGCCTTTCCAGAAGAACCGTGTGGGTTCCCGGCTGCTTGTCGAGCCAGTTGGAAAACCAGTTCTTGAACTTCACGTCGTTCGGCTTGGCCGGGTCGTATGACCCGTAGACGTGCATCGCCTCGAAGATGACCGGGGCTCCAAGGAGCTGCGCAGCCTCGGCGACGAAGACGCTCGGGACAGGCTTCCAGTCCAGCATGAACGTGCTGTCGATCTGCCGCAGGGCGAGCGAGAAGTTCCAGAAATCCACGAAGATGCGGATCCGGAGGGGTGTGGCAGTCGGCGCTACTGGTGTCATTGGAACCCCCCCAAATAGATACGGGGACGCTCGCGCGTCCCCGGGGTCTATATGCTCGGTTCACAGACACCGTTCTAGCGGCGTGATTCCCGAGGGGTTCTTATGGGGCGGCATATATATCTAACAGCTTTTAGAGTCAAGTTGAGTTTGAGGGCTTCCGACCTTCGCTGCTCGCCTTCACCTCGTATTCCACCAGCTTGGAGAGATGCCCGCCCCGCGCCGTGATGGTGCCCGCAACGCCCTCCTCGTGCCCTGTGGTGCCCGCCTTGCTGGAGGCGCCGCCGTTGAACCCGGCAGCCCGGACAATTTCTGTAGCCTGGGCAGCCGCCTGCTCGGCTGCTTGCTTCGCGGCGATCTCGCCTCGGATGCGAGCTACGCTCTTGCCAGCAATCCCGACCAAGGAGGCGGCGGCTGCTCGTGCGGCCGGGCTGGCCGGGGCCGCCTCGGCCGACTGATAGGTTGCGATGGCTGCGGCCACAGGCGCCGTTTCTGCAGAGGTGAGGTGGCCTGCGGCCTCGTACGCCCTGACCGATGCCGCGACCGCGTCGGCGTAGGCCAGCGCGGCGGCGAGGAGGGCGTCGCTGGCGGTCCTCGACAGTCGGGCGAGGGCTGCGGCGAGGCGGTCCCGGTCAGCCGGGGCGAGGACATGGCCGCCGTCCATCGCCGCGGCCAGGTCCTCGGCCGCGGCGGCGATCGTGTCGGGCAGGGCGGCCAGCCGGGCGGCCCGCCGCTCCGCGAGGCGCCCGGCGTGCCACGCGCGGAGCTCGGCCAGCTCAGGCGCCGTGAGGGGGGTGCCCGGCCCGGTGAGGTGGTCGGGCAGGGTGTCGGCGTCCAGCGCAACGACGCCGAGGGAGCTCTGGACCCCTCGGCCGCGGGCGGCATCGTAGCGCTCCCGGATGAGGTGGACGGTGTCGCCCCGGGGTCGGATGCGCATGGTCGGGGGAGCCTCCGGACGTGGAGACGTCCGCATACGGCTTGGCCGGCTGTCCGTACAGTCCGGGCCATCCCCGGAGTCCATAGGTCGGGGGGCCCGATGATGCCCCCCATGTGGGCTGAGAGGAGGGCCCCCCGACCTGTGGGCCCCCGGGGGTGGCTGGCGGCTACCGTCGGGCCGGGCGCCCCTGCTGCCCTGCGCTGACACCGGGGCGGTAGGCCAGCCCGGCGCCGGGCGCCGGGAGGGTGGCCTCCTGCTCGGCCTGCCGCCGGGCCTCGCGGGCGAGGCGCCGCCGCTGCTCCCGCTCCTGCTCCCGCTGCCGCTCCTCGGCGGTCCGCCGGGCGGCCTCCTCCTGCTGGCGGATCACCTCGCGGGCGGCGGCCAGGTCGGCCGCGGCGAGGGCTGCTAGGTCGTGGTCCCCTGCCGCGATGCGGGCGGTGATCGCCGCATCCAGCCGCCGCCGTTCCCGGGCCTCCTGCACATCGGGGCGGGCCTCCCACCTGGCCCGTTCCCGCCGTGCCTCGGCCACCTCACCCCGGGCCTGCTCGGGCGCGAGTTGGCGTCGCAGGGGCGCCCCGGCCTCGGCGTGGCCGAGGTGTCGGCGGGCCTGCTCGGCCGCCAGTTCGGCCGCCTGCACCTGCTGGGTGGCGTCGGTCCAGGGCAGCCGGGCGGCCAAGCCACCGCGGCGCCGGGCCTCGTCCACCCGCCGGGCGGCGGCCTCGGCGGCCTTCCGGGCTGCGGTGATCTGCTGCTCGATCTCCCCGCGGAGGCGGGCCTCCACCTCGACCGCAGCGGGTGCCCGGGGCGGTGCACCGGCCAGGATGCGGCGGGCCTCGTGGTCGCCGCGGGCGAGGGCGGCCGTGGCCCGCGTGATGGCGTCGGTGGCCAAGTGGCGGGCCAGCCGCTCCGCGTGTGGGCGCCAAGCTGCGGCCTGCTCCGGGCCGTAGGCCGCCGCCCACCGGGCGAGGATCCCGGCGAGGAGGCCGCCGCCGGCAGGCGTGGCAGGGCGGCCGTGCTGGCTGGCCGCCGCGGCGGCAGCCGCCCGCCGCCGCTCCCGGGCCGCCCACTGCGTCAGGAACCGGGCGGCGTCGCCCGGCTTGCTGGGGTCCAGCGGCGCGATCAGGTCATCGGCGCCGCCCCGGCTGGAGGCGCCTCCGGCGGCCTGCGGCGCCCGGCGGGCAGGATTCGGAGCCTCAGAAACCGGGTCTACAGCCCCGGAAGGGGTGGGGAGCGCTATCGGGATACCCCCCGCAACAGGGGCCGCCACGGGCGGCGGGGCGGCCTCGGCCAGGGCCGGCGCCGGGGCGGCTGGGGCCTCCGGGGTGGTCGGCGCCGGCCCGGAGGCGAGCTGCGGCGCCTCCGGCTCCGGGGCGGCCATCCTGCCCCGGACCTCGCCGACACGGACGCCCGCGAGGCGATGGAGGGCGCCGAGGAGGGTGCCGCCCTGCTCCGCGATCCACACGCCGGGCTTGTCACCCTCCCGCAGGGCGATGCCCTGCTCGGCCAGCGCGGCGCGCAGGGCGGCCGGGCTGTCAGATGCCCGCCAAGCGGCGGCCACTGCGGCCCGCGCGGCGGGAAGGGACACGCCCCGGCGGGCGGCGGCCTGCTGCCGCTGGCTCGTGTAGCTGCCCTCGGGCCGAGGCAGGGCGGCCGCGGCCGACACGCGGGCGGCGAGGTCGTGGCGGCCGTCCGCCTGCAGCGCGCGGGCCACGGCAGCATTCCAACGGCCAGGTACGAGCGCGTGCCCGAGGCGGGCCTCCGCGATGCGGGCCACCCGCTCATGGCGGGGGCGCATCCAGGAGCTAGAGAGGACCCGACCCGACACGGGGTCGACCTCCGGCACGAGGGCGTGCCAGTGCGTGTCGTGCCCCCGCCCGCCCGCGCGCGGCTTGCGGTGCTCCACCAGCATGGCGGCGCCCGGGTCAAATCTGAACTCGGCGCCGAGGTCGGCGAGGATGGCCTCGGCATCCTGGCGGGTGGCGGCCTCCCCGGGTGACAGGGCGTAGTGCCGGAGGGCGTATGTCCGCCCGGCGGCGATGGCATCCCGGGCCGCCGCGTGGAGGTCCGCCTCGCTCCCCTGCAGCACCGTGATTTCCTCGTTGGCGTCGCCGCGGAGGACGTGGGCGGCCACGGCGCCCGCGCCGCTGGCCGCCTTGATGCGGGTGGCCTTGATGATCACGGCGCCCGGGGGGTCCGGGGCGGCCGGACCCCCCGGAGCGCCCGCTCGGCGGCGGCCCGGAGCACGGTGAGGTCGGCCAGCGCGGGGGCGAGGTCGGCCGGGGTGATGAGGCCCCCGAGGTGGCCCCGGTGGGCCACCTGGTTGAGCACGTTGCCGATGCGGCCCGCATCGCCGCGGAGGGCCGCCACGGCCGCGGCGACGTCCCGGCCGGTGCACCGGCAGGCCGCCGCCTCGTCGGCGATCGCGCGCAGCCACGAGGAGAGCGAGGGGTGCCCGGCCTCGGTCGCGGCGGCCGTCCAGCGGGCGGCGTCGGAGCGCTCGGCGCGGAGGCGGACGACCGCATCCCGGCGGGGGCGAGGGGCGGCGGGCTGCTGCTCTGTCACGCGGTCCTCCTCGGCGGGATTCTGGTTGGGGGTCCACGGGGGCGAAGCCCCCTGGCCAGCTGTTCCGTGGCTACACGGAACACGGCTGGCTCCCCCTCTGAACTCCTGGATTCAGGATACCTCGCGCCCTACCATTTTCCCAAGCAAACCAGATACTTGCGGCCAATTTGTTGACCGGCCGCGCCGGGAGGAGGGGGCCATGGGGAGAGAGGATTCTGGCGAGGATGAGGGGCCGCGATACCTTGGGGACGCCGAGGTGGAGAGGCTGGGCGGCCTGCTCGCGGCCGGGGTAACGCCGGGCCTGAAGGAGGTTCACGCCGCCGAGGCGGCCAAGGTCTGGGCCTCCGCAATCCGCAGGCGGACCTACGCCGCGAAGGAGGAGGAGCGGGAGAGGTGGCGTCGGGAGGCCGCCGAGCGCCGGGCCGCCGAGGGGGAGGAGTTGGTGCCATGGGCGGACGACCTCCCACCCGGTCGCCCCCGCCCCCCGATGCGCCCGAGTGGCCGGGTGCCTCGCCCGTCCGCCGTGCTGCTCGACTTCTTGGGCAGCCGGGAGGGGTCCCTCCTGCTCCTCATGGTGTCGGGGATGGTCGCCCTCTCCTCATGGGCGCTCCGGTCGGTGATCGCGCCGCCGGGGGACCGGATGGCCCTGCGGCCGGGGGTTCAAGCCATCTGGTTGGCCAGGCATCTCCGGCGCCGGGCTGAGGGGCGCCCGGTGATCGTGTCGGAGGCCGAGCGCCTGTGGCCGGAGCTCAGGTCGTGGGCCGCCGCTCTGTCTCCGGAAGGCGTCCGCGAGTGGGCAGGGGCCGGGCGGGTAGGCATCGGCCAGCATCTGGGGGAACTCTGCCAAGCGGGGGCTGAACTGCACGAAGCCTACGCGCCGGGCCTCCGGCGGCTGGGCATCACCATGAATGGCCTGCCGCCCGCGCCCCGGCCGGGACGGCGCCGGGTGGAGGGGCTGGGCCTCCCCGTGGATCCGCCGGAGCCCGGCGGCGAGGAGGATGCCCCGCCCGTGCCGGCGCCCGCGATGGGTGGGCGGCGGTGAGCGTGCTGGCGGCCCTCGCTTACCCGATCGCCATGCTGGCCGCCTGGGCCGCCCTGATAGCGGCGGCCGGATGGGCGTCGGGCCGGGTGCGAGTCGTCGTGCCCTGCCCGACCGTCAGCCCCCGGCGGCTAGCCGCGGTGGTGGAGGACATGCGGCGGCTCGGCCCTCCGCGCCTGCGCGGGATGCGCTCCGGGGGGGCGTGGCTGCTAGTCGAGGGCAGCCACCGGGTCGAGGCGGCCCGCGTGCTGGGGCTGCCGATCACCGTGGAGGAGATCGGGCCGGAGGCCCCCTGCTGGGGGCACGACTGGCCCGAAATCGAGGGCGACGCCCGCCGCCGGGATGGCGCCCCGGCCGGGGCGCTGCTGGAGAGTGCCACCCGGTGGAGGGAGGTCTCGGTGCCCGCCCGCCGGGTCTGGGCGCGGCGCCTGCGCTGGCCTGGTGTCCTGCCGGGGTGGCTGGCCGTCTGACCTACGGGCAGGTGAGCGACCGCATACGGGCTGCCGGCCTGACCGTATGCCGCCCGTCACCAGGGGATGAGGAGGTCGATGGCGTCGGGGGCGGCGGGGATGCCGTCCCTGCGGACGGGCGGCGCCGCGTCCCTCACGGCGGCCCTCACGGCGGCCCGCCACTGCGACCAGCGGGCGGACATCGTGGTGTCGCGCTGGGCGCGCAGGAGGTCGGCGCGACGGGAGTCGCCGTCCTCCTCGGCCGCGAGCTGCCGGAGGTCCCACTCCTCATCGAGGGTGGCGAGGGTGTCCCGCCACCACGACCACGCCGCGCGAGGATCCGCGCGGAGGCGGGACGCCATGTCGGCGCGGCGCTCGCCCGCCTCGTGGCGGGCCTGCCGTGCCTCGGCCCGCCGCCGGGCACCCGCCGCCGCGTCGGCGGCCAGCCTCCGGAGGCGCCGCACCTCAGGGTGCCGCTCAAGGTCGGTCGGCACGTCCGGGAGGGCCGCCGGAGCGGCACCGCGGCGGGCCGACTCCCTGGCCGACGCCTGCAGGACGGCCAGCACCGCGGCGAGGCGGGCCTCCGCGGTCGGAGGCGCCGGGGCATCGGAGCGATTCTGGTGCGGGAAGGGGGCCGAATCAGAGGGAATCTGATGCAGGACAGGGGGGGTCCCCTCCGGGGCCCCCGGGGCCGCCGGAGCGGCGGCACTACCTGATACACACCGTCTTGCCGGGTCGTGCATCGGGGCGAGGGCCGGGGTCGGGAGGGTCAGCCAGAGGGTCCGGACCGTCCGCTCGGACAGGCCCGCCGCCTTCGCCACGGTGGCCTGTGTGGCGGGCTGGCCAGCCTCGGCGAGGCGCCTGATCGCAGCGGTGGCCGCCTCCACGGAGGAGGCCCGCCGGGCCGCCGCGGAGCGCTGCCCGGCGATGGCCCGCCGGGCCTTGAGGTCGGCCCCGGCGGTGTCCCGATCCCGCCCGCGGCGGACCTGCTCCGCGCCCGTCCGGGGGCGGTAGCGGGAGGACATGAAGCGGGCGATGGACCGCGCCGTGGCTGCCACCTCGGACGCCGGGAGGGGGTCCGCGAAGCCCGCGTTGACCGCCTGCGCGTGGGCGAGGATGGCCCCGCCGTCGCGCTCGGCGCGGTCGTAGGCCCACCACCTGGTGACGTCGAAGAGGGCGCAGTTCCGCCCGAGGGCGCTGGGGTCGCCCCGGCGCCGCCGGATGCGGCGGACGGTCGCGGGGGCGGCGGCCTCCTCGCCGTAGTCGTCGGCCAGGGCGGCGACGATCTCCCGGAGCTCCACGGGGCGGAGGTCGCCCGGCTCGGTGTGCCAGAGGAGGCCCGTCCGGGCCTCCTGCCAGCCCTCCCACACGGCCGGCACGGCCGGGGAGGTGCCGCGCCGGAGCGGGAGGCCCACCAGGGCGTCCACCCGTCCCCACGGGCTCTTGGTCGGCGCCCGGTGCGGGAGCGGGGTGCCGCGCAGGGCGGCGGCCAGCAGCCGGGCGGCGAGATCCGCGAGGATGCGGGGGCCGACCCGGGAGCCGTCGCCCATGGCAACAGGCGTCGCCAGCCGCCAGGTGGCGTGGCTCCGACCCGACCAGGGGTCGATGGTCAGGGTCGGCCGGGGCAGGCCGCCAGCGGCGAGGTCGGCGACCAGGTCGGGGCCGTCCGCGTGGTCGATGTCGATCGCGAGGACGTTGCGGGCCTCCTCGGCATCCCAGGACAGCCACGGGCACGTCACGGCGCTGTCCAGCAGGAGGGGCGCCGTGCTGGCGCTCCGGCTGATCGAGCGGAGGTCCTGGCTGGCGCTGGGCCGCCGGGGCGCCCAGGGCAGCAGGTGCCGGGCCAGGCTGTGCAGGTGCGGCGCGGCGGCGTCGGCGGCCGACAGGGCGGACGCTAGCAGGTGCGGCCGGGCGGCGTGCCACGGGGCGGCCGGGACGGCCGGGGCAGTCCCGAGGGTGAGGGGGGGAAG
>NZ_CP146235.1 GCF_037040815.1 Pararoseomonas sp. SCSIO 73927
ACCAAGGCGCAGGGGGAAGCTGGTCAGACGGCGGTGGCGAGCCGACGCTGGTTCTCGACCTGCAGCGCGGCGCGGTCCCGCTGGCGCTCGACTTCGCGGGACAGGCTCTCGCCCTCGGTGACGATGCGCCGCGCCTGCAACAGCGCGTTCATGTCCTCGGGGACGATCGGGGCGATGGAGGCGGCGCTGCCGTCCAGGGCAGCGGGGAAGGCCTGGGCGATGGTGTGGGCGATGTAGCCCTGGCCCAGCGCCTCATCGGCCGCGATCATCCGTCCCAGGATCTCCGCGAGGCGCGGCACCAGGGCGACGTAGTCCGCCTGTGCCTGCAGGGCGTGCTGGTGGGCAATCTCGCGGGTCGCGGCATCGGCAGCGGGCACCGCGTGGGTGACGGCTTCCTCAACCTCGGCCACGGCGCGCGAGACGGTGCCGGCGGTGTCCCGCAGGTCAGCGGCACGCCCCCGGGCTTCGCTGGCGGTGGCGTGGACGGTGTCCAGGCTGGGCCCGTCCATGGTGCCCAGTTCGTGGTCCACGGCGGCGCGATCGGCCGCGCGGGCGGCCTCGGCGGCTTCCTGCTCGGCCAGGGCGGCCTGCTGCTCGCGCTCGGCGCGGCGGCGCTTCACGCTCCGGGCGCGGTCCATGGTGGCGGCCAGGGCTACAACGGCTTCGGGCAGCGCCGGCTCCTGCGGGATGACGGCGAGGGCGGTGCTGGCGGGGTTCTTCGTGGGCATCGTGGTTCTCCTGGGGAAGAGGGGTCAGGCGAGGCGACGGCGACCGGACTGCGCGGCCATGCGGGCATCGTCAGCGGCGCGCATGAGGCGGGCGTGGCGGACCAGGGCGCTCTCCTGCGGCTGCTGGACGGGGGCAGGGGCGGTGGCGGGCGTCCGGGCAGCCGGCGGGGGCGGGGAGGCACTGGGCGTGCCCTGGCGCGCCGCCTGGGCCATGGCAGCGGCGAAGTCGGCCAGCCGGCCTTCGCCCGCGATGGGCAGCGGGCCGGGGGAGACGGTGGCGGGCGCCGCCGCCTTCTGGACGGGCGCCGGCCGCTGCTGCTGCGCGGCGAGGTGGTCGTTGAAGGAGCGCGGGCCGGGGCGCTTGGCCTTGTGCAGCACGAACCGCGCGCCCTGGTTGGCGGGATCATCCACCAGGGACACCTCTTCGATGTTCAGCCCCAGGATGGCGTGGACGCCGGCCGGGCGGGGCTTCGGCTGGGCGCGGCGCTTCTGCAGTTCGCGGTGGAAGTCGGCGGGCATGGATCTTCTCCTTCAGTGGGGCACGACGATGACGGCACCGGCGCCGGTGGGCGGTGGTGGCGCGGAACGGACGGGGGCGGGGGTGCTGGCCGCCGGTGATCCGGGCGGCTGGGCGCCGATGAAGGCGTTGACGTCCACCGGCGGCGGTTCCGGCGGTGACGCGGCAGCGGGGACAACAGGGGCGGCGTCCTGGGCCTCGGCACGCGCGGCGCGCTCCGCGTGGAGGTAGGCCATGGTCGCGGTGGCGTTGCGCTCCCATTCCTCGGCCGAAGCCGCCACCTGCGGGAGGATGAACACCGTCTTCGCGCCGGCGTCCCGGGCGGCGACGATTTCGCCCACCACCCGATCGGGCTGGTCGTTGAAGCCGTGCCAGACCACCGCAACGGCGCTGGCGGCGCGCTGACGCTGCCGAAGCTGCGCGACGTCGCGGCGCAGGGAGGCGAGGCTGGCGATCATGGGGCCGCACCATCGGCGGGGCCGGCGGAGGCCTTCAGCGCCTCCACCTCGCGCTTCAGATCCTCCACCTCGACCAGGGTGGCGCGGGTCTGCAGCAGGCGCGCAATCCCCTCGGCCGTCTCGATCGGAAGGGCGCCCTCCGCGACCTGCAGGATCACCGCGTCCAGGGCGTTCTGGGTCGGCACCCCGGCCAGCCCCGGCACCTGGACGGCCCGCCCGCGCGGGACAGGCCAGACGCGCCGAAGAATGACTTCGGCCGCCGCGACGTCGCCGGCCAGCGCCGCGCGCGCCATGGCGATCACCAGCCCGCCGGCTGCATCACGGGCGAGTTCGTCCAGTTCCATCGCGCTCCGGGGGCGGGACCCGGTCGGGGTGCCCCGGGGGTTGCCGCTCGCGCCGGGCTGCCAGCGCCCATCCTGGCCCCTGCCAGATCCTGCATTGGCACGGGGCGCGGGGCTGCCCTCGGGCTCGGGCGTCGGATCGTCAGCCATGGGCGCCACCACGGCGCTGCGGCTGCCCGAACCGGCGGCCGGACACGGGCAGCGCGGCCTGCGCCTTCTCCGTGAAGCTGGTGGCCGGGTCGAAGGTGGCGGCGGTGTAGGCCAGCCATCCCTTCGCCTTCGTGGCGCCCACGCCACCCTGGCGGCCATGGAGGCGGACGGCGCGGGCGACGCGCGGCGGCAGGTCCACGCCCTTCTCCACCTTCACGCCCAGCAGGCGGAACAGCAGGGTCCGGGCGTGCTGCCGCGTCTCCGTCCTCATCCGCCACGGGCAGCCCATCATCCCGTGGAAGTGGATGCCCTGGCGGATGCTCCGCTCCAGCGCCCAGCGCAGTTCGTGCTGCACCCCGCGCCGGGCGAACCACGTCCGCATGGTCCGGCTGAACCGGGCGATCAGATCCCGCACCTCCCCCTCGGTCGGGGGGCGGTCCAGGGCCAGGACGGGGATCACGCTTAGGGGCATGAACCAGCCCTCCGGGGAGGGGTGGAAGCCTCCCGCATAACTATGAGGCTCGCCGGATGCGCGAAAATCGCAGCAATTGCTGGGGTTCTCGGGGTCCGGGACCGAAAATAAAGGGCACGCATCGTCGGGCACGGCAGAGCCTTCCGAGACGCGGCACGGGACTGGCGGTAGGGGGCGAGGAAGCCCATCTTCTGGGGTGCGTAGTGTCCCATCAGTGAGCGTTCCCGCCCGCGTCCCGGTTCGCAGCCGTGGCGCGGGTTTCTCTTTCGGGGTTCCGCTTCGGGGGCAGACAGACGGCGGCAGCCTCGGCGTTGTCCAGCACCGCGCGGTGGGCGCGCTCCTGGGAGCCAAGGGCGAGGCGTAGTAGCGGGATCAACTCGGGGTGCTGCGCTGCTATGGCCTTCACAGCAACCTGCGCGGCTTGCTTCCTGGCGGCGCGTTCGTCCCGGCGCCAAGCCTTCCACGCGGCTTCGCGCTCCGCCTTCATCTGCTGCCAGACGGGGCTGGCAATCCGCAGTTCTTGTTGCCGGGCCTCCTCCGCATAGACCTTGGCCCGCCGAAGCGCGTCCGCCTCGCGCCGCTCCTCATGCCGCTGAACGAGTTCCAGGGCGCGGGGCTCGGACACCCGCCACGACCGCATGGCCTTCTTCACCTCGGCCTGCCCCGCCTCGACGCTGCGGACGATGGCCTTGGGGTCCAAGGTCCGTCCGGCCTCGGCATCCGCCACGACCTTCTTCACCACATGCTCCGGGGTGATGCGGTCGGCTAAGGCGTAGATCGTTGCGATCGGTAAACGCGACAGCGTGTCGTCCTTATCCCGCAGGAAGAGGGCGGCGGAGACGTATCGCTGCGCGGTGCGCGGCTCGATCCCGAGTTCGTGCCGCGCCCACGCGGCAAAGGCGCCGCGCGGTAGCAGGGCCTTCGCCTCGATCAGCAGTTCACCCACCTCGCGGTAGTGCGCGGCCACGGACTGGCGGATGCGGGCGGCGGTGGCGCGCACCTTCTCCGCGTCGGGCGACGACATGGCGCCGTAGTTGAAGGCGGCCACCGGCTCCATGGTCAGGCGGCGCGCTGGACGGGCTGCAGGCGGGCCTCGGCCCAGCGCATGGCGGCGTCCAGGTCATAGACGCAGCGCCGCCCCCACCGGGAGAAGGGCGGGCCGTCGCCGCGCTTGGCGAGGTAGTCCAGCGTCCCCTTCGTCATGAACAGACCGCGCGACGTCATGGCGTCCGCCAGGGCAGCCCGGCCCAGAAAGGGCGCCGGGGTGGGTGCGGTGGTGGGATCGTTCATTGGGAAGCCTTTCGACAAGCGCGGATACTTCCGTGCCTAGTCAATGTGGCTACAGCGTTCCCAATCTGCCACTATAAATTACCACTAAGTCTTTGATCTACATAATCACGGGTAATAGTGATTACCGCGGACTAGTCGTGCATCACGCGATTACTTCGGCCGCCTCCGTCGCCTCGATCCGGGCCAGGAGGCGCTTCACGGCGGTGGCAGTCCAGGCGCCACCGCGCGGGGTCGGGATTTTCTCGTCCTGCAGGGCGGTTGCGATCCCTGCCATGGAGGTGCCGGCCGCGCGCAGTTCCTGGACGCGGGCGGCGAGGGCATGGGCGCGGTGGTCGGCCGCCACGCGCTGGGCATCGGCGCCAGCGCGGACGCCACGCGCGTGCTGTTCGGCGGTGGGCAGGCGCTGACCGGGGCGGACACCGCCCAGCGCCTTCCCGCCATCGCGCAGCTTCTTCAGCGCGTCGCGGGTCCGATCGGAAATCAGCCTGCGCTCCTTCTCAGCCAGGGCCGCGTAGAGGTGCAGCATGAACGGGTCCGCGTCCGCGCCCAGTTCCGCGACGATGAAGGGCACGCGCTGCGCCATCAGGCCCGCGATGAACGCCACGTCGCGCGAAAGGCGGTCCAGCTTGCTGACGATGACGGGGGCGCCGATCCGGCGGGCGGCGGCCAGGGCGGCGGCTAGCTGCGGCCGGCGGTCCAGGGCGTCAGCACCCTTGCCCGTCTCCACCTCCATGAACTCGGTGGTGATCGTCATGCCCTGGTCCTGGGCGAAGCGGGCAATGGCCTCGCGCTGCGCCTCCAGGCCCAGGCCGGACCGGCCCTGGCGATCGGTGCTGACGCGGACATAGGCGATGGCGGCGGCGTGGCTCATGTCCGGGGTATCGCTCGCCGGCCCGTTCGTGTCAACTCTCGCCAACGGTCGTTGGGGGCAGTTGATACGGATTGTGGGAACCAGGTCTAACCCCGGATTGCCCGGATCACCCGTTCCCAGAGAGGCCGGCGGGCTTCCCGTAGTTCTTCCTCGATCACGGCCAGCCGGGCCTCCGCCCGCTGCCGCGCCTCGGTGGCTACCTGCTGCGCCTGGATGGCGGCCTGATAGCGGGCCTCGGCCACCGCGACCTGGGTGGCGCGCTCCGCGCTCAACTCCCGTTCTTCGTCCAGGCGGTCGCGCAGGCCCTTCAGATCAATCCGGGCAGCCTCCAGACGGGCGCGCACAGCCTCGCCACGGTGCTGCTGCACCTCCAGGTAGGTGTCCACCCGGTCGTCCGGGGTCGCGGGCTCCGCGTCCTCCTGGTCGTCCGTGGACACGGGCGGCAGATCGGCAAGGTCGCTGGCCTTGATCCTGACCACCCGGTCATTCCCCCGGACAGCGGGCAGTTTTCCGCGCCGGACCCGTAGGCGAAGGGCCTCCCTACTATATCCCGAATGGGTGGCGGCCTCGGTCAGCGTCAGCAGCCGTCCGGGTTCGTCCGGGGCGGACGGAGCTACTTCAACCAGGGTGGTCATGGGCGGTCAGTCTCTTGGGGGTCCGTGGTCGTCCGGGTAGACGGGCCCGGACAGGCTGCAGCTTGTCCCTGGATGACCGGGGCTGACCAGGGGTGGACGGGTTGCCATAGGTGAAGGTGCCGGGCCGGTGGTGCGGCTACGCCTCGTCCATGGACCGCGTCCGCTTCCCGAACCGCGATCAGGATCTGGCCCGCCTCCTGGCATCGGAGGCGGCGGTGGCGCGGTCGTGGGCGCTGCTGGCGCTGCCCGTCTACCCCTTCCTGCCAGGGCGGCGGGGAGAGGCACCTACGGGGCTGGCGCCTACTCGAACAGGTCGGAGGCGGGAGCCTTGCCGGTCATGTGGGTCAGCCGACGCTTGAGGCCAGGGTTCGCCTTCTCGCTTATCAGCGTCTTCGTGCGGAAGCCGCAGAACCGCTTATGGTCCTCGTAGGTCTTCCAGATTTCCCCGTCGTTCAGGATGTAGACGTTCGCGGTGCCCAGCTTGGCGATGGTCAGGGCGCCGTTCTGTTCCAGGTATTTCGCGGCGCGGATGATGGATCGCTCCGAACACTCCAGTTCCTCGGCCAGCACGTCTACGGTGCAGGCCAGGGCGTTGTCGTGGCCGCAATGGCGGGCGAGGAACACCCAGAGTTTCGCCACGGTGGGCCCGCCCTTCAGGGTGACTAACTGACCGATCCGGTCCCACCCCCGGTCATAGACCTTCGTGAAGCGCGGACCCTTGGGGGCCTCTTCCGTGGTCGCGCTCATGGTGTCCGGTATCCCTGCCAAAACTGTCTAGGCTTTGGACAGTAGGTGTCGTGGTTCTGGACGTCAAAGGTGACACTCTAGGTGTCATGGATAGGTGACACCCAGAGTGTCCGGTATGCCTCCAGCAAGCGCCTGAAATTGGCCCGTTTCCGGTTCCGCCCTTCTCTCTGTCTTCAGAGGGGGGACTTATCCACGCCCCGGCAAGCGGCCCTTCTACGGCAAGCGCGGCCGGGGGGTGGGTAAGTCACAAGGCGATCGCGCGCCGCGTTCTCGAACGGGTGGAAGGGGTGGAGCGGCCCACCTCTCGACTCACGGTCCCGTGTGCTAGACTGGCGGCGATGCCCACCCCCACCTCCTTCCGCATCTACGTTCTCGGATCGAACGGGAAGGTTCAGGTTGGGGAGAACGTGCTGTGTGCTGACGATGCGGCGGCCCTGGAAGCAGCGCGGAAAATCCTGGCCGGGGTAGGTAAGGCAGAGGTGTGGTGCGGTGCCCGGCTGGTGGGATTGGTGACGGGCTAGCCCTCGGCCACCCCCGTCACGGGCGGATATACCCGCTCTCCGCGCGGAATGAGGAGGATGTGATAGGCCATGACCGCACGGGTCAGCATATCCAGCAGGTCCGGCAGGTGAGCCTCGGGGTCATCGCGCAGCAGCCCCGGATCAAGCCGCCATGTGAGGGCGATGCGGCCCTTCTCGTCCTCCACGTTCAGCGTCCAGCCCTCGTCACCCTGCCGGGCTACCGCCCGTAGAACTTCCTCGTCCCGGAAGAAGGGCAGATCGTGGGTCGAACGGGACATTCGCGGGGAGTAGCGCCCAGCGCGGGGGTTAGTTCGTGATCGTCAATGAGGGGTGGGGCGGGCCATCCCGCATCTAGGCGGCCCGCCCCTGGCGCCCCCTGCGGCCG